>JANYAD010000057.1 GCA_025355165.1 Gammaproteobacteria bacterium | reverse complement strand
CCTCCCTTTTTAGCGAACCAAAGTGTATTCAGGATATCAGCATCGTGCGCCCAGTCCTGCAGGAAATTTTCTACGCTATTCGACTGCCGTCAGGTGTTTGCGGTAAAAAGCCCCACGCTGTGCATAATTCTCTGCCACTTTGAGCAGGTTCTGGCGTTCTTCATCCGTAAGCTCGCGCACCACTCGGGCCGGCGCTCCGAGGATCAGAGTGCCGTCCGGAAATATTTTGCGCTCCGTGATCAGTGCTCCTGCACCGACCAGGCAGCTGCGGCCGATTACGGCCCCGTTCAGAACAATCGATTGGATACCGATCAATGTACCCTCGCCAACCGTACAGCCGTGCATCATGGCTTGATGGCCGATAGATACCTGCGCCCCGATGGACATGGGGTATCCCGGATCGGTGTGCAATACCGCCGAGTCCTGCACGTTGCTGTCGGCACCGATGCTGATGGTTTCGTTATCACCTCTCAGAGTGGCGCCGAACCACACCGTCGAATTCTCGGCGAGAATCACCTTGCCCACCACCGTGGCATTCGGCGCGATGTACGCGCTCGCGGACACAGTGGGGGAGTTATCACCCAACCTGTAAATAGCCAATCATCCTCCAACGCCGGAGTCCGGCGGCGAGAGCGCACTTGCGGAGCTGCATCATCCCGGAGACGGCAGGTTCCGCGCAACACTTCACTCAAGTTATCATCGCAGTATGGAAAACCCCCATTTCGCTTCCCTGGTGCGGCTATGGACTTTGAGAAAAATCGACGCGCGGCCGCTGCGCGGCGAAGTCCCTGTTATTGCTTGCCTGATTTTATTTTCGCTGCTGTTGTGGGTTGCCCTCGACCGATGGGAGGCCTTGCCTGATCCAGAATTTCTTGCCAGCGGCATCCCGCTGTTTGCTTGGTATGCCTTGGCGATCCTCGCACTGGCGTCCCTGCTGCGCTCTATTTCTCGACCTCGCCCAAGCTTCGAATCGGTGCTGCTACTCACCATGGGCTTGGTGCCCATGCTGTTGGTGCTGGCCGCTGCACAGCCATATTTGACGTCTTTTTGGGCTGGGGCGGCGGCAATCGCCGGCATAGGCTACTCGCTCGCGTACTTGCTCCGGGGTTTACACGCTTTCACCGGCGAATCGCAGTCCCGGGCGGCGGCAGCCGGCGTCATTTTCATTGCCGCCTTTGTCTGGGGAAGCAACGCCCTGAACGTAATCCCCGATGTCTTCGCCGCGCGAGAAATTGAAGCGGCGGATGCCGAAATTGACAACTTGGCTGACGCCGAGACGCTATTGTTCGAGCAACCGGCTCGCATCGATCAAGCCCTCGCCGCTTTCGCAGCCGACGCCGCGGCGCCCGCGAAGGCCTTCTTCCTCGGCTTCGCTGGCGTCGGCACCCAGCGAGTATTTTCTGAGGAAATCGCCTTAGCCTGGCGCGTTCTGTCCAAGCGGTACGCCATGCAAGACAGAAAATTATTGCTCGTCAATGATGAACGCGATTTGGAGAGCCTACCCTTGGCGAGCGTGACGGGGCTCAGATATGCGCTTCGGCGCCTTTCCGCCCAGATGAATGTGGATCGCGATGTGCTGTTCTTATCGCTGTCCTCGCACGGCGCACAGGATGCAACCATTGCGGTTTCGAACGCGCAACTGCCGCTCAATGATTTGACGGATGCCGATCTCAGCGAGGCGCTGCGCGATTCGGGCATCAAGTGGCGTGTCATCATTATTTCGGCGTGCTATGCAGGAAGCTTTATCGACTCGCTAAAAAACCCATGGACCATCATCATTGCCGCAGCAGCGGCCGATCGCACCTCGTTCGGCTGCTCAAGCGACCGGGATCTTACTTATTTCGGCGAGGCCTTTTATCGAGATGCGCTGCCAGGCGCCCGATCTTTGCGGGACGCATTTGAGATGGCCAAGTCCGCCATCGCCGTGCGCGAACGGCATGAACATGTGGAGTCCTCGAAGCCGCAGGCTTACTTCGGGTCGGAATTGGAGACCAAGCTGGCCTCGATGAGCGCGGGCGCAGGGTGATACCCTAGCTCTATGAATGCAACTGAGCGCATCATCGAGGCCAACGGTATCCGCATCCACGTTGCCGAGCAAGGCAGCGGACCGTTGGTGTTGCTGTGCCACGGATTTCCGGAGTCGTGGTATTCGTGGCGCCACCAGTTGCAAGCACTCGCCGAAGCGGGCTTTCATGCCGTGGCCCCCGACATGCGCGGCTATGGCGACACGGATCGGCCCGTTGAGATCGAACGCTATACCTTATTTCATCTCGTTGGCGATATGGTTGGCGTACTCGATGCGCTCGGTGAAAAAAGCGCCGTGATCGTCGGCCATGATTGGGGCGCACCGGTTGCTTGGCATGCGGCGCTCATGCGCCCGGATCGATTTCGCGCGGTGGTGGGCCTCAGCGTCCCTTACCGTCCTCGCCGCAGCACCGCCCCGACGTCGGTGATGAGCCAAAATGCCGATGCGCTCTTTTACCAGCTTTACTTCCAAGCCCCGGGAGTCGCCGAAGCAGAGCTCGAGGCCGACGCGCGGGTCTCGCTTCGGAAGATTTTGTTTTCAGGATCGGGCGACGTGCCCCGGCGAAATCCTGGCGGCTCAAGCTCCAGCGTCGGCATGGTGCCGCGGGATGGGGGTTTTCTTACTCGCATGCCAAATCCGGAGCGTTTGCCGGGCTGGCTCGCCGATGCGGACATTGATTTCTACGTGCGGCAATTTCAGAGGTCTGGATTTCGCGGCGGACTGAATTGGTATCGCAATATCGACCGCAATTGGGAGCTGATGGCGCCGTACGCCGGCGCGAGCGTGAGCGTGCCGGCCCTATACATGGCCGGCGATCTTGACTTGGTCGTGGCATTTCCACGGATGAAGGAAGTCATCGCTGACCTTGCCCGCTATATACCGCAGCTGCGGGGCACCATCATGCTTCCCGGGTGCGGTCATTGGACGCAGCAGGAGCGACCGCAGGAAGTCAGCCGAGCAATTATCGATTTTCTGCGGGCCCTATAGACCGATCGAAACGCATTATGCGTAGTATATGGCGTGCAAACTTAAGGGGCGCGTGATGAGCAAACTGAGCATCTCTGATAAGTCCGCGTCGCCGCGCGAACTCAGCCGATCGTTGCAGAGTCGTCATTTGGCGATGATCTCGATCGGCGGCATCATCGGAGCAGGCCTTTTTGTCGGCAGCAGCACCTCGATCATCGCGGCCGGTCCAGCGGTGTTCATCAGCTACGCAATCACCGGGCTGTTGATCCTTTTGGTCATGCGCATGCTGGGAGAAATGGCGACTTCCCTCCCGCAGGTGCGCTCTTTCACCGAGTTCGCCCGCGCCGGGCTGGGCGAGGGCGCCGGATTCGTGGTGGGATGGCTGTATTGGTATTTCTGGGTGATTGTCGTTCCAGTGGAAGCCATCGCGGGGGCGAAGATCCTGCAGAACTGGCTGCCGCTGTCTCAGTTGCAGATCGGTCTCGGTTTGATGAGCATCATGACCGCTGTCAATCTCATGTCAGCGCGTTCGTATGCTGAGTTTGAATTTTGGTTTGCATCCATCAAAGTTGCGGCCATCATCGCATTTGTCATTATCGCGGCCTCTTACGCGTTCGGCTGGACTGCGCCCGCCGGTGCGACTTTTGCGAATCTCGACAAAGATGGCGGATTCACGCCGCATGGCTGGATTGCCGTGCTCGCCGCAGTGCCAACGGTTTTCTTCGCTATGACGGGTGCGGAAATTACCACCGTCGCAGCCGCCGAATCGGCGCAACCAGGCCGGGCGATCGCAAAAATGACCAGCACCGTGATTTGGCGAATTTTAGTGTTCTACGTGCTGTCGATATTCCTGATCGTGTCGGTGATCCCCTGGAGTTCGGTTCGCTCCGGCGAGTCGCCTTTTACCTTGGCACTGAATACGATGCACGTGCCGTGGGCCGGAACAGTCATGAGCTTCGTTATTCTCACCGCGGTGTTATCCTGCCTGAATTCGGCCTTCTACGTCAGCTCTCGGGTCTTGTTCATTCTGGCGGAACGCGGCGACGCTCCGCAGTCCTTTGTACGCCTGAATAAGCGACGTGTGCCCGTGGTATCGGTGCTGATCGGGGCGGCCGCGGGATTTCTGGGAATTTTTGCGGCCACCGAAGCACCGCAAAAAGTTTTTGATTTTTTGGTGAGCTCCTCGGGCGCGCTCATCGTGTTCGTTTACATGACCACCGCGGTGGCGCAAATTGCATTGCGGCGACGACGCGAACGCGCCCAGGAGCCGCAACCCGCCATCACGATGTGGTTGTTCCCTTACCTGAGCTATGCCGCCATCGGCTGCATGGCCGCAGTGCTGGTGGCAATGGCGTTCGCTCCCGGCATGCGCAAGGACCTTTGGTTCAGCTGCATCACTTTGACGCTGACTGCGCTCGCATACGTGATCGTTTGGCGTCTACGGCAACCCCGCCCGTCGGCATCGGTAGCGCAAGTGAGCGCGGACTAGCGCATATTATCGATTTTGGCAAATGATTAAAATTTCAACCTAGGGTACAAAGAGTACCTTTCTCTGTGGCGCGTTTTTTCGCAGGATAAAGGCCTGCGGTTTAGGTGAATCTCGCCGGCAAGCCAGCCAACTCCCCCGCTGGTGCGACATCCCGGCGGCGTGGGCCTGAAAATCCACGCCGTTTTTTATTTAGCCAGCCCCGGCCGGCCCAAACCTTCTATCAATTCGCACGCGCGCGAAATAGCATCGGCGGAGTCGATCCGGGAGGCGAATTCCTTGCGTCTCCCCTCGCCTGCTGCATCGCCGAGAATGTTTTGAATCGCCGACGTCACGATCCGACCACGGTAGCGGCGCTCAGGAATGCTGCGGCCCAGGCCCAACTGCTCAACGCGCCAACCGCTATCGAATTGGTCGTAGCCATGGGGTACGACCAGGTGCGGAAGGCCGGCTTTGATGCCCTGCGCCAGCGTGCCGACCCCGCCGTGGTACACAAGCAGTGCGGCCCTCGACAACACCTGGCTGAATGGCAGATAGCCGAACACTTTGACGTCGCGCGGAAGATGCTGCGGTACCTGCTCCGGAAAGTTGGTTACGAGCATGGCACGCAATCCCAGACTGCCGACAGCCCTGACCGATTCGAGGAAAAATCGCTGCATGGTAGACCCGGCGGAACCCGGCGTGAAAATGACCGGCGGTGCCCCCGCAGCCAAAAACTCTTCCGCGACAGATGAGAGAGCCGTATCGCCCGCGTCCCATAGAGGAAATCCAACGGTATGGGTATTGGCCGGCCAATCCGCTTGAGGTGCGGCAAACCAGGCCGGAAAGAAGGCGATCAGCAACTCGGGGGAATGCATCCAGCGATGCATGATGCGATCCACGGGCGGCAAGCTTAGCCTGCGCCGTAACTGATTTAACGGCTCTTTGAGTCTGCGATCCAGAATTAAGGCGTCGACCAACCGGAACAAGCCTCGCTTGAACCATAGGGGCCTAGAGGCCGACAGGCGCACATTCCCCATCATCCCTTGATCGGCATAAGTACGGATGACGCTGGGCTGCAGGTGCACCGAAGCACTCGGCACGCCGAGTTTTTCTTGCGCCACGCGAGCTCCGAAGGCCAAGCTGGAAAAGGCAACGACGGTAGCCTCATCCGCATGCTTTTCGATCAATCGATAGATCTCCGCCATTGCCGGCACGATTACCTGCGCAATGACTCCGAAACCTTTGCGCAAATGCCAGAGCTGCGGATTGGCAATCGCCGCGCTGGCCTCGGCGGCGCTTCCGACCGGGAGAAATCCAAGGCCTTGCGCCTCGATAAGTCCCTGAAATATAGGGTTGGTGAGTATGATGGCTCGATGGCCCCGAGTTTTAAGGGCGGCGCCCAATGCAATGAATGGATGGACATCCCCTGCGCTTCCCATCGTCGGCAACAACACCTGCAAAGGATGCAGTGCTCTCATCGCTCAAACTTGGTGGACAGGATGATCGATGAGGTAGTTCGTTCCACGCCGTCCAAGGCGCCTATACGGTCGATAACTTGATCCATCTCGGCCACCGATGCCGTGACGGCGACCGCGATCAAGTCGACCTCCCCGCTGACCGAATGCAACACGCGCACGGGCGAGATTTCGCGCAGCGCGGCAGTCACGGATCGAGACTCTTTGGGACCCACCTTGATCATCACATGGGCGCGAACAGCGCCAAGGCTATGTTCCGGCGCCAGGCGCACGCCGAAGCCCAGAATAATGCCCTGTTTTTCTAGTCGTTCGAGCCGGCTTTGAACGCTGGTGCGGGAGCGACCGACCGATCTTGCGAGCTTAGCCGTGGACGCGCGGCCATTCTCCTTGAGCGCCGAAATCAACTTCTCATCGATGTTGTCCATGTCATTTCACCTATCTGACACTACATTTCGACGTAAATATACCGTAGAAACGTCGAAATGACCCTACCCTCTGCAGTGCTCTCGAACAAAAATACACTCAGTAACGGGAGAGAAAAATGAAAGACGTTGTAGTTGTCGGTGCGGGCAAAATCGGTTCCATGATCGCGGAATTTCTCGGCGGCTGCGGCGACTACCAGGTGACCGTCATTGACCGCTCCGCTGCGCAGCTGAGCCGCCTTGAAACGTCCGCCGCCATCAAAAAGGTCGCGGCCGACATTACCCAGGGCGAGGAATTGCGTAATTTGCTCAAAAGCAAATTTGCCGTGCTGTCCGCCGCCCCCTATTACGCCACTCGCCTGATCGCGGAAGCGGCGAAGAGCGCTGGCGCTCACTACCTGGATTTGACCGAGGATGTGGCGAGCACCCGCGCCGTGAAGCAGCTGGCCGCCGGTGCGCGTACGGCATTCATTCCACAATGCGGCTTGGCCCCAGGTTTCATCACCATCGTCGCCAGCGATTTGGCTTCGCATTTCGATGAACTCAATGACGTACGCATGCGTGTCGGGGCTTTGCCGAAATTTCCCTCAAACGCGCTCAACTACAATCTGACCTGGAGCACGGATGGGGTCATCAATGAATACTGCGAGCCATGCGAAGCCATTGTGAATGGGCAACTGAAGGAAACCCAGCCGCTTGAAGAACTCGAAGAGTTCTCGCTCGATGGCATTTTATACGAGGCATTCAATACCTCGGGCGGTCTCGGTACCTTATGCGAGACGCTGGCCGGCAAGGTCCGCAACCTCAACTACCGCACCATTCGCTACCCCGGTCATGCTGCCATCATGAAGGCGCTGTTGAATGATCTGCGGCTGCGCGACCGGCGAGAACTGCTCAAAGATATTCTTGAGAATGCCGTGCCCATCACCCTGCAAGATGTGGTCATTGTATTTGTCACCGTGAGCGGCATGCGCGCGGGCCAGCTGATGCAAGAGACCTACGCCAATAAAATCTACGCGGCGCCCATTGGCGGTAGGGTCCGCAGCGCGATTCAGATCACGACCGCAGGCGGCATTTGCGCGGTGCTCGATATGCTGAGCGCGGGCGAATTGCCGCAAGCGGGCCTGATCCGTCAGGAGGACATCAAGCTGCAGGCCTTTCTGGGCAATCGCTTTGGCCGAGTCTACGCGATGTCGCCGCCCGCTCCCGTCGGAGCGTAGAGTTCGCTAACTTCGGCCGATAAACGCCGTGATGTCGGCTAGCGTCGGGGCTCGCCGGCGCAGCAGCGGAGCCAACGCAGCGACGGTATCGCCATGCGCTATTTTGGGATAGAGCTTCAGGCTCACGGGTACCCCCAATGCGATCAAAGCAGCGGCGAGGTAGCGCGAATTTTCGGGCCACACGGTGACATCGTCCAGTCCGTGCACCAGCAACATCGGCGGCGCGTCGGCGCGCACGAAGTTGCTGGGCTGCGATTGCGGATACAGCTGCGGCGGTCCGAACATCTCTTGCACGTCGCGCTCCCGCAGCGGCAGGAAATTATAGGGTCCCGACAAGCCGACCACTCCGGCGATCTGTGGCGCCGGCCGGCCGGCGGCTGCGAAATAACGGCGATCGAGCGCCAACAGCATGGCCATATGCGCTCCCGCCGAATGCCCCATGAGATACAGACGCTTGGCGTCGGCACCGTATTGCGCTGCATGCGCTTGCGCCCAAAGCGCCGCTTGCGCGGCATCCTCCATAAACCCCGCCATGTTGACTTGCGGATAATGGCGGTAGTTCGCCACCACGGCGAGGTAACCGGACTCCGCCAATGCCGCGCCGACAAAGCGATAGTCGGCTTTATCGCCAAAGCTCCAGCGCCCACCGTGCCAAAACACCACGACCGCGCTCGGCAGTCCGGCAGTCTTTTCCGGCACATATACGTCCAATTGCTGCTGCGGGTCGGTACCGTACGGAATATTGGCATGCCGTTTGTATGGCCCGAAAGAGGCAGGCACATTTGCGGCAAGGAACCCAAGCCTCGAGCACCCTGCCATGACTGCCGAGAATACCGCCAACGCGGTGCGGCGCGTGATGCGATACGCGCTATCGACAGGCATAAGTCAGGAGCGCAGTGGAGCAAAGCAGGCCGTGGCGCGTCAACCAGTCGCGCGCATCCGCGGCATCTTGCGCAAACCATTGCGCAGCGCCCCCCAGCCTGAAGGTATAACCCCACTCATCCATGTCGCTGCACATGCGCTCATGCCCGACTTGGGGCAGGGATTGCGCCAATATGATCTGCAGGTAGCAAACGGCGCTTTCCTCGACGTCATCGCCGCCCGCATCGGTATCCAAGCCGGCACGCCGCTCGGGTGTCATACAAATGAAATGCGCTCCCTCATGCAGCACCGAGTGTACCGGAGTATCGAGGCGTGCAAAAATCTTGGCGCCGATCAGTCCTGCCTCACGCTCGCCCCAGTAGGAGCCGGGGATGACTTCATTGGGCGCCACGAGTTGCAGGCTCAGACCATAGCGATGCAACAAAACGTAGAGGGAAAGCCGATCAATGGCGTTGACCAGTAGCACAGCGGCCCCGCGCTATTTCAAACTCGTCAACCGCCGCAATGCGATCGACACCAGATCACGCGCCATTTGCTGGCGCAAAATATCCGCCTCGTGTTCCTTGGCGAGCTGCAGCGTCTCATTGTAACTGAAGTCTTTCGACAGGCTGACGGTCTGGGGCGCAAGTAACTCCCGGTCGACGCCCTGCACGCTGAAGGTGATGGTGTAGGTAAGCTCGTATTCGGTCGGAATATTCTTGGCCGATACCGCGAGAGTGCGCTGCTGCACAAGATCTTTGGTGACCTCCACGGTTGCCGTTGCGCCGGCGGGTGTAAGTTGCAAGGTGGCACCCGAGCTTTTGAGCTGATGCTCGAGCTCTCGAGAGAAATCGGTATACGGGTCTTTAAGGGACAAGTAGGGGCGAGCCATCACGGCCGGCAAGGTTTCGCTGCCCGCGAGACGGAATCCGCATGCCGTCAGTGCGCAGAGGATAAGGAGGATCGGGTAGTTGGCGGCGGCCATTAGGCCATTACACCACGATGTTCACGAGCTTGCCGGGGACGATGATTATTTTGCGCACTCCTACTGAGCCGATGAATTTGCGAACATTGACATCGCTGAGCGCGCTGTCGTGGATCACCGCTTCGCTGGCATCCACAGCAACCGATATATGGCCGCGCAACTTGCCATTGACCTGTACGACCATTCGTACACTCGATGACTGCAAGGCTTCGGTATCGACATTGGGCCAGGGCTCCTCGATGAGCGCGGTGCGATGTCCCAGCCCCTTCCACAGCGCATGGGTTGCATGCGGAATGATTGGCGACAAACAAATCACCGCAGTTGCCAATGCTTCCTGTGAAACAGCACGGTCCTGCACGCTGGCCTGCGGAAACTTTGCCAGCGCATTCAACAGTTCCATGACGGCGGCAATCGCCGTATTAAACGTACGGCGCCGACCAAGATCATCCGTGACCTTGGCCAGTGTTTGGTGCGCTTGTTTGCGAATAGCCCGCTGCGGCTCGGTCAATGCCGACTTATCGAGCGCCGCTGCGGGGCCCTGAGAGACGTGCTCGTAGACCGCTTTCCACAAGCGCTTGATAAAACGATAAGCGCCTTGCACCCCCTCATCGGACCACTCCAGGGTTTGTTCAGGCGGCGCGGCAAACATCATAAATAAGCGCGCCGTGTCGGCGCCGAATTCGTCCACCAATGACTGCGGATCCACGCCGTTATTTTTTGACTTTGACATGGTCACGACACCGCCCGACTCCACTTCTTTTCCGTCGCTACGCAGCACCGCGAGGCGGCGTTGCGTGCTCTTCTCGACGCTGACGAGGACATCCGCCGGATTGAAGTATTGCTGCCGCCCGGAAGCGGGCTTGCGAAAAAATACCTCGTTCAGCACCATGCCTTGCGTGAACAGGCGCGCGAACGGTTCCTTGAAGGGCACGGCGCCCATGTCGTGCATGAAGCGAGTCCAGAAACGCGCGTACAACAAATGCAAAATGGCATGCTCGATACCGCCGATGTATTGATCGACGGGAAGCCAATATTGAACTCGATAGTCAAGCATGGCCTGATCATTGTCGGCACAAGCAAACCTCAGGAAATACCATGACGAGTCCACAAAGGTGTCCATGGTATCGGTCTCGCGGCGGGCCTGCGCGCCGCATTTTGGACATCTGACATCGAGGAATTCCAAATCTTTTGCAAGCGGATTGCCGCTGCCGTCGGGGACCAGATGGGTGGGCAGTATCACCGGCAGCTGATCGTCCGGGACCGGCACGGCGCCGCATTCTTTGCAGTGGACGATCGGTATCGGACATCCCCAATAACGCTGGCGCGATATGCCCCAATCGCGCAACCGCCAAGTGGTCCGTCTTTCGCCCAATCCCTTGCTGCTAAGATCCGCTGCGACCGCACTGACCGCGGCTTCGTATTCCAGTCCGTCATAGCGGCCGGAATTCACGCAGCGTCCATGCTCCGAGTACCAGGACTGCCACGCATCCAACGAGTAGCGGCGACCGTCAATATCGATGACCTGCAAGATGGGCAAAGCATATTTCTTGGCAAATTCGAAGTCCCGTTCGTCGTGCGCGGGCACTCCCATAACCGCACCGTCGCCGTAACTCATCAGCACATAATTTCCCACCCACACCGGCACGGCCGCGCCGCTGATCGGATGCGTGAGAAACAGCCCGGTCGGCATGCCTTTCTTTTCTTGAGTTGCCAGCTGCGCTTCGACGGCAGGACCTCGCTTGCACTCTTCGATGAATGATTGCAGCTCCGGGTTGCCGTTCGCGGCATGGACGGCTAGCGGATGTTCCGCGGCGACCGCGCAAAAGGTAACGCCCATGATGGTGTCGGCACGAGTGGTAAAGGCGTGCAGCACGCCACCTTCACCGATGGCGTGGGGAAATCCCACGCGCAATCCCTCGCTGCGGCCGATCCAATTCGCCTGCATGGCGCGCACACGTTCGGGCCAGTCCGGCATGCTCTGCAATGAATCGAGCAAGTCTTGCGCGTATGCCGTGATCTTGAGGTAATACATCGGGATTTCCCGCTTCTCGATGAGCGCGCCGGTGCGCCAGCCGCGACCATCGATGACCTGCTCATTCGCCAGAACGGTTTTGTCTTCGGGGTCCCAATTGACAACGCCTGTTTTTTGATAAGCGATGCCTTTTTCCAACATGCGCAGGAACAGCCACTGATTCCATCGATAGTAGGCAGGCAAGCAGGTCGTGAGCTCGCGGCTCCAATCCAAGCCATAGCCAAGGGACTTCAATTGCCGTTTCATGTGAGCAATGTTGTCCAATGTCCATTTGGCGGGCGGTATGCCGTTAGCGATAGCGGCATTCTCGGCCGGCAATCCAAACGCGTCCCAACCCATCGGCTGCAGCACATTGCGTCCATTCATGCGCATGAAGCGCGCCAGCACGTCTCCTATGGTGTAATTGCGCACGTGTCCCATGTGCAAGCGGCCGCTTGGATACGGAAACATGCACAGGCAGTAGTACTTCTCGCGGCTGTCATCCTCTTTGGCCTCAAAGCTATGCTGTTGGTCCCAATAGAGTTGGGCCTGCGCTTCGACAGCGGCGGGATCGTATCTTTCTTGCATAATTGGGCCCCAGAATACCCGAGATGAGGCGGCGGCGAACTGCAATTTTTCTTTAGGATCGAATGCGAAATTTGAATTTTTACACCGCTTTGACCCTGAGCACTTTAAGTGGCTGCCTCTGGTTTCTCGCCGTCACCCCTTTCGATCTGTCGCTCTTGGGCTGGGTCGCAGCGGTGCCCCTTTTTATGGCAATCGAACACGCGGGCAGCTTCCGGCGCGCACTGTTTCTAGGCTGGTGGGCGGGACTGATCGAAACCGCCGGCGGCTTTTATTGGCTGATCGACGTGATGCGCCGCTTCGCAGACTTTCCGCCGCCAGGGGCGACGACGGTTTTCCTGCTTTTTTGCGCCACACGCGCCATTATCTTCTTGCTCTTCACGGCCGCGGTGTGCGCCATACGCAGCAGGGTTCGGGTGCCCATGACGCTGCTCGGACCGCTGGCCATGGTCAGCTGTGAACTGCTGGTGCCGCAGTTATTTCCATGCGGTCAATACATCAGTCAAGCGTGGCATCCTCTGGTCATTCAAATCAGCGAATTGACCGGCCCCCTCGGTGTCACGGCCTTGCTGATGATGGTCAACGGCGCGCTGTATGACCTGGCTCTGGATGTGCGTGCGGCTCATCGTCCGGCGATGGCTTGCGCGGTGCTGCTGGCCGCGGCTTTGAGCTGGGGAGTCGTGCGAATGCGGCAAATTGATGCGCGTATTGCGCATGCGCCCGTTCTCAAGGTGGGCCTGGTGCAACCGAACTTTGCCTATACGATCGACGGGGAATTCTCCAGCGAGGAGGCGCTTAGGCAACTGAGCGCCCTGCAGCAGCAATCGCAGCGCTTGCAGCGTGAAGGCGCACAATTGCTAGTGTGGAGCGAGGGCAGCTTTCCGATCACCGTGCCTCGGGCATTCTCAGCGGATTTCTCTGCGGATTCTCTCGCCATGATCCGCCGCGGATTTACCCTTCCCACGGTCATCGGTGCCGACATGTACGATGAGGCGCGCGAGGATGCATTTAATTCGGCCATCCTGCTGGACAAAAATGGAAAGGTCGCCGGCTATTACGATAAGGTGCGCCTGCTCGCATTCGGCGAATACGTTCCGGGCATCGATGCTTTTCCCTGGTTGAGAAAATTCTTGCCTGCCGGGGCCGGTAGATTCACCCCGGGATCAGGGCCCGCGGTGATTTCATTTCAAGGAGCCGACGACAAAATCTGGCGCTTGGGCCCGGTCATTTGCTACGAGGATATATTGCCTGGATACCTGCGCGCAGTCGGACAATTGCACCCGAACTTGCTGGTCAATCTGACCAGTGATTCCTGGTTCGGGGCGGATACGGAACCTTGGGAACACCTGGCGCTGTCGGTGTTCGCGAGCGTTGAATTGCGCGTGAGCATGGTGCGTGCGGTAAATTCGGGTGTCTCCGCGCTCATCGATCCAAACGGCCGCGTTATCCAGAAAACCTACGCGGATGATCCTTACCGCCATCCGCGAGGGGCGGACGGCATGATGGTGACAGCGGCGAGCATGGAGGGAGGACGCACGGTGTACACCGCCGTCGGTAATTTGTTTGCCTATTTGTGTCTCGCCGGAACACTGATCCTTCTCGGCATTACATTTAAGGACGCACTTGCGCGCAGGCGGAGTTCGCCGCCTGCTGCAATGCAATTATGAGCCCATCCGCAATTTAGGCTCAACGATCTTTCATCCAGCGCTACGCCGTGAGGTTGATCTTGGAGCCGGTTGCCGCACTGGACGGCGCCGCACCTGCCTCATTGAGGACAGCGGCGTTCGTTGCCGCGGGAGGGAGTGGTATCCCGATGGTCCGCGCCACGAAGCCGAACAGACGGCTCAAGGCATTTTGCGTCGATCCAAGCGGCGCTTTGGCGGCGGCAACGGCGGAGGAATCGGAACTAACGTCCAATTGCGAAGCAAGATCGAGCTGCGAGCCCTTTTTGTGGCCATGCGCGTGTGATTGAACGGCAGCGGACAGCGGGCCGGTCGATGAGGGAATGGTGAGTGACATGAATTATCCTTACAAAGTGGCAAATAAATCGGCAAGGGATTGCCGTGGGCCAAAAAAAGCGGCCAAGCATTGCCGCCGCCATCGCGGGCATCCCTCATTGAACCATTAACATCGTCTAACCTAGGAATCGAAGCAGGTTTCGTGCCAACTATCTCTAAGGCTCGAGGCTGCGAAATAGGTACGCCACTTTGATCTGCGGCCCGTAAAGGTCGGCATCAAGCGATGTGAGCGATTTCACCGTGATCTCCTCGCCAATTGCGGGCCGTTGCGCCAACGAGTTAGAGTGCAGTTCAAGTCAAGCGGATTGCTACTGTGACTTCCGGTGAGGTTGCGGATGGGCGGCGTAGCGCGCGGGGCCTGGGTGCCAACTTCGGCGCAGATGGGCCGGCTGGCGCAGATGGAATTCATTCTCAAGGATGACTTTCGGTGAAGTTGTTCGCGTTGGCAAGTTTCGTGAGCAGTGGATGAGGCAACCGCAGAGTGGTCCGAAATGAACGAGGACGTATTGAAGGAGGTCAGGGTCGGCGAGCACGAGGTGCTGTCCTTCCTCAAGCCCGACACGCTGTGGGGCGCGCTTATCTACCTGATCTTGTTCGTGCTGATGGCATTGATCGTGTCGCGTGTTTTTCGCGCGGCGGTCAATGCATCCATGACGCGCGCCGGACACGTGGATCGCACCACAATCAGTTTTCTGCAGCAGTTCGGGTCGGTGCTGATCTGGTTACTGTTCCTCAGTCTGTATGCGCATCTCATTCCGATGCTGCGCTCGATCGGCACGGCCGTGCTCGCTGGTGCGGGCGTGGTGTCGGTGGTCATCGGTTTGGCGGCGCAAAGCACCTTGGGCAACTTGGTGGCCGGCATTTCCATTGCCATTTACCGCCCATTTCGCCTGGGCGAAACCCTTCAAGTTACCGCACCCACCGGCACCGACATTGGCGTTGTGGAGATCATCTCGTTGGGCTACACGACATTGCGCGCGCCCGACGGTCATAGAATCGTTCTGCCGAATGCCATTGCCGCCAGTCAGGTTACGATCAATCTCAATACGAGTTATGCACCTTGGCCGATCACGATAACGATTCATCTGAGTCGTGACGCGGACATCGAGGCGGCGCGGCGGCTGGCACTTGGCGTTGCAAGCGAGATTGCGGGCGAGCAAATGGTGGTGGGATGCTTTCTGACCAAAGTCGATGCCGCTACCATCACACTGGAGCTGCGTTTCAAGGCGGCGGACGCCGCAAGCCGCGATACGTTACGCTCCAAGATGTTAGCCGCCCTGCCAAATAGTTTTGCGGACGCGAAAATCGGCTCGAGCGGCGCCGAGTTGCCGGCGTTCTCATAGAAGTCTTCAGAAGGGCAGCGGTTTCAAGTCGGGGTCGAGCCACCGGCTGCGCGCTTCGACCGAGAACAATCGCTCAGGTGTCCAGTAAGCTAACAGCCAGTCAGACTTGCCCAGGGGCGAAGCCATCAAGTCATTGCAGCTCGCCGACACACTGCTGCCAGGATGTTGCATGAGAAAGTTGCGGGCGGCGCGCAACGAGGCCTGCGTAATCGTTTCGTGATAGCCGCTCGTATCGGTGTTCGCGACACCCGTGGCCTCGTTGTAGGCACGAATGAACCCCGGCATTGCACAACGCGGATCCAAGTCGGGGCGCAAGGCGATCAACCATAAAGCCGTCGCGAAGTGCGCAGCGTGCGTCCACTGCGACTTGGGCAACGATAGGTTCATCAGGCCGCGGGCCAGGGCGAGAATGTCGTCGTCTGATTTGAAATACATGTGCGAGATGAATAATACGGGCTTGTGGTGGATGTTAGCAGAGCATGCGCGATGGTTTCGGGGGTGCCGGGCTTGTAACCCCGACATCGGGAGGTTTAGTCTGGAGCGGCCCTTACTTCAGGTAGACAGCATGCTAAAAATAATCGCGCTTTGCAGTGCGCTAGGGTTGATCAGTGCAGGGCTCGCGCAGTCGCGGCCTTTTACCGCTAAAGATCTGGCGCTTCTGGATCGCATCTCCGACCCCCGCATCTCACCCGATGCCCGTTTCGTGGCCTACAACCTGCGATCGACCGACTGGGACGGTAATCACGGTGTCAACGCCTTGTGGATCATCGACCGCAGCGCCAACTCCCCGCCGCGCCTGATCAGGGAGCAGGAAAAATCCGCCACCTCGCCGCGATGGTCGGCGGACGGTCAATGGCTTTACTTCTTGTCGTCCCGCTCCGGCTCGACCCAAGTTTGGCGCATGTCCATCAAGAGCGCGCAAAGCATTCAGGTAACGAATCTGCCGCTCGATGTGATTTTGTTTCGCCTGACCGCGGACGCTAACGCACTGGTCGCCGCCGTTAACGTGCATGCCGAATGCGATAACTTGGCCTGCAGCAAGGCCAAGGATGAGGCCAAAGGCAAAGAGAAAGCCAGCGGCACCCTGTATGACACGGCCACCCCGCGTTTTTGGGACACGTATCTGGACGGCCGTTACATTGGTCTGTTTACCGTGCGCAGTGGTGGCGAGGCCCCACCGACCGATGCAGTTGCATTGACCCGGGATTTTCAGACCGACATCGTTGCCCGGCCCGATGGGGATGACTCCTCCTTCGTGATTACCCAGGATGGGGCTGAGGTGATCTTTTCCGCGCGGCCTTCCGGGTCCGCGCAAGGCTTGGGAGATCCTAATAGCCTTTACTCCGTGCCGCTGGATGGCAGCAAGTCGCCGCAGCGCATTGACCCCGGCTCTGTTACCTCGGACACCACTCCGGTGGTTTCTCCGGACGGCGCAAAATTGGCCTACTTGGCGCGAAAGGGCTCCACTTTTACCGCCCCGCGCGCGCAAATTATGATCCGCGACCTTAAAACGAACGCCACGCGTGCGCTCGCCCCGGGTTTCGATCGTTCCCCGACTTCCCTCAAATGGTCCGCCGATTCCAAGACCTTGTACGCCGGCGCCGAGGATACGGGACAAGAGCGAATTTTCGCGGTCAGCTTGGCCACCGGCGCAGTCAAACCGCTTACCGCAAACGGTCACGTGGGAAGTTTTGACCTCGCCGAGGAAGTGCTCGTCTATAGCCGGGATGCGCTCGATTCGCCGGCAGAACTGTACGAATTAAAAGGCAGCCAGGGAGCTCGCGCGCTCACTCACGTGGCACAGGAGCGCTTCAAGCAAACGCCGCTAGCCTCCTTCGAGGCGTTCAGTTTTTCCGGATGGAATGAGGAGACCGTACACGGCTATGTGATGCGCCCCGCCGGCTACCATCCAGAGCAAAAATATCCGGTCGCCTTCTTGATCCATGGCGGTCCGCACGGCTCGTTCGGCAATGCGTGGAGCTATCGCTGGAATCCGCAGGTTTGGGCCGGGATGGGATACGCCGTGGTCATGGTGGATTTCCACGGATCCAGCGGCTATGGAGAAGCGTACGCAAAATCCATCATAGGCCACTGGGGTGATCGTCCACTGACGGATCTGCAAAAAGGCTGGGATTACGCGCTGGCCCACTACCCCTTTCTGGATGCAGATCGAGCGTGTGCGTTAGGTGGGTCTTACGGAGGATACATGGTGGCTTGGATCGCCGGTAACTGGGCCAAACCATGGAAGTGCCTGGTGAACCACGATGGGGTCTTTGATATTCGCTTGATGTCTTATTCCACCGACATTCCGGGGTTCCAGCAGTCGCAAAACGATGCGGCCACATGGGAGAAGCCGCAGGAAGTTGAGCGTTTCAATCCCATCGATCATGTGGCTGAGTGGAGCGTGCCCATGCTCGTGGTGCACGGCGGGCGCGACGATCGCGTGCCGCTTGATCAAGGCATGGGGGCCTACGGCGCGGCGCAGCTTCGCCATATACCGAGCCGGCTGCTGTACTTTCCGGATGAAAACCATTGGGTGCTCAAACCGCAAAACTCGGTCCAGTGGTATGCAACCGTTGAATCTTGGATGAAACGTTGGCTCGGCAGTTGAGGAGATCATGAGCGCATCTGCAAGCCAAGTCCGGCTCTATGAACTGGCCCTCGATAACGGCCGCTCAGCGAGTCCCTTTGTCTGGCGGATACGTTATGCGCTCGCGCACAAGGGAATTGCGTTCGAGACCGTGTATCTAGGATTTACCGACATACCGACGGTATTCGGCGGCCGGTTTAAAACGGTCCCGATACTCGAGCATGGCGCCATGGTACTGGCGGAAAGTTGGGACATCGCCGAATATCTGGAGCGCGCATTTCCCGGACCGCTGCTGTTCAACACCCCTGCGGAACTTGCCCTAGTGCGTTTCACGGATGCCTGGTTTTTCAACGAAGTCTTGAAAAAAATGTTTCGGCTCTATGTGAAGGATGTGCACGATGCGGCGCGTCCGTCTGATAGGCCCTACTTCCGAGAGAGCCGCGAGAAAAACATGAAGGGCAAGACCCTGGAGGGCTTTACGTCGGATCGCGCCACACACTTGCCGGCCGTCCGTAGCGCCCTGGCTCCGCTGCGGGCGCATCTTCTGAAATTTCCTTTCCTCGGCGGCGGCACGCCTAACTTTGCCGACTACATCGCGCTCGGCGGATTTTACTGGGCCGCCTGCGCCGCAACATTGCCCTTACTGCAGCGTGACGACACCCTGCGCGATTGGTTGGAGCGCGGCTTCAATTTGTACGGCGGAATCGCAAAGGATCCCGGGGTAGCGCCGCTTTTCGAGTGACACGCCTGAGCACAGCGTCGCCTTGCCTTGAAGTTTATTTCGATTCAGGCCGCAGCAAGCCGCGGCGGCGCCAGAAGGCAATTGCCAGAAGGCAAAGAGAGCCCATGACGACCGGATAATTACCGAGGCGGGCGTAGGGGGTCACGCCGCTGAGCGGCTGCACCAGGGCACGCAACACGCCCTGTTGAAATTGCGGCACGCGTGCGGAGATTTTTCCGCGGCTGTCGATAACCGCAGTGACGCCGTCGTTCGCGGCCCGGATCAAGAAGCGTCCGGCTTCGAGCGCGCGCATGCGCGCAATCTGCAGGTGCTGGTGGGGTGCGGTGGAATCGCCGTACCAAGCATTATTGGTGACGTTAATAAGCAATGTAGCTTGCCGCAAGACCCGCAGCTGCTGGCTGCCGAACGCGTCCTCGTAACAGATCGTCAGCCCCAGCTTTTGTCCGGCTGCACTTAAAGTCGGTTGGTGGGCGCCGCCGGGCGTAAAATCAGCATAGGGCAGGCTCATCAGCCGCAACCAAGAGCGGATGAACGCGGGGACGGGGAAGTACTCGCCGAACGGAACCAAGTGCCGCTTGTAGTACCAGGCATCACCTGCCTCGCCCAGCACCAACACGCCGTTGAAATACTGTTGGGTTTGTGGAAAATAATTCACCAGTCCAATGGCAAAATCCGCATCATGTGCACGTCCCTGCTGCTTGAGATTGCTTAGGTAATCTTCGATCGCGGGCGCCAACACAGGTAACGCAGCCTCCGGCCAGACGATGAGACGCGCACCCCACGCCTGGTCGGTAAGTCGCATGTAACGCTCCATGGTCAAATCGCGGCTCTCGGCTTGCCATTTTTGGTCCTGGGGCACGGCGCCTTGCACGGCCGCCACCGGGATCGGTGATCCCACAGGATGGGTCCACTGGTGCCTCGCCAGCAGCATCGGAACCAGAAACAGGAACAGCACCGGCAGCGCCGCGACGCATCGGCGCGAGAACGGCACGGCGGTCATGAAGGCCACATTGATGGCTGCAGACACGATCACGGCGGCCCATGTCACCGCGTACACGCCAAAGATCGGGGCCCACCCCGATAAGGGCGAATCGATCAGCGCGTAACCTGTCGACAGCCAGGGGAATCCGCTCAAAATCCATCCCCGCAGCCACTCCAGCAGTACCCAAAGCGTCGGCAGCACCAGCCACTCTCGCATCGCACCGGCCTTGAGCCAGAAACGGTTAGCGAGATAACACAGGGCAGCGAAGTACAGGCACATCGCCGCCACCAGCGCCGTCTGCAGCAGCAATGTCAGCCACACCGGGACAAGGCCGAAAACGTGCAGGCAGGTGTAGAGCCAGTAGGTTCCAAAAGCGAACAGCCCAATCCCAAATGCGGCGCCCGTCATGCCGGCACGTCGGGGCGGCAAGCCGCGGATGAGTGCAAATAGGGCAGCGGGCGCGATCAACGCGATGGGCCACAATTGAAAAGGCGCGAATCCCAGATTTAGACTGGCGCCGCAGGCAAAAGCAGCCGCCCCGCGAGCCAGGCTCTGTCTGCGCTGCGCGGACTGGCCGCGCCAGAACGACCTCAAGGAATCGACTCAGCGGCTGGCGGCTCGATATCTTGGGGAGTGGTGACGCGAAGAAGATCAATGCGGCGCCGATCAGCGCGCACGATACGAAATTCGAGATCCCCAATTTTGATGGTCTCGCCGCGGCGCGGCAGCCGGCCGAAATGCTGCATGAGCAGGCCGCCGATCGTGTCGTAATCATCGTCCGGGAAGGCAGTTAGAAAATACCGATTGAAGTCGGCGATGGGAGTCAAGGCGCGCACGGTAAACTCTCGCGGCCGGTCCTTTCTGATCGTTTGTTCATCCTCGACATCATGCTCATCATCGATTTCTCCGACGATTTGTTCGATGACGTCTTCGATGGTGACCAGTCCGCACACCCCGCCGTATTCGTCCACGACGATGGCGATGTGATTGTGGTTGCGCCGAAATTCCTTGAGCAGGACATTGAGGCGCTTGCTCTCGGGAACGAACACCACCGGCCGCATGTATTCGCGAATCTCGAACTCCTCCTCCGAAGCCCGTGGCCGCAATAAGTCCTTGGCCAACAAAATCCCCAAGATTTGATCGCGATCCTCGCCAATCACCGGAAAGCGAGAATGGCCGGATTCAACCACCAGCTCGATCAGTTTCTCGGGCGACTCATCGCGCTCCACAAACACCATTTGCGAACGCGGCACCATGATGTCGCGGACCTGCATATCCGCCACCGCAAGCACACCCTCAAGCATCACCAGTGCATCGCCGTCGAATAGCCCGCGTTCACTGGCATCTCGCAAATGCTCGACCAGCTCGGCAAGATCGCGCGGCTCCCCGGACATTGATTGGGTAATGCGCTTTAGCCAGCGCCCTGTGGTGCCGCCGTGAGTCTGTTCTGGCATGGGTGATGAGCATACCGGAATCATCGATAAGGGTCCGAAAAACCAAGTCTATCAAGAACTTGAGTCTCCAAACATTCCATCTTCACCGCTTCCGAGGCGCCCCGGTGGTCGAATCCGAGTAAGTGCAATACCCCGTGGACCGTCAGATGGGCCCAATGCGCCTCGAGGGATTTATGTTGGGTCTGCGCTTCGGCGGCGACGAGGGGCGCACAAATAACAAGCTCACCGAGGAACAGTCGGCCGTCCGGCGCACACCCCGCGCCTGCGAATGACAGCACGTTCGTCGGCTTGTCCTTGCGCCGATAGCGCCGATTCAGGCTGCGGCTGCGTGCCTTGCCAACGATGTGCATCGAGAGCACCACCGGCTTAGCGGTATCGCACAGCGCTGCCCCGGCCCAGCGACGCAGCAGCCGCGCGCTCGGAACCCAGGGAGAGGATGACGCATAGTTCACATCGAGTTTTAGCCGCGGCACCTTACGAACCGTCGTTGGGAGCGCTCGCCTCATAGGCTTGGACGATTCTTTGCACCAGGGGGTGGCGCACCACGTCGCGTGAGGAGAACATGGTGAAGGCGATGCCGCGAACGCCGCGCAAAATATCGATGACGGTACGCAAACCGGATTGCTTCGTGCTCGGCAGGTCTACCTGAGTGATGTCGCCGGTGACCACCGCTTTGGAGCCGAAACCAATGCGTGTCAGGAACATTTTCATCTGTTCATTGGTGGTGTTCTGCGCCTCGTCCAGGATTACAAAAGAGTCGTTGAGCGAGCGACCGCGCATGAAGGCCAGCGGCGCCACTTCGATCACGTTACGCTCGATTAATTTCGCGACTCGCTCGAATCCCAGCATTTCGTACAAGGCGTCGTACATCGGCCGCAGGTACGGGTCCACCTTTTGCGACAAATCGCCGGGAAGAAATCCCAGCCGCTCGCCTGCCTCCACCGCAGGACGTACCAGCACGATGCGCCGCACCTTTTCTGATTGCAGGGCCTCGACCGCGCAAGCCACTGCAAGATAGGTCTTGCCGGTGCCCGCGGGCCCTATCCCGAAAGTTAGATCGTGCGTGCGTACATTGTTCAAGTATTCGGTCTGGTTCGCGCCGCGCGCGCGAATGGCGCCGCGTGCGCTGCGGACCTTCAATTCATCCGGCTCCGCAACCTCCGCATCGCGGCCGTCCATGTCCAATTCTTGCAATGCGATGTGCACTCGTTCGGAATCCACCGGTTCTCGCTGCGCCCGCGCATACAGATTCTGTAGTACCGATTCTGCGCGGTGCACCGCCGGCTCCAAACCAACCAATTGAAAACGATTGCCGCGCCGTCTCACCTCCACGCCCAGCCGAGTCTCGATCAGTCGCAGGTGCTCATCCAACGGGCCGCACAGTTCCACCAACCGAACATTGTCGGCGGGCGCGAGCAGGACCTCCCGAGTCATCGGCGCCGAATTCACGGCGCAGCGGCCGCGGCAAGCCGTCCGCGCAACGAATTCGGCATGGCCTCGGTAATGATGACGTCGGTGAAGCAATTCATGAGACTCATCGGGCCATCCGCAGGACCATCAAAATTGACCCAGCGGTTGTTGTCGGTGCGACCGGCGAGCTGCAATGGATTGCGCTTCGCGTTGCGCTCGACCAAAACCCGTTGGCGGCTTCCCACCATGCGTTCGGAGATCGCGCGCGCTTGGCCGTTCAAGCGTTGCTGCAGCAATTCGAGCCGCTGCTGCTTAACCTCATGCGCCAGCTCATCAGGCAACGCAGCGGCAGGAGTGCCCGGCCTGCGGCTGTATAGAAAGCTGAAGGACTGGTCAAATCCCACATCAGCCACTAAATTCAATGTCGCGGTGAAATCCGCCTCGGTTTCACCCGGAAACCCGACGATCAAGTCGGTCGAGATACAAATGTCCGGCCGCACTGCGCGCAATCTGCGCAGCTTTTGCTTGTATTCAAGTACCGTGTGTCCGCGCTTCATCGCCGCAAGAATCCGGTCCGAGCCGCTTTGCACCGGCAGATGCAAATAATTATTGAGCTGCGGCACGTTGGCATAGGCCTCAATCAAGCTGTCGTTGAAATCGAGCGGGTGCGAAGTGGTGAAGCGAATGCGTTCCACACCCTCGATGCCGGCGACGAAGTGAATCAATGTGGATAGGTCGGCCGGAGTACCGTCGGCCATGGGCCCCGCGTAGGCGTTGACGTTCTGGCCGAGCAGTGTGATCTCCCGCACGCCCTTGGCAGCCAATCGCTCTACCTCGCCTAGCACCTGATCGAATGGCCGGCTAATTTCCTCGCCGCGTGTGTAGGGGACCACGCAGAAAGTGCAGTATTTGCTGCACCCTTCCATGATGGAAACGAACGCCGTCGCACCGCCGCTGCGCGGCTCGGGCAAGCGGTCGAATTTTTCTATCTCCGGAAAGCTGATATCGATTTGCGAGCGGCCTGAGGCTTTCAAACCCGAGAGCATGTCCGGTAGGCGGTGCAAGGTTTGAGGCCCGAAGACCAAGTCCACAAACGGCGCGCGCGCGGTAATGCCCTCCCCTTCCTGGCTGGCCACGCAGCCTCCAACACCGATCACCACGTGAGGCCGCTGTTGCTTGATAAGACGCCACTCGCCCAGCAAGGAAAACACCTTCTCCTGAGCTTTTTCGCGCACCGAGCAGGTATTGACCAGCAGCACGTCGGCCTCGGCGGGGTTGTCGGTGCTCCCCATGCCATGCTCGGCTTCCAGCACATCGCGCATTTTGCCGGAATCGTATTCATTCATCTGGCAACCGAAGGTTTTTATGTATAAAAGACCGGGCATTTAGGGCATTGGGCTCGCGGGGAAAAGGCCGCTAAGATACTAGGAACCATGGCAATACGCGAAGTTATCAAAATGGGCGATCCACGCCTCCTGGCGGCATCCCAGCCGGTCGCGGAATTTGGCTCGCCGGAATTGAGATCTCTGCTGACCGATATGCAGGACACGATGCTAAATCTCAATGGGGCCGGCCTCGCGGCCCCCCAAATTGGGGTGGGATTGCGGGTCGTTATCTTTGGGTTCCAGGAGAACCCGCGATACCCGGGAGCGGATTCGGTGCCCTTCACCGTTCTCATCAACCCTACCCTGACCCCCATAGGGGAGATTGTGGATGAAGGTTGGGAGGGCTGCTTATCGGTTCCTGGCATGCGCGGGCTGGTGCCCCGTTACCGAGAGCTGCGATATACCGGCTTCGATGCGGCAGGAACCCCCATCGACCGTACGGTCAAGGACTTTCACGCCCGCGTGGTTCAGCATGAGGTCGATCACCTCGATGGGATCCTCTATCCGCGCCGGATTCGCGATCTGAAGGATTTCGGTTTCAGCGAAGCGTTATTTCCCGGAGAAGATCTGGCTGAGGACTGAGGGCCGAGATCAGGCGGCATCGAAAAGTATCACCCCTCGTCCCTGCTTGCCCTCACTAAGATCGGCAAAGGCCCGCGGCGCCTCATCGATGGTATAGGTCCGGGTAATCAGCTCATCGAGCTTCAAACGACCGCTGCGGTACAAGCCGATTAGCCTTGGGAAATCCAGCTGCGGGCGCGCCGACCCATAGTAACTGCCGGTCAAGGTCTTTTCACTGGTGGCCACCTGCTGCGCGTTCAGCATGATCTGATCCTTGGGGCCGGAAATCCCTACAATCACGGCAGTACCGCCCCGGCGCAATACCGTCCACGCCATCTCGGAGATCTTGCCGACGCCAACGCAGTCAAAGGCGTAATCGGCGCCGCCGCCCGTCAATTTATACAAATCCTTGCCCGGATTCGCCTGCGCGGTGATGTTGTAGCCATGCGTAGCACCGAATTGCCTCGCCATATCAAGTTTTTCATCGCTGGTATCGACGCCGACAATGACTCCAGCGCCGGCAATCGCGCAACCCTGGATGGCATTCAAGCCCACACCACCGCACCCGAACACCACCGCAATCGACCCCGCCTCGACCTTGGCGGTATTTACAGCCGCGCCGACTCCCGTCATGACGCCGCAGGCAATTAACGCGGCGCGGTCGAGCGGCATCTTCTGGTCTATTTTCACCACGTTTCCCATATGCACGGTGGCGAATTCAGCCATCACGCCGCATCCGCAGAATACGTTCAAGTCATTGCCGGCCGAGTCCCGCGTGCGCACCGTGCCGTCAGGGAGGGTAAACAACGATTTCAGCGATTGCACGCACAGCTGCGGCCGGCCCGTTTGGCAGTAATGGCAGTGACCGCACATGCTCACAAAGGAGCTCACCACATGATCTCCGACCGCGAAATTGTCCACGCCATCGCCAATCTCGACCACGACCCCGGCGCCTTCATGGCCCAGAACCAGAGGCATGGGATACGGGATGGTGCCATTGGTGGCCGACAAATCGCTGTGGCAAACCCCGCATGCGGCGATGCGTACCGTTACCTCGCCGTGCTGCGGTTTCGCCACTTCAATTTGTTCGACGATAACGGGCTTGCCGACTTCGCGCGCCACTACTGCCTTCGACATATGAGCCATTGCTGAATCCTTAAGAGGCGCTAAGCGCAGCGTAGCGCTGCAGGTGGGTATCGCTGTCGCCGAACATCAGTTCGGCCGCCGTGAGCCTTTTGAACCAATGACTTACGATGAGCTCATCGGTCATGCCCATGCCGCCGTGCAGTTGCACCGCCTGCTGCCCCACGAAACGGCACGATTGGCCCACCAGCGCCTTGGCCGCGGACAAAGCGCGCCGGCGCGCGCCTACGTTCTCATCAACGCAGCGTAGAGCGGCCAGATAACTCATGGACCGTGCCTGCTCCAGATGAATCAACATATCGGCGATGCGATGCTGCAGAGCCTGAAATCGGCCGATTGGGGTGCCAAATTGCTGGCGCGACTGCACATAAGCAACGGTGGCCTCGAGCAGCGCCTGCATAACGCCGACCGCTTCGGCGCACAGTGCAGCAAGGCCGATATCGAGAGCGGCCTCGATGAGGGGTAAAGCCTCGCCCTCTTTCCCTAGCCGACTCGCCGCCGGTACCTGGACGGCTGCCAAATAAACCTCCGCTGCCCGCTGGCCATCAATGGTCGCATAGGAATCGAGCGTGAGGCCTTTGGCATCACGCGGGACCCGAAACAGCGAGACCCCGCTTGCATCCGCAACATCGCCGCAGAAGCGAGCTGAGATAACCAACGTGTCAGCGGCGCCGGCGTGCAAAACCACTGCTTTGTGGCCATCGAGCGTGTAGCCATCGGCCGATTTGCGCGCGCGCGCTTTGACCCACCGGGTTTCATAACGCGACTCAGGCTCGTAATGCGCGAGCACCGCGATCGAAGCACCGCTTGCCATTTTGGTCAGCAGTTCCCTAGCCGCGGCATCATCAGGGAAGCTACGTAGTACGGCAGTCGCAATGACGGCGCTGCTCAGAAACGGCTCGAGCAACAAGCTTCGTCCGCAGGCACCCATTACACTCAAGGTTTCGAGCGGTCCGTACCCCAGTCCACCGAGATCTGCGGGCACATTCAGGGCCAGCAGCCCGAGTTCGGCCAATCCAGCCCAGGCGGTTCTGTCCCATCCGTCAGCCGAGGCTTTGATACCCCGGAATTTCTCGAAAGTGTATTGCTCGCTCAGGTAGCGGTTGACCGTCTCCTGCAGCTGCTGCTGTTCATCGCTGAATTCGAAGTTCATGAGGAAATTCTCTACAGACCGACGATCATCTTGGAAATAATGTTTTTCTGAATCTCATTGGTGCCCCCGAAGATCGACAGTTTCCGCTGATTCATGTAGGCAGCAGCCAATGTCGCGGCGTACCTCGGCCCCGGCGCCTCGCGAGTCGGGTCCGATTGCCAGCCTGCTTCCATGGCTTCGCGCCTAAATGGCAATGCGTAAGGACCCACTGCGCGCATCAGCAATTCCGAGATGCGCTGCGCTATTTCTGTGCCTCTGATCTTGAGGATGGAAGCCTCCGGTCCCGGCGCCTTCGAGCCCCGCTCTGCCGACAGGACGCGCAGATTGGTGATTTCCAAAGCCCACAGATCGATTTCCACCTGCGCGATGGCGGCGGCGAACAGAGGATCCTCGATCAGAGGCCGACCCAGTTTTTTCTCACTCGATGCAATCCTCTTGAGCCGCGCCAATTCGCGTTTCGCAGCGCCGATCCCGGCAATGTTGGTGCGTTCGTGTCCCAGCAGGAATTTTGCATAGGTCCATCCCTTGTTTTCATCGCCCACGCGGTTTTGGAGCGGCACTTTTACATTTTCAAACCAGATTTCGTTCACTTCGTGTCCGCCATCCAATAGTGTGATGGGCCGAACGGTGATGCCGGGACTCTTCATATCGATCAACAGAAAGCTGATGCCGGACTGCGGCTTAGCCAGCGGGTCGGTGCGCACCAGGCAGAAAATCCAATCCGCGTATTGGCCGAGGGTGTTCCAGGTCTTCTGCCCATTGACCACATAGTGATCACCCTCCAAAGTGGCGCGCGTCTTTAGAGACGCCAAGTCAGAACCGGCTCCGGGCTCAGAATAGCCCTGGCACCACCATTGCTCCCCCGAGCTGATTGGCGGCAGGAAGCGTTGTTGCTGGGCAAGATTGCCGAAGGCCATGATCACCGGCGCCACCATTTTCGTACCAAACGGAATTAGGCGCGGTAATATTGCTTCACGTGTAGCGCGTACCGCGTCTTATGCATTCAGCAGTATATTTTCGCAAATTATTTTGAATGTTGGAGACGAAGGTGGTTTTGACAGCTTGGTGCGTAAAGATGCAGGAGTT
>JANYAD010000030.1 GCA_025355165.1 Gammaproteobacteria bacterium | reverse complement strand
GCTCCGCACAGCGCTGCCATCGCCAAAAAAACCAAATTGGGCATCCCCGGAATGATGCCGAGCAGGGCCAGGATACCGGCCGTCACACCCAGCGCCCGCGGCTGGCCCAGCACCTGCGACATGATCTGTTGGCTCATGTCATGCGGCCGCGAGACGCGCGTCACCAAGATGGCGACCGCCACCGACAAGAGCAGCGCTGGAATCTGCGCCACCAGCCCATCGCCAATCGTGAGCAGGGCGTAGGTACGGCCGGCATCGGCGAGCGCCATACCGTGCTGAGCCGCGCCGATAATGGTGCCGCCGAACAGATTGATGAACACCACCAGGATGCCGGCAATGGCATCGCCGCGCACGAATTTGCTGGCACCGTCCATGGCGCCGTAGAAATCCGCTTCTTCGCGCACCTCCTGGCGGCGCAGGATGGCGTCGGCTTGCGAGATAATACCGGCATTCAAATCGGCATCAATCGCCATCTGCCTGCCCGGCATCGCGTCCAGGGTGAAGCGCGCACTGACTTCCGAGATGCGCCCGGCGCCTTTGGTGATGACGACAAAATTGATGATCACCAGCACCGTGAACACCACCATGCCTACCGCATAGTTGCCGCCGACCACAAAATGGCCGAAGGCGGCGATGACATGTCCCGCAGCCTGGCCGCCCGTGTGGCCGTTGATGAGTACGATCCGGGTGGAGGCGACATTCAAGCCGAGGCGCAGCAGCGTCGCGCCCAACAGCACGGTCGGAAAGGTCGCGAACTCCAGCGCGCGGCGCACATAGATCACCGCCAGCAAAATCATGAGCGAGAGCGAAATGTTGAATGTAAAAAACACATCCAAGAGGAACGCCGGCAACGGCAGTACCATCATGGCCAGCACCACCATCACCAGCACCGGCACGCCTAAGCCATTGCGCGCGAATTCGCCGAAAGTCGCTGCTGCGCCGCGGGCCGTCATACGTCCGCATACTCATCGGGAAGGCTGGGCGTCGGGCGCGCGACGCGGGCCGCGATGGTTGGATTCAAGGTGCGCACACGGAAGATGTATGAGAGTACTTGAGCTACCGCGCCATACAGGCCGTTGGGAATCTCCTTGTTCAGGTCGGTGGAGCGGTATAGGGCGCGCGCCAGCTTGGGCGACTCGAACACCGCGACGCGATGCTCCTCGGCGATGCGCCGGATATTCTGCGCCACCAGATCGACGCCCTTGGCGAGCACGATCGGGGCGCGCATTTTTTTCGGATCATACTTGAGCGCCACCGCAAAGTGCGTCGGGTTAACGATGAGTACATCGGCGGTGGGAATCTTGTGCATCATTCGCCGGCGCGCCAGCGTCTGTTGCAGCTGACGGATACGCTGTTTGGTCTCCGGCCGCCCGTCAGACTCTTTGGCCTCGTCGCGCAGCTCTTGGCGGGTCATGCGCAAGGCGCGTTTAAATTGGAATATCTGCAACGGCACATCCACGATCGCTACCAGGGCGAGCGAGGCGCACAGCCAGACGAAAGCCCAGCTCATGAGGCCGGCGCCCCGAGAAATCGCGTCGCGAGGCGCCATGCGCGCCAGTGCCAGCACATCGCCGAAGATCGCGCCAACGACTCCTGCGCAAACGGCGCCCACCACTGCGAACTTGAGCAACGCCTTGGCCAATTCGGACACGCCGTGCAGGCCGACGAGTCGCTTGATGCCGGATAAGGGACTGAGCCGCGAAAAATCCGGCGTCAGCGCTTTGCTGCTGAAATTCCAACCACCGAGCGCCACCGAGGCAAGCAGCACCATGGCGATCAGCGCACCGAACACAGGCAGCAGGCCGCTCACGGCGCTGATGCCGGCATCACTCAGCGATGCCATCATGGAATCAGTGGAACGCAGCGACTTCGCATCGATCGACAGCGAGCGGCGCATCATCTGCGAGAAGTGCGAGGCAAGTGTCCCGCCGATGGCCACTAGCGTGGCGCTGCCGCCGATCATGGTCGCAAAGTTAGTCAGTTCGCGCGAACGCGGCAGCTGGCCGCGCTCGCGCGCTTCCTGCAGGCGTCGTGGCGAAGGTTCTTCGGTGCGATCGCCGCCCGATTCGGATTCGGCCATCAGGGTGCTCCCGCGGGAACCGCGTGGAGCAGATCTGAAACTGCCATGAGCGCGGTCTGAATGAGGCCGGAGATACCCGACATGAGGCCGTCGAGACCGGCGAGAAGCACCAGGAACCCACTCATCAGTGTAATCGTGAAGCCGATGCCGAATAGATTGAGTTGAGGCGCGGCGCGGGTCACCACGCCAAGTGCCAAATTGACGATGACCAGGGCGATCACCGCAGGCAAAGCGATCAGCAGACCTGTATCGAAGACTCGCGCCCCCCACAGCACCACTGTGATGAGAAAGCCCTTGTCGATATGCGTGGCGCCGATGGGCAGGCTGTGAAAGCTCTGTGCCAATGCGCCAAGCAGCATCAAATGCCCATTGATCGCAAGATATGTCAGGGTGCCGAAGATCATGAACAACTGGCCCAGAACGGGTACTTGCGCGCCGCGTTGCGGATCAACCAGGGTTGCAAAGCCTAAACCCATCGAGAGCGAGACACTTTGCCCCGCAAATACCAGCGCTTCGAACGCCAGCTGCACAACCATTCCAATCGACACTCCGATGAGCAATTCCAAGACAGCAGCCAGTATGCCGGCGGCGGAAAAAATCGACAGCTCCGTGGGCACCTCAACCAGGGGGCCGAGCAAGAAAGCCAACGACAACGTCAGCACGACTTTCACCAGCCGAGGCACGACGCCCTCGCCGGCCGCGGGCGCCGTCAGCACAAAGCCGCTGATGCGAAGGGCCGGCCACCACATCCGGCTTACCCACATGGATACATCGCCGGCATTGAGGGTCAAAGGTTGCACGGCCGCTACCCGACCATCGTCGGGATGGCGGTATACAAATCGTGCGTGAAATCAATCAAAACGCGCAAGATCCACGGGCCGGCGACAAACAGGGTCAGCACCAGCATCAACAGCTTCGGGATAAAGCTCAGAGTAGATTCATTGATCTGCGTTGCCGCCTGCAACATGCCGATCACCAGTCCCGTAATCAATGCAATGAGCAGCAGCGGCGCGGATATCAGCGAGGTGACCAGCAGCGTCTTGTGCGCCAGGTCCATGACGTTCTCAGGCGTCATTGGTGGAAGCTCGACGCCAAGGTGCCGATGAGCAAGGTCCATCCGTCAACCACGACGAACAACATGATTTTGAACGGCAGGGACACCAGAACCGGCGACAGCATCATCATACCCATCGACATCAGCACACTGGCCACGACCAGGTCGATCACCAGGAAGGGTATGAAAACCATGAAGCCGATTTGAAACGCAGTTTTCAATTCGCTGGTAATGAACGTGGGCACCAGCACCGACAGCGGCACCTCGGCGGGGCTCGCAAATTGCGCCTTGCCGGAGAGTTTCGAAAACAGCTGCAAATCGGTTTCGCGTGTTTGCGCCAACATGAATTTCTTCAGCGGCCCCAAGGTACGATCGATGGCCAGCTCTCCGGCCAGCTGTCCATCCATGTAAGGCTTGATGCCAGAGGCATATGATTGTTCGAGGGTAGATCCCATCACAAAAAACGTCAGAAACAGTGCCAATCCTGTCAACACTTGATTCGAGGGGGTGGTGGCCATCCCGAGCGCTTGGCGCAGAATCGACAGCACGATGATGATCCGCGTGAACGCCGTCATCGCCAGCAGGATCGCCGGCAGCAATGTCAGCAAGGTCATCAATATCAGTATTTGGAAGGTCAGGGAGTACGTTTGCACTCCGTCGGCCGCCGATTTTAGCGCCACCGCAGGCAACGCAGCTTGGGCGTTTGCCGCAAGCGGCACCAGCGCGAGCAACGCTAGAGCTGCGAGCAAGGCCAACGGCGGCCAGCGGCCGCGAGCGGGTTGCAGAGTGTCGTCCGTCAAGCAGAACCGCCGGAGCGCTTCATGATATCGCGCAGACGCTCCGCGAATGCCGGCGAAGCGTTAGAGGTTTTGATGGCAATCGGCGTGGCCAAGGGGGTCAGTGCAACGATGCCGCTTGCGCCGATGCCGACAAGGACCTGCGCGTCGCCGATGCGAACCAAGACGATTCTTTCCCGCGGGCCTACGTTCAGTTGATCGAGCACTGCGCTGTCCAGAGATCCGCGCGGCGCCGCCAATTTAAAGCGCTTGAGCGCCCAGCCGATTGCAAGAATTAGCGCCACGATGGCGATCAGGCTCAAAGACAGCTGCGTCAGGCTGGCAACCGACAACGGCGAAGCCGGCTGCGCCAGGGGGCTCATTTGGCGTGCTCCATCCTCTCAGTCTCGCTCACCACATCGGTGAGCCGAATGCCGAATTTTTCGTTGACGACCACCACTTCGCCACGAGCGATGCGCACGCCATTCACGAGCACATCGAGCGGCTCGCCTGCCAGACGGTCGAGCTCCACGACCGCACCAGGAGCCAGCTGCAGCAATTCGCGCACCGACATCTTTGCGCGGCCGACCTCAAGCGCGATGGTGACTGCGACATCAAGAATGAGATTCAGATTCATCTCCTGGCCCACCGTGCCGGCGGTGTTGGGACCCAAGTCGCTGAAATGCGCGCGGGCGACCGCGGCGCTCTTTGGATCGGGCGGGCTCATACAGCAGCTCCTGGAAGAATTTTGAGGGCATTACGTCCTTGCGAGATGCCGAAGCGGCCGCGATACAGGGGCACGTCGCCGGCAAACAATGTGACATGCTGGGGCGCCTCGATCGGGATGATGTCGCCTGGGGAGAGACTCACCAGCTGGCGCAAACTGATCTGTGCCTGCGCGAGTACCGCGCGCGTATGCATTTGCGTGTCAACTAAGGCGCTGCTCAGAGTCGGCGCCCAGGGCTCCTGTTTGGCGGAAGCCGAATTATCGCTGTCCCCGGCAAGTGTTCCGCGGATGGGATCGAGCAGCGCGTCGGGGAACAGCCACTCGATGCGCCCGCTGCGGGCCGCGAATTCCACGGAAAATTTTGCCACCACGACTGATTCGAGCTGGCCGCCCAATTGCACCAAGCGCGGATTGGTTTCCTGCTTGACCAGTTCCAATTCGACCGAGGACACCGGCTGCCAAGCCGAGGCCAGATCGACCGCGACGCTTCGCAGCATGAGGGCGAGGAATCGTTGAGCTGCCGGGGCGATGGCGGCCTGCGGATCGGCATTTGCTCTTCCGGTACCCCCGAAAAACCCATCCAACAGGGTCAACAGAAGCGCAGGTTCAACGCTGACGTAGGCGAAGCCGGGCAACGGCTTCAGCCGTACCACCGCGAGCGTCGCCGGCGTGGGTAAGGAGGCCTGCAGGTCTGCGCTCTTCACGGACTCGAGCGATTCAAAGTGCATGCTCGCATCGCGCCCGAGCAGTTGCGATAGTGAGGCGCCCGCACGTTCGGCGAAACTCTTGTTGATGACTTCCAGAAGCGGCAGTTGCGTCCGGTTAATTCGCTGGACAGCAAAATCGTAAGGCCGCACGGCATGAGGATTTTCCTTGCCGTCCTTTTCGAGGAGCGCAGCCACTTCTTCGTCGGAAATCCGCTCGGGCGCTGCCGCCATCACTGCACCACAAAGCTGGTGAACAGGACATCGTCGACATCGGGGCCGCCTGTTTTTTTCTGAACTGCGCGGATTTCGGTGAGCGCCTCCTGGCGCAGTTTCTCTTTGCCCTCGCGCGAGAGCATGGTTTGATAGTTGCGATTGCTCATCAGCAACAACAAGTTGTTGCGGATCAAAGGAATGTTTTTCTGCACGCTCTCAATGGCTTTCTCATCGTGAGCCATGACTTCCATGGTGATCTGGAGAAACCGTACGGCCGAACCGTCCTCGAAATTGACGACCAGGGGGGGGTCAATGGCGTAGTACACCGCAGGCTTGCCGCTGCCGCCTCCCTCAGCTGCTTTGGCCGCGGCCGCCACCGGCACGATGGCCGTGATCTTGCCATCCTTGTCCAACCTCAAGTCCGGTAGCGGGTGCAGCTTGGAATTGATGAAGCCGCCGACCACGACCGCTAGCAAGGTCAGGGCGAAGATGCCCAATCCATTCACCAAAGTGCCCATCAAGCTGCCGGATTTCTTCGGCGGCGCGAGAGGAGCGTCGACTGCTTCATCGGCCATAGTTTCGATTCCAAGACGCGGGCAAGCGCCGCATCTGTAATCGAGCAAGTTCTATGCCATGATCGACTTAAGTCTCTTTACTCAATGTTTTCCGGGACTTATTCTCCGTAAATCGAGCCCCAGTTGGCTTCAAGCGCCGAGAATTTGACGCTTACCAAATGTTCACGCGCTTATCAGGCGGCAAATACATCTTGTCGCCGGGTTTCAAGCCAAAAGCCGAGTAGAAGCCCGCTTGGTTCCTCAAGGGCGCGGTACCGCGCACGGCCGGCGGTGCGTGCGGATCGGTCTTGATGCGTTGGATGGCCTCGGACTCGCGCACCTTGCCCCGCCAAACCTGCACCCACCCCAAGTACAGGCGCTGATCGCCCGTGAAACCGCCAATCACGGGAGCTTCGTGGCCTGCCAGCGAAATGCGATAGGCTTTGTAGGCAATTGCCAGCCCGGAATTGTCACCGATATTCTCGCCCAAGGTGAGTGCGCCGTTGACGTGGTAGTCGGGAACCGGCTCGTAGGCATCGTACTGCGCAACCAGGGCCTTGGTCTTCGCTGCAAACTTCTCGTGATCGGCCTTCGTGAACCAGTCATGCAGATTGCCATCGGCATCGAACTGGCTGCCCTGATCATCGAAGCCGTGACTCATCTCATGGCCGATGACTGCGCCAATGCCGCCATAATTCACCGCATCGTCCGCCGCCGCGTCGAAGAACGGCGGCTGCAGAATCGCCGCAGGAAAGGTTATTTCATTAGCGGTCGCATTGTAGGAGGCGTTAACGGTCTGCGGCCGCATGCGCCATTCGCCGTGATCGACGGGCTTACCGAGCTTGGCCAGGTTGCGGCGGTATTCGAACTCGTTGGCTCGCATGAGGTTACCGCGAAGGTCGTCGGGCACGATTTTCAGGGCGCTATAGTCGCGCCAGAGGTCTGGATAACCGATTTTGGGCAGCATTTTCGCAAGCTTAGCTTGAGCGCCGATTTTGGTTTCGGCGCTCATCCAGTCCAAGGTGTCGATATCGCGGCGGTACGCTTCAAGCAAATTCTGCACCAGAACCTGCATGCGCGCCTTGTGCTGCGGCGGAAAGTATTTCGCGACATAGAGCTTGCCGAGTGCCTCTCCCATGCTCCCGTCAAGCAGGCGGATGCCGCGCTTCCAGCGCGGCTGATTCTCCGGGATCCCGCGCAGCACCCCGCCGGTAAATGCGAAGCGCTCATCGACAAAGGCCTTTGAAAGGTAAGGCGCCGAGAAGGACAACACCTGCCATTTGAAATACACTTTCCACACCGCCAAGGGCGTGCCGGTGATCACTTTGCCCAGCGCTTTAAAATACGAAGGTTGCCTGACAATTACCGAATCGACCTTGCCTTCAATGCCCGAGCTGCGCACATAGCGTTGCCACTCATAGCCCGTCATGAGCGCCGGCAGCTCCGCGAGTGCGGCCTTGTTGTAAGTCTTAATCGGATCTCGGTCCTCTACCCGAGTCCACTGGATCCTAGCCAGCCGGGTTTCCAGCTTCAGAATCGCCGCGGCGCGCTCTGCGGCTTTGGATTCACCTGCCATGCTCAACATTTTCTCAATGTGCTTAAGATACGCGGCGCGCGCATCTTTGAGCTTGGTCTCGTCCTTCAAATAGTAATCGCGGTCGGGCATTCCCAGTCCGCCCTGAAATAGGGTAACGGCATATCGGGTCGAGTTTCTCTGATCCGGATTGATTTGCAGACCATAGGGCGCGCCCGCACCCAGGGCGTTCATGTGCGCCACCAAGGCCGGCAGCGAATTGACATCCTTAATTGCATTGATGAGCGCGAATTCCGACTGCAGCGGCTTTAAACCCAGCATCTCGATCTGACCCTCGTTCAGGAAGCTGGCATACAGGTCCGCGAGTTTTTTTGCGTCCGGATCGCGATTGCCGCCCTCAGCGCCGGCAAGGCCCTCGACGATGCCGCGCAATTGCTCCTCGGTCGTATCCTCTATCGCCGTGAATGATCCCACCGCGCCCCTGTCGCGAGGCAGCTGATAGGTGCCCAGCCATTTGCCGTTCAGATACTCGTACACACCGTCCTGCGGCCGCACCGAGCTGTCCACATACTGAAGATCGATGCCTGAACTCAAGACCGGTGCCGCTGCGCCCGGGGGCTCGACCGGTAACTGAGGGACTGCGCATCCCGCCAATACCGCCCAGGCGATCATGCAGACCGGAAATTTCGACATACATTCTCCGAGAAAATAGTTATTCGCTATTAAAACTTCAAGGAAACTCTTAAGCCGGGAGCAGCGTCATCGAGCACGAGACGCGCGCCATGCAATTTCGTCACCGCCGCTACCAGGGATAGACCCAAGCCTGATCCCGGAAACTTGCGCGCTTCATCCAGCCGCACACGGCGGCCGAGAACGATCTCGCGTTTATCAGCGGGTATGCCAGGCCCATTGTCCTCGACGATGACCTGCGGGGCGCGGCCCGATCCATCCAGCAACACGCGAATTCGCCCGCCATCGGGCGTGAACTTAATGGCGTTGTCGAGCAGGTTGGCGAGCGCCTGCGCCAGAAGCTGCCGATTGCCCAGCACTTGTGCCCCCGGCGCCACGGTGCTTTCCAAAGCGATGCCGCGCTCCTCGCTCACCGGCGCGTACAATTCGACCACGCTTGCGACAAGTTCCGACAGATCCACCGGCTCCCGTGCAACCGTGCCCGTCTCGGCGAGCGCAATGCGCAGCAGTGCATCCAACGTGCTGCGCATGCGATCGACTTCCGTATTCACTCTTTCGAGAACGCGCCGCTCTGGCGAACCGGGCAGCAATGATGTCATGGCGCTCTCGGCGCTGGCTTGCAAGCGGTTCAATGGCGTACGCAAATCATGCGCTGCGCTGTCAAGAACGGTGCGCATGCCCAGGGTAAGCTGCTCGATCTTATCGAGCATGCCGTTGATCTCCCGGGCCAATGTGTTGATTTCATCGTCGGCTTTGCGCACTGGAAGGCGCTGCGACAAATCACCGTTCATAATTTGCGTAGCCACCGCCGAAATCGCCCCCGCCTGGGCGAGAATGCGCCGCCCCATCCAAAAGCCACCGCCCAAGCCCAATAGCAAGGTGAGTATCACGGCTGCGATCAAGCCACGCATCATGAGGCTCTTGACGTCCTGGCGCTCCTGCACGTCGTGCCCCACGAGCATTTGATAGCCGCCTGGCAGGGCAAAGTAGCGCGCCCGCATTTCGTGTTCGCGAGTCTCGTCGCCGAATGGCACAGAGACCTTAAACATGAACCATTTCTGTTTCGAGCCCATTTTGGGCCAGGCGGGCACATTGCCCGCGACTGGCCGCAGCTGCGGATCTACCATCAAATACACCGCACCCCGCACGTCCTGATCCTGCGAGCGCTGTTCAATCAGCTCGATGAAGTCGCTACGCGAGAGCACCAGCATTTGCTCGCGCAAACCCTGCACTTCGGCTTCGATCAGATTATCGGTGCTGCCGTCGACCACCCGCGAGACTGCGAAGTCCACTGCATAAATGAGTGTGGCCGCGCCGATGGCGAACACGAGTGAATAGACGATCGCGATGCGGAACGGTGATGTATCAAGAATACCGAGAAAGCGTTGATCGGGCCCCATCTCCGGACCGGCTCCTATGCGCGCACTATTCGTCTTCGCGCAGGCTGTACCCGGCACCGCGCACGGTATGCAGCAAAGGCTTGTCGAAATCCTTGTCGATCGCCTGACGCAAACGGCTGATATGCACGTCGATCACGTTGGTTTGAGGGTCGAAATGATAGTCCCATACGCCTTCGAGGAGCATAGTGCGCGTCACGACTTGGCCGCTATGGCGCATCATGAACTCCAACAATTGAAACTCGCGGGCCGTTAGCTCTATTTTCTTGCCGTTGCGCATGACTCGGCGGGTCATGCGGTCGAGTTCCAAGTCAGCCAGCTTCAGTTTGGTGCTGGTCTCAGCGTTGCCAGCATCGCCCCGGCGGGCCAGCGCATCGATGCGCGCCAGCAGTTCGGCCATATGGTATGGCTTCGTCAAGTAATCATCGCCGCCGGCTCGCAAGCCCGTTATGCGGTCGTCCACATCGCCCAGGGCACTTAAAATCAGCACCGGTATCTTGCGCCCCGTGGCACGCAACGATTGCACCAACGCGAGTCCATCCATCTTCGGCAGCATACGATCTACGATCGCCAAATCAACGGCAACCGAGGAAGCCATGTGCAGGCCTTCGAGACCGTTTCCTGCCGTATCCACCGTATGGCCCGCCTCCCGCAGCGCCTTAGCCAGGTAATCGCGCGCAACTTCATCATCTTCGACAATCAAGATATGCATGGCTCACTATCTTAGACTAGGATGCGGTCGCCCGGGTTCACTCGCGGACCCTTAGAAGGCGAAGTGTATGCATGCCCGAGCTTGACAAGGATGGCGTTGCACGCCGGCGCGTGACCAGCGGTCAATCTTGCGCGCTCGCCGCATCGCTGCTGGCGATCAGCGGGTTTTGGCCTGCCGAGGCGAAACAGGAGCCCCTGTGGGAATTCGGCTTAGGCGCAGGCGCGGTAGCCTTCGAGGACTATCGCGGTTCCAACACCACCCATGCATACCCATTGCCCGTGCCCTATATCCGCTATAACGGCAAATTCCTCAAGGCCGATCGAGAGGGCGTGCGCGGTACCTTGTTCAACCAAAATTGGCTCGAAATCAATGTGAGTTTCAACCTCACGACACCCGTTCGCAACGACCGCGAACGTAGCGGCATGCCAAACCTGAAATCCACGGTGGAGGTGGGCCCGTCTTTGGACTTTCACTTATTTCGCAGCGACGATCGCAGGTTAAAATTGGATTTGCGCATGCCGCTGCGCGCCGCGGCCACCGTTGAAAGCGCGCCGCACGTGATCGGATGGACCTTCAGCCCCCGAGTCAACGTGGATCTCAGGGATCCATTCGGGCTGCCGGGATGGAATCTGGGGTTGTTGGCTGGACCCCTGTTTGCAGACCATCGCTACCACGCTTATTTTTATTCAGTTGCCCCCCAATTCGCAACGGCCGCGCGGCCGGAGTTTGCAGCCGTGGGCGGGTATGCCGGGACGCAGACCCTGGCGGCTCTGTCGAAGCGCTACCCCAAACTCTGGGTGGGAGCATACCTGCGCTACGACACGCTGGCGGGGGCCGCGTTTGCCGCCAGCCCGTTGGTGCAAACCAACCGTTACTGGACAGCGGGATTTGGTTTCGCTCATATGATCGCGACATCCTCGCGGGTCGTAGACTTGCCAAACTGACGCCGATGCCGCGTTTTATCAAAACAACCTACGAATATTTCGCACTTTACAGCTCTCTCACTCTGCTGGGTCTTATTTGCCTGACCTGGTCGCTTTTTGCCTTGCCGCTCTATTTCATGCTGCCGGCGCGCCTTGGCGCGGCGGTCGGACGGCGCGGCATCATGGCAGGCTTTCGCCTCTACTCTTGGTCCTTGTCGATCACAGGAACCTACCGTTTGGATCTGCGCGCAATCGATGCCCTACGGGGCGGCCCGCCGCTGATATTAGCCCCCAACCATCCGGCACTGATTGATGCGCTACTGATTCTGACCCGCCATCCGAATTTGGTTTGCGTAATGAAATCGCAACTCATGAAAAATATATTTCTCGGCGCCGGCTCCCGGCTCGCGCGCTATGTGAGAAATGATTCCTCGCGGCACATGGTGAAAGAATCCGTGGCGCATTTGAGCGCGGGCGGCGTGCTGCTGCTGTTTCCTGAGGGAACCCGCACCACACGGGCACCCATCAATCCCCTGGTAGGCAGTGTCGGTCTCATTGCCAAACATGCCAAAGTGCCGGTGCAGACCCTGATCATCGAGACCGACTCGGCGTTTTTGAGCAAGGGTTGGCCCTTGTTCCAGCGCCCTGACCTGCCCATCACATACCGGGTCAGGCTCGGCAGGCGCTTCGACCCGCCTTCAGACGTCGCGGCCTTTACGGCGGAGCTCGATCGATATTACCGCCAAGTGCTCGAGGGCGCTCTGCAGGCTCGTTGGCTCAAACACGAATGAGCATTCCCTCAAGCACCCATCTTGTGCTCATTCCGAGCTACAACCCGGGCTCCAAAGTATTTTCCACCGTGGGAGCCGCGCTGGAGGAATGGGCCCCCGTTTGGGTGGTCATCGACGGCAGCACCGACGAATCGGCGCAGCGCTTAGCGCAAATTGCGGCCCGCGATTCCAATCTGCGCGTGCTAGTGATGCCGAAAAATAGGGGCAAGGGCGCCGCGGTGCTGTTTGGCATGCGCGAGGCGCAATCCTTAGGCTATACCCATGCGCTCACTATGGACTCGGATGGGCAACATCCCGCCCAAAGTATCGGTTACTTCATGCAGATCTCTGCTGCATCTCCCGCTTCCATGGTCATAGGGTCCCCGCAATTCGACAGCAGCGCCCCCGCCTTACGGGTGGGCGGCCGGAAGATTTCCAACTGGTGGGCCAACCTTGAGACCCTATGGGAAGGTATCGGGGACTCGCTTTTTGGCTTTCGCGTTTATCCAATTGACCCCCTCGTGGCCATAATGGGGCGTCAACGTTGGATGCGGCGTTTCGATTTCGATGTCGAGGCGGTGGTGCGTTTGTGCTGGCAGGGCGTCCGACCGATCAATTTGCCGGCGCCGGTGCGTTATTTTAAGCCCGACGAGGGAGGAGTCTCCCACTTCAATTACTGGCGCGACAATGCTCTGCTCACGTGGATGCATTTCCGTCTATTTTGGGGCTTTGTTCTAAGGCTGCCGCTGCTGGCCGCGCGCCGCGTGCGCAAGTAGCCGCGGTCAATTTGTGGTCGCGGCGCAACGCTTTGGCCACCAGCTTTGTCACCCGAGTTGCCGCGTCGGCTCGCACCTATATAATGCGGCTTCGTAGAACTCCAATTGAAGCTTAAGCCTATGTCCGACAAAGCGTCGCTCATGCAACAGCCGGCGCCGCTGACCGATGTCGGTCTTCAGCGGGAGCTTGCCGGGCTGTTCGTAAAAGCACTCAACCTTGAGGTGCAACCTCAAGATATCGACCCAGACGCTCCCTTATATGGTGAGGGGCTGGGTTTGGATTCCATTGACATCCTGGAAGTGGCGCTCATCGTCTCCAAGCAGTACGGCATCCACTTGCGGGCTGATAGTCAAGAGAATCAGCACATCTTCCGGTCTTTGAGGCACCTAGCAGAATACATTGCGGCGCATAGAACCAAGTAGTCATGGTTCCGGGGCGTAGACTGCAGCTTGCTGCGTTCGTCGTATGCTTCATCGCTTATTCGGTTTTGTCGCACTACAGCAATGCGAATCCCAAATCGCGAAATTTGGGAACTGCCTTATCCTTCGCGCCCATGCTCACGCTCGGTCTGATTCTGATTTGGCGTTGGAGCGGAGCGCTGTGGGCTCTTCTAGCAGCAGCTGCGGCTGCCTGGGTGCTGCACGAGTTCTGGCCTCTCGTATCGCCGAATTTCCCCGTTGTATATTTGATCCAGGAGTGCGCTTTCAACGTCATCATGGCGTGGAGCTTCGGACGCTCACTGATCAAGGGACGGGTGCCGTTGTGCACCCGCCTGGCCGACCAGGTGCACGGACCTCTGTCGGCCCAGGAGCTTGGCTACACACGCAAAGTCACTGCTGCATGGGCGATTTTTTTTCTGACCAATATGGCGCTAATGTTTCTCTTGTTTGAGCTTGCCCCACTGCGGGTTTGGTCGCTATACGTCAACTTTTTGTCGCTGCCCCTGCTAGCGCTCATGTTCGCGCTCGAGTACGCCGTGCGCCGCCGCGTTCTACCCGAGGTGAAGCGCAGCAGCTTGATGGCTACTGTGCGCGTATATTTCACCAATCCGCGTTGATCTCATGGACCCCATCGCGCTTCTTTCACACACCTTACCGACCGCGACGGTGGCCTACCGCGCGGGTGTCCCGATAACCGTCCGACAATTCTTATCGGACGCTCATCACCTTGCACAGCGGCTGCCCGAATCCAAGCATGTTTTGAATGTTTGTGCCGATCGGTATCACTTCACTGTCGGACTGGCGTCCTGCCTTCTGTCGCAGCGGGTGAGCCTCCTTCCCTCGGCTCATACACCCCAAGTCATTGCGCAGCTCTCTGCATTCGCGCCCGACACCTTCTGCCTCACCGACGATGCGCACTGCGACATTGACTTGCCGCAGTTTAATTTCCCTGCGCAGCTGCCCGTATGCGCTCCTTCGGGACCGCAGGAGAGCTTGAGAATTCCCGCCATCGCAGCCGGTCAGCTCGCCGCCATCGTGTTCACGTCGGGATCGACCGGCGTACCCGTGCCGTTTCAAAAAACCTGGGGTCTGCTGGCGCGCAGTATTCAAACCGGCGCGCCGCGCTTGGGTATCGTGGACGGCCAGAGCCATGCGATAGTTGCCACCGTGCCCGGGCAGCACATGTACGGGTTTGAATCGTCGGTGCTGCTCGCGCTCCTCGGCGGCAATGCCTTCTGCGCCGAGCGGCCTTTTTATCCCGCCGACGTCGCGGCTGCCGTCGAGGCGGTTCCGCGGCCTCGAATTCTCGTCACCACACCCATTCACCTGCGCACGCTGCTGGGTTCCGAAGTGCAGTTCCCGCCGATAGATCTGGTGATCTGTGCCACCGCACCGTTGAACCAGGCGCTGGCGCGCGAAGTGGAGAAAAAATACCGCACGCCACTACTGGAAATTTACGGCTCGACGGAGACGGGCCAAATTGCCATGCGCCGCACTGCTGACACTCTCGCATGGCGGCTTTGGCCCGGCGTTCGACTCAGTATGTCGAAAGATCAAGCCTATGCGCAAGGCGGCCACATTGAGCAGCTGACGCCCATGTGCGATGTAGTCGAGATCACAGGCGAGGAGGAGTTCTTGCTGCATGGTCGCATGGCAGACCTGGTAAACGTGGCCGGCAAGCGCAGCTCTTTCGGCTATTTGAATGCCCAGCTCAACGCCATTCCCGGAGTTAGGGACGGTGCGTTTTTCCTGCGCGAAGGTCCAAATGAATCTACCGGCGTCGATCGCTTAGGCGCCGTAGTGGTCGCGCCCGGCGTGAGCGTTGCGACTCTCATCGAACACCTGAGGCGGAAGATAGACTCGGCGTTTCTGCCGCGGCCTTTGCTCATGGTCGAGGAACTGCCGCGCAATGCGACCGGCAAACTGCCGCAAGCCGCACTGCAGGGTTTTGCCGAAAGCCGATTGCGGGCGGACGACTCGCCATGAGGATGCATAGCTCGGTCGATATCGACGCGGATCATCCTGCATTCGACGGGCATTTCCCCGCTTTTCCGATAATGCCAGGCGCCGTCTTGCTGGACCAGATGCTCAACGCCATTGCACTTGATCGAGGAATTGATCTGAAGGGTTGGCACATTGGGTCTGTGAAGTTTTTCGACGCGGTTCGGCCGCGCGACACCCTCCTTCTGGAACACGAGGCTACTGCCGCGGGTTTGATTCACTTCACGATTCGAGTTGAGAATCGAAAAGTGGCAAGCGGCTCTCTGCATGAGCGTTAATCAAGCAAAAGCGGCCGAGTGGGTCAGACATCGCGAGCGCGGCAGCCTGTGGTTGCTCAAGCTTATGGCATTCCTGTCGATCCGCTTCGGTCGAAGCCTGAGCCGCAGTATTCTTTACGGCATCGCCTTTTATTTCTTTTTGTTCGCTCCCGGCGCCCGGCGCCACTCGCGCTGTTACTTGCGGCTCGCGTTGAGAAGGAAACCCACTGCCCGTGACCGCTTCCTGCAGATTTTGAGCTTCGCTACCACCATTCACGACCGTGTCTTTCTCATGAACGAGCAGTTCGAGAAATTCAACGTTTCATTGCAAGGAGAGGCCATGGTGCTGGCTCAGGTCCTGAAGGGCCGGGGTGCGCTGCTGTTGGGCGCCCATATGGGCAGCTTTGCGGTCATGCATTCTCTTGGTCGGCGCCAAGATGGGCTGCGAGTGTCAATGGCGATGTACGAGGAGAATGCGCGCAAGATCAGCGCCATCCTCGCGGCCATCAATCCGCACACCGTTCCGGATATCGTCGCACTTGGCCAAATTGATGCCATGATCAACATCGCCGAACGGCTCGACCGCGGCGGCTGCGTCGGTGTTCTCGCTGATCGCACCTTGGGCGCGGAACCCACCCAGGCGGTCAGTTTTCTAGGAAAGCAGGCCCTTTTGCCGACCGGGCCGATGCGCGCCGCCGCCATCCTACGCTGCCCCGTCTTCTTCATGGCGGGGCTCTATCGGGGCAAGAATAACTACCACGTCGTTTTCGAACCGGTGGCGGACTTTTCCGCCATGGCGGTGGGAAGCCGCGATCTCGCGGTGCGCGCCGCCTTGCAGCGTTATGCCGCGGTGCTCGAGTCTTACTGCCGCACCGACCCCTACAATTGGTTCAACTTTTTCGATTTCTGGCACCGACCTGCGGAAAATCGGAGTAACTAATGCCGCGTACGCTCTTGCTGGTAATGATGGTCGGCCTGGCAGGCGCGGGCGCCGCCGGCGCCGCGCCTCCCGCGCCACGCATAACCACAACGCCTTCTTTCAATGATCTCGACCAGCTCATGGGCTTGCTCGCGATGCGGCAACATGGCCGGGTCGAATTCGTCGAGCAGCAATTTCTGCACGTCCTGAATCATCCCATCGAGTCCTCCGGCGAATTGCGGTACGACGCAACTGACCGGCTCGAAAAACGCACGCTCAAACCGCGCGCTGAAACATTGATCTTAAGTGGCGGGTCCTTGACGGTGGAGCGCGCCCACAGCCGCCGCATCTTGGATTTGCATGCTTATCCGCAGGTGCTGCCTTTTGTAGAAAGTATTCGCGCCACTTTGGCAGGCGATCGAAGCGCGCTGGAGAAATTATTCCGTTTGGAATTCAGCGGTAATATTGCGCGCTGGACCCTCACGCTGCTGCCGCTTGACTCCAAGGTCAAGAACTCGGTGACCCAGGTACGCATCGATGGTATTCGCGACCAGTTGTTGAAAGTCGAAATCCGCCAACCCGATGGTGATCGTTCGCTGATGACACTGCGCCCTGCTCTGCCATGACCTCGAGGCGGGCGCGCGTAATCATCGTCTGGGTCCTGTGCATCGGGCTTGCCGCGATCGTCGTGGCGCGGGCGCATTACATCACGGATTTATCGGCCTTCTTGCCGGCGCATCCCACTCCCACACAACAGTTGCTGGTGGACCAGCTGCGCGATGGACCCGCTTCACGGCTGATCCTGATCGCCGTCGAGCATGGAGAGCCGGCGGAACGTGCTCGGGTATCTATCGCCATGGCGAACCGTCTGCGCCAGGATCCGCAATTTTCCAGTGTCAGCAACGGCGAATTTATCGCGGCGCAAAGAGACCGGGAGTTTCTGTTTCAGCACCGCTATCTTCTCAGCGAGTCGGTTAGTGCGGAGCGCTTCACGGCGGCCGGCTTGCACGCCGCGATTCAAGACACGATCGAGAGCTTGGCATCGCCCGCGGGGGTGCTGTTCAAGTCGCTATTGCCGCGCGACCCGACCGGCGAGTTGCTCAATATCCTTGACCAACTGACCCGTTCCGCGTCGCCGGAAAGCCGCGACGGAGTTTGGGTGTCCGCCGACGGAACTCGTGCCTTGGCAGTGGCGCAAACCGCGGCCATTGGCTCGGACAGCGACGCGCAAAGCAGAGCAGTCGATGCGATTCGCGCCGCCTTTGCCGCAGCGGCGGGGAAATCGCAAAACGGGACGGCCGATGATCTGCAATTGCACTTAAGCGGACCCGGCGTATTTGCGATGCAAGCGCGCGCCAAAATTGAAAAGGCCACGATTCGCCTATCCATCCTCAGCGGTATCCTGGTGGTGACGCTGCTGCTTGCGGTCTATCGTTCCCTGACGGCACTGGGCTTGGGGCTGCTGCCGGTCGCCAGCGGCGCACTGATTGGCGTCGCGGCCGTTGCCTTAAGTTTTGGGGTCGTTCACGGCATCACTTTGGGCTTTGGCATCACGCTGATTGGTGAATCGGTCGATTACTCCATCTATTTTTTCGTTCAGTCGCGCAGGGCACCTTCCGATGAAGCGGCTCGCTCGTGGCGCCAGCGTTGGTGGCCGACCATTCGACTAGGCATGCTGACATCCGTTTGCGGCTTCGCTTCGCTATTGCCGTCGGGATTTCCCGGTCTGAAGCAGCTGGGGCTGTATTCCATCAGCGGTCTGATTGCCGCCGGCCTGGTCACTCGTTATGTGCTGCCGGCTTTGCTCCCGTCGGGGTTTGTCATCCACGATGTCAGCCGATTCGGTGCCGGGGTTGCGCGGCTGCTGCGTAAATGCCACCGCATCGGCCGCGGCGGCCTGATGCTTTCAGGCAGCGCGTTGGCGATGATCGCGCTTGCCGTGCTGTATCAGCATAAGAGTACGCTTTGGAATCGCGAGCTTTCCGCGCTGAGCCCGATATCGATCGAAGAGCAGAATTACGATGCTAAGCTGCGCGCAGATCTAGGCGCCGCAGACGTTCGCGATTTGGTCATCGTGTCCGGAGCCGACATGGAATCAATATTGCGCGGCGCTGAGCGCGCCGCGCATTCGCTGCAATCGTTGGTAGACGATAAGGTGATCGGGGGCTATGAAAATCCGACTCTTTACCTGCCCAGTACGGCGGCCCAGGAGATGCGTCGCAGCAGCCTTCCGGGTCCGGCGCAGTTGCGCGTCAATTTGCAACAGGCGGTCCAGGGTTTGCCGCTGCGCCTGGATCGCTTGCAGCCCTTTTTAGAAGATGTCGAGACGACGCGCCACATGGCATTGCTCACGTCGCGAGACTTGTCGGGTACATCGTTAAACCCGGGATTCGATGCCTTGATTCTCCATCAGAGGGAGCAATGGAATGCGTTGCTGCCGTTGCGTGCCGCGGCCGTCGGGCACGACATCGACGTGGCCCGGGTGGTGGCCACACTGCACAAGGCAGATTTGCCCGAAGCGCGCGTACTCGACCTCAAGCAGGAGTCGGACGCTCTTTATGACAGCTACTTATCGGAGGCCATTCGTTTTTCGCTAGCGGGATTCACGGCGCTCAGCGTCTTGTTGCTGGCCGCGCTGCGCTCGCCGCTGCGGGTCGCCCGAGTGCTAGCGCCTTTGGTGCTGTCGGTGCTTACCGTGGCGGCGGCATTGGCTATCAGTGGCGTGCAGTTGAGCATTCTGCACTTGGTGGGCATGCTGCTGATCGTCGCCGTCGGATCGAACTATGCGTTGTTTTTTGACCGTCAAGCGAACCAGCGCGAACCGGCCAGCGAGTCGCTCACGCTCGCATCGCTGCTCATCGCCAACGCGAGCTGCGTGATTGGTTTCGGGCTGCTATCCTTCTCGCAAGTCCCGGTTCTGGTTGCACTGGGAACCACGGTGGCCCCGGGCGCGTTTCTCGCGCTGCTGTTTGCCGCCATCGCCTTTGGCGCCGCAAGTCCCGATGCGCAGTCTGCTTAGCGCGGCCAAAGCCGGCGCCGCGGCAACGACGCAAATGATATGGCTGCCCGGAGCTTATCAATGCGCCCGCGACTTCTTGCAGGCGGGCTTCGCGCAGGCCGTCATTGACCGTTACACTCCCTTAGACCTAACGTTCATCGATCTGGAAATGCAGCACCTGGCTGACCGGGGAGCGTTGCAGCGCCTGCGTTTCGACATCGTATTGCCGGCACTCGCCTCCGGCGCGTCGGTTTGGCTGGCAGGAATCTCGTTGGGCGGATCGTTGGCGCTTCACTATGCCAGTTCTTATCCGGATGGGTTGGCAGGCCTGTTTCTGGTGGCACCCTATCTCGGGAATCGCATGTTGATCGCGGAAATTGCTTCGGCCGGCGGCTTGGCGGCATGGGAGCCCGGCGAGCTTGCAGAAGCGGACTCGGAGCGCCGACTATGGCGCCACCTCAAAACACGGGCGCTCTTGCCGTCGATATTCTTGGGTTATGGGCGCGATGATCGATTTTCCTCGGCGCATAGCTTGCTCGCAAAAGCGCTGCCACCTGATGCGATCGATGTCATTGAAGGCGGACATGAATGGCGCACCTGGTCGAAGCTGTGGGAGAATTTTCTGGATTCGCGTTTCAAATGAAGCAAAAAGATAGTTTATCCGGCGTGTGGACGCCCTCGCCGTTGTTGTATGGGAGCGGCGCTTTGCATTTAGGGGCGGTCGCTTCGCTCATCGAGCGGCCGCATATCTGGCCATGGGCGCTCAGCGCGGTGCTTGCGAACCATGTTGCGTTGGCCGCGGCTGGACTTTGGCCGCGCAGCCAGCTGCTCGGCCCGAATTGGACCCGGCTGCCTGCGACCGGCAGGACTGCGATGGGAGTAGCGCTTACCATCGATGATGGACCCGAGCCCAGCGTCACGCCCGATGTCTTGGCGCAACTGGAGCGGTATAGGGCAAGCGCAACCTTCTTTTGCGTGGGCGAGCGCGTGCTCCGTTACCCGGATTTGGCGCAAGAAATTGTCAGGCGCGGCCATACGATAGAAAATCACAGTCACCGGCACCGGCATAATTTTTCGTTGCTCGGCCCGAGCGGGATGCGCGGCGAAATTTCTCGAGCGCAAGAGAGCATCCATCGCGTCACCGCGAGCATGCCCATTTTCTTTCGGGCACCGGCCGGTCTGCGCAATCCCTTTCTCGATCCGATCTTGGTGCGGCTCAAATTGCGCCTTGCCAGTTGGACGCGCCGCGGCTTCGACACCGTGAATTCCGATCCTGATGCGGTATTCAACCGCTTGGCCAATCCGCTTCGCCCGGGAGACATCCTGTTGTTGCACGATGGCCATGCGGCGCGCAGCCGCGCAGGAAGACCGGTGATCGTGGAAGTGTTGCCGCGCTTGCTGGAGGCGATGAATGCTAAGGGATTGAGTCCCGTCACGCTGCGCTCGGCATTGCCATGAGAACTATGCGGCCGCTGCTGCTGGCGGAATTTACGGCGACCAGTTGCATCGGCCGAGGAATCGCGCCCACATTGCAGAGTCTCGTCGAGCAACGCAGCGGACTGACGCGCTGCACCTTCGAGAGCGTGGATCTAGACACTCACATCGGCGAAGTGCCGGGGGTCGATTCTCAGCGGCTGCCAAAGGCATTGCAGATATTCAATTGTCGCAACAACCGGTTGGCCGAGCTCGCGTTGCAGCAGGATGGTTTCTTCGAAACTGTGCAACGCGCCGCCGCACGCTGGGGCCGGCGTCGTGTCGGTGTGTTTATCGGCACTAGCACGGCAGGCATCTTGCAAACCGAGCTCGCTTACCGGGCGCGCGATCCGGTCAGCGGCGCGCTGCCGGCAAGTTTCGAATATGGCACCACGCATAACTCGTTTTCCGTCGCCGACTACTTACGGCGGCGCTGCGGCTTGGAGGGGCCGGCGGTAGCGGTGTCGTCGGCATGCGCATCCAGCGCCAAAGTATTCGGCGCGGCCCGCCGCATGATCGAAGCAGGTGTCATCGATGCAGCTTTGGTGGGCGGTACCGACTCGCTGTGTCTCACCACCCTATATGGATTTCATTCGCTACAGCTCTCTTCGCCCTCCCCGTGCCGACCCTTCGATGCTGCGCGCGACGGCATTTCGGTCGGTGAAGCCGCCGCGTTCGCCGTGCTGGAACGGGTGACGGAAAACCTCGATGGCGACTCCGTGCTACTTTTGGGCGTGGGTGAATCCAGTGACGCCTACCACATGTCTGCTCCGCACCCGGAAGGGCTAGGTGCGAAACGCGCCATGCAAGCGGCCTTGAACTCAGGCTCGATGGAGCCTGGTGACATCGACTATATAAACTTGCACGGTACGGGGACACCCAGCAATGACCGGTCGGAAAGTCAGGCAGTGACCAGCCTGTTCGGACCGACCACGCCCTGCAGTTCCACCAAAGGGGCAACAGGCCATACCTTGGGCGCAGCGGGCGCGTTGGAGGCGGTGATCAGTGCACTCGCGGTGCAGAACGGTTTGATGCCGGGGGGCGTACCGAGCACTCGGATCGACCCGAGTCTGATGGCCCATTACATTCGAGACAATCGTCGAGTACCCCTGAGGCGCGTTCTCAGCAATTCCTTCGGATTCGGCGGCACGAATTGCAGCTTGATATTCGGCCGCGCCGGATGAGATTGTCCGCATACATAGGCGGGATCGGCATCCTCGGTCCGGGATTTGACAACTGGCCACAGGCCGCGTCGGTACTGGCCGGCCGGCAGCCATACCAATCTGCGCCCACCCAATTGCCCAGCCCCGTAACGCTGCCGGCCGCGGAACGACGGCGGACCGGACGCGTCGTGAAGTTGGCGTTGGCCATTGCGCATGAAGCCGCCGCCAATGCCGAAGCGGACGCCGCGCACATACCGAGCGTATTCTGCTCCTCGGGGAGCGACGGCCATATCTGCCACGAAATCTGCCAAGCTTTGGCGCTGTCTTCCCGCGAGGTCTCGCCGACGCGATTTTCGAATTCCGTGCACAACGTGGCAGCGGGCTATTGGAGCATTTCCACCGGCTCCATGGCCGAGGCGAATGTCCTATGCGCCTTCGACGCCAGCTTCGTCGCGGGCTTGCTGGACGCACTCGCTCAAACTGCGGTCGATCAACAGGCCGTGTTGCTGGTCGCGTATGACACGGAATATCCGCCGCCGCTGCACGCCAAACGTCCCATACCGGATGCGTTTGGCGTCGCGATGGTTCTGACGCCCGAAAGGGGTCGAACTTCGCTGGCGAGGATTGATCTCGTCCTCACCGACGAGAATGCAGACCTCATACCGGATAAAGGCCTAGAAGCCTTGAGGACTGCGATTCCTGCGGCGCGATCCTTGCCGCTGCTTCGCTTGCTCGCAACGGGTTCCTCGGGGTATGCGGTTCTCGATTACCTTGATGTGTCGCGCGCATCCGTGCAAGTGCAGCCATGCTCCTGAATCGCGAATGGATCGAGGCGCGCATCCCTCATCGCGGCCGCATGTGCCTCTTGGATGAAGTGATCGAATGGAATGCGAAGGGCGTCCGTTGCCGCACAAGTACGCATCGCGCGCCCGACAATCCGCTGCGTTCGCACCAACGTTTAGGTATTGCCTGCGGAGTGGAATACGCCGCGCAAGCCATGGCCCTGCATGGTGCTTTGAGCGGCGCAGGCCTCTCGCAGGGCGGCCTCTTGGCGGGCGTGCGCGATATGCGCCTGTTCGTCTTGCGTTTGGATGATATCGAGTCTGACTTGATATGCGAGGTCACCCATCTTGCCGGCGATGATCTCGCGGCGTTATATGAGTTCGAATTAAGCGATCCAGGGAGAACATTGCTCAGCGGCCGCGCCACGGTGGTGCTCGATGCCGCGAGAAGGTCAAGATCATGATCGAACCCCCTACGCGCGCCTTGGTCACCGGCGGAAGTGGCGGCATAGGCAGCGCCATATGTCGCGCCTTGAGTGCCCAAGGGCATTTCGTCTACGTGCATGCACATCGCGGCATGGAAGCCGCTCAATCAGTCGTCGCGGGTATCGTCGCGGCCGGAGGCAGCGCAAGCGCCATACAATTCGACCTGACCGATGCGGGCTCGACGCGAAGCGCGCTGGACACAATCATCGAGGAAGGGGCGATTCAGGTGTTGGTCAACAATGCCGGGATTCACGACGATGCAGTTTTTCCTGGAATGAGCCCACAGCAATGGCATCGGGTCATTGATGTCTCGATCAACGGCTTCTACAACGTTACGCAACCGCTCATGCTGCCCATGATCCGAACGCGGTGGGGCCGCGTAATCAGTATCTCGTCAGTGACCGCGCTTCTCGGAAACCGGGGACAGGTCAATTACGCTGCGGCGAAGGGCGCGCTGAACGCGGCTACCAAAGCATTAAGCTTGGAAGTGGCGAGCCGCGGAATCACTGTCAATGCGGTTGCACCCGGCATCATTTCAACTGAGATGACCAAGTGCGCCTTTGACCAGACGGCCATCGGCAACATGGTGCCGATGAAGCGCCCCGGCTCCCCCGATGAGGTCGCCAGTCTAGTGGCGTTCCTCGCATCTCGTCAGGCGGCCTACATTACGGGCCAAATTATTTCCATCAATGGCGGGATGATCTAAACAGCTTCACGCATAGGCGTCGAGCAACCCGGTTGCGGTATGCGCCGATGCGCTGCCCACCGCAGCGATGGAGTCAGGCGTAATTGCCGCCGGCCCCTCATAACTTCTTGGCTGGGGCGAGCGTTCCTGGAAAGAGCGCTGAGAAATGTCGACGCTCACCTCTGCGAAACCCTGCGCGCCCAGCATTTCACGAAGTTTTGGCGCGCTTGACTCGAGCGCATCGCGGGTGATCGCGCTGTGGCTCGTAAACCAGACTTGCGCATGTCCCGCCTGCAGCGCGATCCGCACCTCGATGGGTCCGAGGGCCGGTGGATTGACCTGCAATTTCGCGCTGCTCAAATTGCCGTCCATCATGATGCCGACGTGGTTAGCAACGCCCTGCCCAAATTCGGCGCTGTCAACGCCGGCCGACACTTTGAACGCAGGGGTGGGCGATGCATCGGCAGCGCCCGGATTGGCGGAGCTCAGCAGTTGCGCGGCGCCGGCGCCGTCACTCGAGGCGCCGGGCTGAAAAGAATCCGGGCCGCCACCGCGGGAATGCTTGTCACCGCCGGCCTGACTACCGGCGGCACCGACCACTTGTCCGATAGATGCCGCCGTTGCAGCCGCCGCTGCCGCGGACGCTGGACCCGCTACAGTATCTGGGGATCCGGCGGCGAATCCCGGTGCAATCGGCACTCCGGGAGCCGGTGCGACCTCACGCGCCAGCGCCGTCCCCGCATCGGAAACCGCGAGGTCCGGCGAATTCGTCAGCGGCAAAGTGCTGCCTTGTGCGTGGGTTTCCGCCATCACGGCTTGCGCCGCGTTATCGGCGTTGGGAGCCACTGCGCCGTTCAGCGTGCCGTTCGAGGAATCCGAGGCCGGGGTGGCTGCAGTTGCAATGGCTGCCGCGATAAGCCGGGGGCCGATACCTGCGGCCGGTATGGCGGGTGTGCGGGCACCTGCGGCAGAAGGCGCCGAAGTGATCGGCACGGGAACAGGCTTTGGGGGTGAACTTTGGAGCACGGGCACGCCGCTCAGCATTGCCTGATCGTCCGCTGCCAGCGCTTTCAGGGGAGGCTGAGTCGCAGCAATATTGCTCTCTGGCGTGCAAGCGTTGCTTGGGGGTGCCGCGCCGACCGACGTGGGGGCGGGTGCGCCCGCACCGGCTGCTGATGCGGCGGGGGTACCTATCGGGGTGGCGGCCACCGCGACCGCCGCCCGGTCGTCCCGGTCATTTAGGCTATGGCGCGCAGCGGCTACGCCTGTGGTTGCAGCCGGCGCAACAGGCGGCGTCGAATTGCCGAGCTGCGGCAAATGCCCGCCGCTGGGCTCGCTTCGATGTTGGTCTTTGATGATGTTCTTGCGCGCAGGCTCAGCATGAGCTTGGTTCAAGGCGGCCGCAAAATCCTGACCGCTAGCCGGGGGAAGCGGCATATGGGGAGGCTCTGACACATTGAAATTCAGCTCACCATTGCTGCGCTGCGATTGGGAAACTGGCGGTATGGCATTCATCACCCAGAAATTGCAAGCCACGTGCCAATGGTATCCATCCCTACTTCAGATACCGGTCGAACCAAGCCAGCGTTCGTTGTTCGGCGTCGGCAAGATGCTCCGGTTCGCGCAGTCCGTGTCCCTCGCCCGGGTAGACCATCATTGAGGTCGGCACATTCATGGCTTTCATCGCGTGCCAGAATTCCTGGGTTTGCGGTGCCGGGCACTCGATATCCAGCTCTCCCACATAGGCGAAGGTTGGTGTCTTCACATTGTGAATATAGTTGATGGCCGATGAGGCCGCATACACCGCAGGATCATCGTATGCGGACTTGCCGAAGTACGGGATCATCCAGGCATCGATGCCATTCTCGCCGTAGTACGACAGCCAGTCGCTGATTCCGGCAGCCGCGACCGCGGCTTTGAAGCGATTGGTTTGAGTCACCGCCCACATGGTCATGAAGCCGCCGTAGCTTCCGCCGGTCAGGCCGAGGCGCACCGGATCGATGGGCGCAACCTTTGCGGCCGCATCGATGCCGGCGAGAATGTCGCGCAAATCCCCATGGCCGAAATCGCGAACGTTCGCCAGCGTGAACCGCTCGCCTTGGCCGTAGCTGCCGCGCGGGTTTGGCCAAAATAGCGCATAGCCGTGCCCAAGCAAGGTGCGAGAGATGCCCGGCCCGATGAAGCTTGGGGTGGCCGCCGACGCGGGGCCGCCATGCACCACAGTAATCATCGGCAGCTTCCCCTCGGCATGCGCCGGCACCACCAGCCAGCCCTGCACATCAAACCCATCGCTCTTCCACCACACGCTCTGCACGCGTGCCGGCAAGCTCAATCCCGCGTTCGCCGATGTCAGCTTGCGCCAATGGCCTATGGGTCCGATTTCGATCTCGGGTGCCTCGGTGAAGGATTCGTGCCCATCAGCAGTGATTCCTGAGGGGCATGCGGTGGAGATTCCAGCGTCACGATCGCCCCAGGATTCCTCGCCGCTCCAGAGGATGCGAGGCTTCGCACCGGAGGCGCTCAATTGCGCAAATTGAATTTTGTCGCCTGCGAGTAACTCCGCCTGTAGCTGCCCCTCGCACCCCCATGAAACGGCGGTAGCCGAAGCGTGAATGTCGGGAGTCATATTGGTCGCGGTACCGCCACCGAGCGGTAGCGTGTACACGTCCCCGCCAGTCGAGCCAAAGTCGCTCATAATTCCGGCAATGAAAGCGACCCGAGTTCCATCGCGCGATACTTTAGGCATCGCCAGCTGTTGCCTCTCGTCGGCGGGCGCGTAGATGACCCGCGCCTCTCCGCCCCTTTCGGCAAAGGTGTACAACTTCGCCGTCCACCAGTTGTTATCGCCGTCCCCGGGAGCCGCAGTTCCCACAAAACCCTTGTCCTTGCCTCGCCAGTCATATTCATAGACGAACAAATTCGGGGGCGATATGAAGCGCAAATCGCCGTTGTCAAGGATTGCGATTCGCTGCTCCGGCGGCGGCATGTTCAAGTCCCCCGCGACGGGCGCGCCTGCTTGGGTCGCTCCGACCTCCTTGGTGGCGTTTTGAATGGCGAGCATGGCCAATCGACCATCCGGCAGTGATCGTAAATGGTCAATCGTGCCGCTGAAAACAAGGAGCTTGGTCAGCGAAGTGCCATCGGAAGATACCGCATACACAGAGCGTGCATGAGTGCCGGGCGTACGCAAGGTAAAGGCAAGGTGCTTGCCGTCCGGGCTCCACGTGGGCGAGTCGGGCCAGCACTCCGGCACACGGCCGCAAGGCATGCTGACGGTGATCGCCGCGCCGGATCGCGCCTGCCGGATCACAAGATCTCGGACGGTCGGGGTACCGCCGCTGTTGGAAGAATCACCTTCGACGGACGCGACCAGCTGTGCGTCCGGCGAAATCTCAACACTGAGGTATCGATGCACGAGTCGATCCGCCAACGGGCTTTGCCCGGTCGCCATTTGCCCGACGCCGATGCATAGCACCGCAACCGCAACCGCAACCGCAACCGCAAGGATTTGCCTCATACATTTCACCTTATCGAATGTTTAGACGGCTAGTTGCCGCGATTAAAATTCAAAACCAGAGTCGCACAGCCCAATAGCCCGACGCCCTCCACCCGCGCAAGCCAACGATTCATGTTGCCCGGCATGCCGAATCGAACCGTTGCGCGCAGCGCGCGATGCGCCAGCCACCCGTACCCTGCCAAGATAAAAAATTCCGGGACCATAGATGTCGCTGCCAAGATCAACATCTGCGGTACCACCGGTGCTGCGAGGTTGATGAATTGCGGCAGTAACGCCAGAAAAAACAGCAGCGCCTTGGGATTCGCGAATTGCAAGGTAAGGGCCCCCACATACACGCCCAGACGGCGCTGCTTTTGCGCCTGCTCCTTTTCGAGCGCAACAGCATGCATGGAGTTCGCAGCGAGCAGCGCCTTTACGCCCAAAACAATAAGGTAGGCGGCCCCGACCCATTTGGCGATGACGAAGAACCTCGCGCTCGCCGCAATGAGCGCTCCTAGGCTGGTGGCCGATAGCGCGAAGTACGCTGCGTTGGCGGTAAGAATTCCCGCCGCCGCCGGCAGGGTGCGACGCAATCCGCCCCGTGCGCCTTGCGAGACGACGTAAAACACGGCCGGTCCCGGGGACAGAGACAATGCGGTCTCCATTACCAGGAAAAGCAACCACGTCTTGAACGTCATCGGGTCAAAGGTTTGCCGATGGTCGCAAGAAACGTCGACACGTGATCATTGAGAAACTTCTCATCTGCGGGCGCCACGCCGGCACCGGCTGGATGGCCCCACAGCGACGGAATGATCGCGAGCGTACAATGCGCGATGAACGCCGCTTCATACCGCGCATCGGTAGTTGGAAAGTACATGTCGGTCTCGGAGGGCATGTAAAGCACCGGTACTTTGATGGAACGCAGTGCCGCCTCGACGTCGCCGTGAAAAGGCGGTGTCTTGCCGATGTCGTGGAACTCCCAACTACGCATCTGCAGGATCAAATTATTCGCATCCGCTCCAGGAATGAAACTCTTGCGAAAGTGCTCCACCACCTCCTCGAAGGTCTTGCCGAAAGCGGGGTTCGTGCGCCACAGCTCCTGGCGCCACCATTCCTGCGAAAATAACCAGCCAGCCCAAACCATGGAGAAAGCCTCAATACCCTTGGTCGGCTGAGTCTTGTAGTCGCCGCCGTCGAAGGTCGGGTCGGCGGTCAGCGCCGCGATTTCACCTTCGAGACGCACGATGCCATGGCCATAAGTCTTTGCCGTGCCGGAAGTCGCCACGATACCGTCCATGAAGTCCGGATAGCTTACCGCCCATTGGAACGCTTGTTGCGCCCCCATCGAGAATCCGATGACGGCGCGCAGGTGCTGAACATGCAGCTGCTCGGTCAGCAAGCGATGCACGGCTTGGATGTTGTCACGGATGCTGGTGACGGGGAACCGCGGGCCGTGCAACGGTTCCGGCGTATTACTCGGCGAGGATGAGCGTCCGTTTCCAAACAGCTCGCTGCTGACCAGGAACAGCTTTCCCGGATCTAGCGCCTTGCCCGGGCCGATCAACCAGCCGTAGCCGTGCATCTCAGCCATATAGTGCGATGGAAGAAGGACCGCATTGTCCCCTTTCGAATTAAGCTTGCCGTAAGTTCCGTAAACCACGCGTGCCTCGGGCAGCACGGCGCCGCCCTCGGTCTTGAAATCCTTGATCATGAATTCGTGCTGAACGGGCTCTATGTCTGTCTGCGCTGCCTGCGCTTGCGCAAATGGAGCGGCGAACAAGACCAGGACCAGCGGACTAAATCGCAAAATTGTTGTACCCCTCAATTTTTTGGCGCGGAACAAATTTTTGGAAGCATACACCAGCTCGCTGAGAAATCGCGGGCTTGTTGGCCCATACTCCTGCCGTGCGACACCGCGAAAAGTCCATGCTTCTGGCGAGCGTGATGTATGCACTGTCGTGCAGCGCGGCCGCGGCGCCTCGATCCATAACCGAACTTGAGCCCCTGGCGACGATTAAGTTGGGCAAGACCGCGGACTGGGTGTTGATCACGGCCGACTCGGTGTGGGTCGGCAGCACCGGTCCCTTTGCTGTCAATCGCATAGATCCTAAAACCAATCTACGGGTCGCACGCGTGAGGCTACCGGGCGAAGCATGCGCCGGTTTGACGGCGGGTTCAGGCCATCTTTGGGTTCCGATGTGTACATCTCCCCCGACACTGGCCAAGGTGAACTTAAAAACCAGTCAATTATCAGCGACGTTTGCGGTGGGGCCGGCCGCTGCCGAAGGCGGCATCGCTTACGGAGCCGACAGCGTGTGGATGGTCGTGAACGGACAGGGCGATCTTGCGCGCTTGGATCCCGGCAACGGCACCGTTCTCGCTACCTTCCACACCCCGCCCGGCTCATATAACCCGAAATTTAAGGACGGCACGATTTGGATTTCCCACGCTGAGGGCGCCGACCTCACGGGCCTGGACGCGCTTACCGGAAAGGTAACTACCACGGTAGCCACCGGGCCTGGCCCGCGCTTCCTCGCCACCGGCGCGGGCGCCATTTGGACTCTTAATCAAGGCGATGGCACGGTAACGCGTGCGGATGTGCGCACCAAGAATACCGTCACCATTGCATTGGGCACCCCCGGCCACGGCGGCGACATCGCTTTCGATGCTAATCGAGTGTGGACCACCATGCCGAAGGTGCCCCTATCGCTGATCGACGCGGACACCAATACTGTGTTGTGCCAGTGGATCGGTCCGGGCGGTGATTCACTCGGGATAGGACACGGCGCGTTATGGCTCACGGATTATCAAAGCGGCAGCGTCTCGCGAATCTCCCTGAAGAGCGCCATGAGGAATTGCACCGATTCGCGCCAAGCCCCGAAAGGTCCATGACCTGGCGATTTCATTGTGCCTCCTCGTTCAGCAGGCGATCGAAAACCTCTTTCATTGCACTGACGCGATTCAGATACATTTGCGCCTGATGATCACCGCAGCGCTGACTCTCGGCCACCCGAAAGCCGCGCCTCGCGAACTCATCGCCAGCGCCGGCGCCGCACAAATGAATCAATGCAGCCAGCGCCTGCTTGCGCTGTAACGTTGCTGAGCCGATGCGGCGGCGCTCAAAGATGGCGGCGACGCTGTGGTCTAAGTAAGCCGATGTCAGTTCGACCGCATCGCTTGGGAGCACCCGGGCATACAAGCGGGTGAACCAGCAGGACTGCCAATCATTCCACGGCCCATCACCAACAACCTGATGATCATGGATGCAAAAATGCCTCGCTTCGGCGAAATTACCGTCGGTAATTTGGTACATGCCCACCGCCGTGGATGCCGGCCGATACACCTCGAAGGGCAGCGATTTCCACGACCAGCGCCAGTACGTGCGCGCCACGGGGTTTCCTGAGGCTTCCACTTGGGCAAGAGCGGCCAAGAGGGTTGGGGTCATGATGCTGGTGGAATATTTTCTGAAGATGGGCTGGTACGCCCGCCAGGTTTCCACCGGTGTCTTGTTCAACGTGCCGCTGACCGGAAAGAACAACTCCGAGGGCTTGCGCAGCACTTGGAATATCCAGTTTACGCCCAGCCAAACCATCAGGATGACCGCCAGGCCCATGATGAGTTTCGCCGCTCGCGGTGCCGGTAGCCACCAGCGCTTTGCGCGACGAGCAAGCTTCCTGGTTCGGCGCCAAAATCTAACGACGACTGATGCGAATTTAGAGCGCCGGGGCTTAGCGCTTCGGCGCACCATCGGAGTGCCCAGGTATGATGGTCACGCTGTCGGAATTAGGGTCATAAATGATCTTGATCTCTTGACGCCGGAGCTGCCCCATGACTCGGGCCACTTTCGCATCTAAAGGGAGTTCCTGCACGCCGTAATCGGTGCCTTCGCGCAGCACGAAGGACTCGATGACGGCGTGCAACAGGTCTGGCGATAACTCGGTGTATGGCACCTGCACCGGTTCGCCGGCCTCCGGTTCGCCGGTCGGCTGCGCAGCTTCTTCATTTTCCATCATTGCAGTGGCCGCTTTGCCAGCCAAGAATCGAGGCGGGCTGCAAAGGCATTGCGATTGGCTTGAGAGAGCGGCGGCGGGCCCCCGCCGATGACGCCGCTCGATCGCATCGTGTCCATGAAGTCACGCATGGCAAGCACGCCGCGTATGGTATCGGGAGAATAGAGCTCGCCGCGTGGATTGAGCGCCTCGGCACCCTTGGCAATCACCTCGGCGGCGAGCGGAATATCGGCCGTGACCACCAGATCGCCGGCGACGACACGTTTTACGATTTCAGCGTCTGCAACATCGAACCCGGGGGCAACCTTGACGGCGCGGACGCTCTGGATTCTGGGAATTTGCAAAGCCTGATTGGCCACCAGCGTGATCGGTACGCCGGTGCGCTTCGCGGCACGAAACAGTATTTCTTTTATCACGCCGGGACAGGCGTCGGCATCGACCCAAATGCTGGTCATTGCACCGAGAGTAACACGCCCCCGCTACGGGCTTCCGGTATCGAGGCGTCCGATCAACATCAAGCGCATGGCTGCCTCATCGCCATCGCGCTGCTCCTTGCGATCTGCAGCGTGTTGCTCTTCGTTGCGAAAGCGGTCCACGACCCGGTTCAGGGACTCGGACTCGATGCGTTTCTCGCTCCACTGCGCACGGCGTTTCTCGAATTCGTTGCGCGCGGAATCGAGCGCTCTCACCTTCTGGTTCAGCGCCTCGCCCAACCGGTCGAGGAAGGAACGATAGTTTTGCAGCTTGACCGCGTCGATGGCGCCGCTGGTCTTGGCCGAGTCGCGCACATACTCATCGCGGTAGGTCTGAAGCTGCTGAAGCTGATGCTCCAGGTCGGAGATTCTGCGCCCCGCCTCGGCCATGCTGCGGCTCAACTCGTTCGCCGAGGACAGTGCGATTTCCTGGATAGGCTCAAAGCGTTTGGACTTCATCATGGGCATTGCACTATCGGCCCGTTGGCGTGGGAGGTGCCGAGAACTGCGTCACGAGTTGCTTCAGATCCGCATAACTTCGCTCGATTCCCACCGGTTCGTACATATCCTGCCTCAGAAATTCGAGCATTTTTGGCCACTGCTCGACGGCGAGGTCCACCCTCGCGTCCGAACCGCGCCTGTAGGCGCCGACGGTGATCAGATCGCGATTTTGCTGATACGTCGAATAAACTTGCTTGAAGCGGTTCGCCAAATCGAGTTGCTCACGAGTGGCGATCTGGTGCATCGCCCGACTGATCGAGGCCTCGACATCGATCGCAGGATAAAGGCCGTTCTCTGCCAAGCGGCGCGACAGCACGATGTGTCCGTCCAGGATCGCGCGGGCTGCATCCGCGATCGGGTCATTCTGGTCATCACCTTCCACCAACACGGTATAGAAAGCGGTGATCGATCCCACACCGCGATCGCTGTTGCCGGCACGCTCGACCAGCTGTGGCAAGCGCGCGAACACGGACGGCGGGTAGCCCTTGGTGGCGGGGGGTTCACCGATGGCTAGCGCGATTTCGCGCTGCGCTTGCGCGAAACGAGTTAGCGAATCGAGCAACAGCAACACCTTCAGCCCCCGATCGCGGAAATACTCGGCAATCGCGGTTGCAAGCCACGCACCGTGCAGGCGCATCAGCGGCGGATTGTCGGCTGGAGTGGCCACCACCACTGCGCGGCGCATGCCGTCGGGCCCCAAGGTGTTGGTCACGAAATCTTGGACCTCCCGGCCACGTTCGCCGATCAGTCCGACTACGGTCACGTCGGCCTTGGTGTATCGGGTCATCATGCCCAGCAGCACGGATTTGCCCACCCCGGAGCCTGCAAACAGCCCGATGCGCTGCCCGCCGCCTACCGACAGCAGCGCGTTGATGGAGCGCACCCCCACATCGAGCGGATCCCGGATCGCACGGCGCATGAGCGGATTTAGCGGTTCACCGGCCAGTGACACCCGATCGGTGCAACGCAATTCGCCGAATCCATCGAGCGGCCGCCCGGCGCCATCCAACACCCGTCCGAGTAGCTCATCGCCCATCGCGAACGAGGACTCGCTTCGCGTAGGGATGACGCGTGCGCCCGGCATCAGGCCGCGAATGTCTCCCGTGGGCATCAAAAATAGCTTGTCGCCGGAAAACCCCACCACTTCAGCCTCGATCTGTTTGCCCTCCGCCGCGTCGACCAGGCAACGACCGCCAACCGCGGCCTCGCAACCGACCGCCTCAAGCGTCATGCCGACCATGCGGCTCAGCGTTCCTTCGACCACGAACTGCGACACAGTTGCCATGCGCTCGCGGGCCTGAACTATCCTTTCGATCCAGCGTTGTTGTCTAGAGGGCGTCGCCGCAGGCTGGCTCATCAAGCAGTTCCGCCGCGAGCTACAGGCGCATGTCGTTCAGTACCCAGCAGTTCACTTAAGATACCGCCGAGCCGGGTCTCCAGACGCGCGTCGATTCGCGAGGTAGCGGTGGCGATCTGGCACCCGCCGCGCGCCATGACGGGATCTTCAACGATGGTCCACGCACGCTCATTTTCCGTCGGCGCCAAGTGCTCTTTGACCACCGCGGCATCTTCCGGATGCAAATGCACCCGCACATCGCGCGTCGCCACAGGTAGCGCGGCAATGGCCTCGCGAATAATGCCGATAATTTGTGTCGGATCGGTTTTCAATTCGCGCCGTACGATTTGGCGCGCGAGCGCCATCGCCAAAGTGAGAAGCTCGCGCTCGACTTCAGCGTCGAGAACATCAAATGGCTTGGCCAAATCGTAGAACATGCCGGCCAGCCGTTCGACCTGCACGCGCGCCTCGGCGCGCCCGGCGGCGCGTCCTTCCGCGAGTCCTTGTTCGAACGCTTCTTTGTGCGCTTCGGCCTGCAGATCGGCAAGACCGCCGACCGTAGCCATTCTTTGCTGCGCGGGGGGGCTCTCCATATCGGGTACCGCCCACAGGGCGACAGTTGCCTGCTTCGGGTTCACGTCAGACAAAATCACCTGCTCCCTTGCCGCCGAGGCTAATAGTGCCTTCTTCGGCCATGCGTTGCGCGATGACGATGATCTCCTTTTGCGCCGCTTCGACGTCCGCAAGTTTTACCGGACCGCGTGCTTCCATATCGTCCTTGAGGATTTCCGCGGCTCGCTTCGACATATTCTTCAGTACCTTTTCCTGCACTCCGGGCTCCGCGCCGCGCAGCGCCACCGCCAGCGTGTCGGACCCCACTTCGCGCAACAACGCCTGAATGCCGCGGTCATCGACATCCAATAGGTTGTCGAAGACGAACAGAAGGTCCTTGATCTGCTGGTGCATCTCGCCGTCAGCCTTCTCGATCTTGCCGAGTTCCTCGCTGAGCTTTTCACGCTCCATGGCATTCAGAATATTGGCCGCTGTCCGCGCACCGCCGACGCGCCGCAGGGGCGTCGGCGGTGCCACGTTTGCTTGCTTCTCCACCAGCTGATCGAGTTCCGTGAGCGCCGACTGGGGCACTTCGTTCAGCGAGGCAATGCGCATCAACACTTCAGTGCGCAAATCATCCTTTAGCAGCGGCATAATCGCCGCTGACTGTTCCGGCTCGAGGTGCGCCAAGACGATGGCGGCGATCTGCGGATGTTCGCCGCTAATGATCTGCGCGACGGCCTTGGCTTCCATCCATTTCAGAGCCTCGATGCCTTGGCCGGTCTGGCCATTTGATACTCGGTCGAGCAGCATATCGGTCTTCTGCTTTCCGACCGCTTGGGTGAGCACGCGCCGCACGTAGTCCTGCGACCCGCCAGCGATGTTAGCCTTGGCATCCGCGATGCCGATGAACTTGTCGAGCACCGAGCTCATTTGTTCGCGCGATACTTCCTTGAGCTCTGCCATGGCGATGCCCAATTTCTGGACTTCGCGGGCATCGAGTTGTTTGAGCACATTGGCGGCATCCTGCTCGCCCAAGCTCATGAGCAAGATAGCCGCGCGCTGCGTCCCGGCGAGTTCGTCGACCTTATCAGCCATCCGCCGATACCCAGTCTTTGACGACTTGTGCCGCACGGCGCGGATCTTGGCCAACCAAAGTCCGCGCCGCGACGATTTGCTGCTCGAAACTTGGGCTAAGTTTGATGGCCTTTCCTGGGCCCGAAAGGCTCAGGCGATCGCCTTCTACATCGTCCACGCTCGCGGACAATCGGCCCGCCGGCTTGGTCAAGGACTTCATCAAAGGCCGCAGCACCAAAAATGCCACCAGCAGCACCAGCGAGGCGCCGACGATTTGTTTGGCCAGCTGCTTGAGCCAGGGCTGTTGCCACAGTGGCAGGCTCTCTACCGGACCGATGGCTATGCTGCCTTTGAAGGCTTGGTTCAACACATTGAGCTGATCGCCGCGATCTTCCTTAAGACCAATGGCTTCCTTGATGAGCTGCGTGAACCGCTTTACATCGGTCTCGCTCATCGGCTCGGTCGTCACCTTGCCGTCAGCGTCAACCTTCTGCCAGTCATCGAGCACAACACCGACATTGAGGCGCTTCAGCGTTCCCACCGGCTGCTTTACATACGATAGCGTGCGATCGACTTCGAAGTTGCGCGTGCTGCGCTGTGCGCTGGAACTGGGTCCGGCACTCGCGGCGTTTTGAGCGCCGGGTGCGCCCGGATTTCCCGGTGTCGCCGCGCCGGGGATTACCGGCGCTCCGGAGGTGCCGGGTGGTTGATTGCTGAGGGCGCCCGGTATTCCTTCCGAGCCCTCCCCACCCTTGCGGCTTTCGTTGCTGGTCTGTTCGCTGCGAACGGCGGTTTTTTGCGGATCATAGTTCTCGTGCGTGGACTCGGTGACAGTGTAGTCAAGATCGGCGGTGACGGTGGCTCGCACACGTCCCGAGCCAATCATGGGTTCGAGCAACTCCACGATGCGCCTCTGGTAGCTCTCCTCCAGCTTGCGGGTGTACTCAAATTGACGGGCGCTGGCAGCCGCCTCGGCATTTTCGTCAGCCGAGTTGAGCAAGGATCCCGCTTGATCCACCAGGGTCACATCGCTGGCCCCCAGTTCCGGAACGCTCGATGCCACCAAATGCACGATGGCCGCTACCTGACCGGGCTCGAGCCGCCTCCCGGGATACAGCTGCAGCATGACCGACGCGGTAGCCTTGCGCGCATCGCGCAAAAATACCGAGGGCTTCGGCAGCGCTAGGTGCACCCGCGCGCTCTGCACGCCTTGCACCTTGATGATGGTCCGAGCCAATTCAGTCTCGAGCATCGACTGATAACGCGCCCCTTCCATCAGGGTGCTGTTGCCGAGCGCGGACTCCTTTTGAATCATTTCCACGCCCATCGAATCACTTTGCGGCAACCCCTGGCTGGCCAATCGAATGCGGGCTTCTTGGACTTTGGATTCGGGCACCGACACGGCGCCCGATGGATTGAGCTTGAACTCGATGCCCGCCGCGGTGAGCGCATCCATCACTTGGCCGCTTTCCCGTTCGGACAACTGTCCGTACAGCACGGTATAGTTTTGTCCTTGCGACCAAAGCACCAGCCAGATCGCCGCGGCAACCGCGGCGGCAACACCGGCGAGCAATCCCACCTGCTTGAGTCCCGGAATGTCCGCTAGGCCGCGTGGGGGCGCGGGAGTGGGTACGATATCGGCCATGAGTGAAACCTCGAGGTCTTAAGGGACGATCTGATCAGACCGGCATGTTCATTACTTGCTGATAGGCATCGACGAGCTTGTTGCGCACTTCCGTCATTGCACGAAAAGCCAGCGAGGCCTTTTGCATTTCCAGCATTACGTTGGTGAGATCGACGCTTTTGTCGCCGGCTTCATAAGCACTCGCCAGCGAGACCGCATGGTTTTGCATGCTTGCGACGCTGTCCACGGATCCTTTCATCAAATTGGCGAATTCCGAGGGCCGCGCGGCTGCCATCACCGGCGACTCGCCGATGCCTGAAGCGCGAGCTTGCAACGCGCGCATTTCCGCCAGTACTTGTGTGATTTGCATGCTGCTCATCGTTACACCATCATGAATTGTGGTTCGTGAATCCGCGGCACACTGATGCCGGCTGCCTTGAATTGCTGCAGCTTGTGGCGCAGCGTTCGTGGACTTATTCCTAGGCGCTCGGCGGTAAGCTTGCGGTTGCCGCCGGTGATACGCAGGGTGGCCAGTATCAATTCGCGCTCTCGATCTTTCAGATCCCGGTCCAAGCCGGCATCGGTCGCACTGGGCACCGCGGTGACCGGCATCGAGGCCTGCGCTGGTGCGGCGGCTGCGGCCAGGTTCGCAACTCCCGTATCGAGGTCGGCGGCATCGATGGTGCCTCCAGCTGCCAGCCACGCGGCGCGCTGTACGATGTTGTTTAATTCGCGCGCGTTTCCCGGCCAGTCGTAAGCGATCAGCTTTTGCTCCGCTTGGACAGACAAGCTCAATGCGGCCTGACTTGCTCGAGCGCATGCCTGAATTGCACGGCGCGCCAAGGGCAGGATGTCGCCGCGACGCTCGCGCAGCGCAGGCAATCGCAGCGACATGACGTTGAGCCGGTAGAAAAGATCAGCGCGAAATCGCCCGGCGCGCACTTCCTCAGGCAGATCGCGGTTCGACGTGGCAATTACCCGCACATCCAAGTTGATGGTGCGGGTACTGCCGAGCCGCTCCACTTCGCGTTCCTGCAAGACGCGTAGAATTTTTGCCTGCAATCCCAAGTCCATTTCGGAGATCTCATCGAGCAGCAATGTGCCGCCCTGAGCTTGTTCGAATTTTCCCGCGTGCGCGGACAGTGCACCGGTGAAAGCGCCTTTTTCGTGGCCGAAAAGACTGGCTTCCAGCATGTTCTCGGGGATCGCAGCGCAGTTGATGGCGATGTAAGGTTTCTCGGCCCGCGGCGAATTGTCGCGAATGAATCGGGCGTACACCTCTTTCCCCGTGCCGCTCTCGCCTGTGATCAGCACCGTGGCATCGTTCTGCGCGATCTTGCGGGCGAGCGCCACCAAACGTTTAGATTCCGGATCGGTGGCGATAAGCTCATTCGGCATGACCCGCGCCGCCAGTTGGCGCCGGGCCATTTCGATCAGTGCTTGCGCATCGAAGGGTTTGACAATGTAGTCCGTGGCGCCTTCGCGCATGGCTGCCACCGCCTGCGCGACCGTACCGTACGCGGTCATGAGTACCACCGGCAGGTAAGGGTGCAGCCGCCGAATAGAGCCAAGCAATTCATAGCCATTGCCGCCGGGCATATGCACATCGGATACAACTAAGCCGATGTTGACGCTCTCAAGCAGTGCCAGAGCTTCGGCGGCATCGGCTGCCGCGACTGCGGCGATCCCAGCCGCGCGCAGCGTATCGAGCAATGCCTCGCGCAGAGCGGCATCGTCCTCGACCACCAAAACCGCATCGTTCACTGTGCTCATTGCCTCTCCTCTGCCGGAAGTTCGATGATGAAGGTGGCGCCGAACGCGGCGTCCGCAAGGCACACGCTGCCGCCATGCGCCTCGACCACTGATTTGACGATGGCCAGCCCAATGCCGGTGCCGGACGCCCGGGTGGTAAAAAAAGGCTCGAAAATGCGCTCGCGGATTTGCGCCGGCACGCCTGGGCCGTTGTCGCTCACAATGATTTGTGCGCGTCCGGTTGCACTGCGCCTCGCCAGCAATTCCAAGTTGAGCGGCGCTCCTGCTGACTGCAGCGCGTTGGTAGCCAGGTTCAAGACTGCCGATACCAGCGAGGGCGCATTGGCGCGCACCATTAGATCCGGCGCCTGGGTGCCTATGGTCAAGCGCGTCCCCTCTGTCAGTGCCGGACGCAACCACTGTGCCACTTGCTCGAGCAAGGCGCTGACGCTGACCGCTTCGCGCGCCGCCCCACCGTGGGCAAATGCCAGCATGTCGTTTACCAACTTGTCGAGCTGCTTCAAGCTGCTGACTGTTTTCTGCGCACAGCGCGTAAGGTCCGCTTCGCTTCGTCCGGGGAGAATCATTTGCGAGGCGTAAAGCAAGGCCGCTGCCAGAGGTGTGCGGATCTGATGAGCGAGGCCCGCTGCCAGCTCGCCCAAGGTCAGGAGCCGCTGCTGGCGCGTCAAGCTAGCCTGCATCAGATGCGACTCGGTGACGTCAGTCAGCAGCACTACATCGCCGCTATTTTCTAGCGCGCGCAGCGAGACATTGACGAATCGGCCGCTGCGCAATTCCACCGCTTCGCCGGGCGCGCCGGGGCCGGCATCTCTCTGTAGAAGAAACGCGCGCGCGCACACCGCCCCGAATGCCTGCCCTACCAGCGGTTCGCCCAGCAGGTCCAACGCCGCGGGATTGAACTCTTGAATGTGCCCGCCACGGTCCAACACCAGGACTCCGCCGGGCAAGCTTTTGATCAATGCCGACAGGCGGGCTGCTAGATGCTCCTGGCCCGCATGCGCCTCCCCAAGATCGGCTCGCAGCTGGGCAACCTGCTTGCCAAGGGACTCGAAAGCGCCGGACAGGTGTTCCGAAACCGAGCCGAATGCAAGGAATGCAGCTTGAAGCTCAGAGCGGCGATTTTCGATCAGGTCGAGTTGCGTGGCTGCCATACCACTTGGGAGAAAGCAACATCTGTGCCTTGGCAGTATTTGTTCGGCGTATCAACCAGTTACGATTTGAACACCAGCACCGCAGGGCGCGGCGTCAATAAATTGTCAGGCGCTGAGACGGTATTTGCGGAGCTTTTCGACCAACGTCGTGCGCCGTATGCGCAGCAGCCGAGCCGCGCCGGCAACCGTGCCGTCAGCTTCCTCCAGCGCTTTGCGGATAAGCCCGATTTCGATTGCGGACATATGGTCCTTCAAGTCGAGACCGCCGATCGGCAGCGCCGCCTCGCTCAGCATTTCGTATACCACGGCATCGGGCTCGGATTCGAGCGGTTCCGGCTGCTGCAAACACTGTGACACCGGCATCGGGGTGCTATCAATGCGCATTTCGCCGCCCGGCCATTCTGCCGCAACACTGCGATAACGTTCCGGTAAATCCGCGGCGCTAATGATTTGAGCGGGAAATAAGATCGCCAGCCGCTCCAGTAGATTCGCGAGCTCTCGTACGTTGCCGGGCCAACGGTTGCGCACCAGACAATTCATCGCCGATCGATCGAGTTGGATGGGACGACCGGCATGGCCTTGACGCTGCACCAAGTGCTCGATCAGCACCGGCAAATCGTCGAGCCGATCTCGCAACGGCGGCATCTGCAAAGGGAACACATTCAGCCGATAATACAAATCCTCGCGGAAACGCCCGGCAATGATGGCGGCGTCCAAATCGCGATGTGTGGCCGCAATGATTCGTACGTTGCAGCGGATTACCTTATTGCTCCCGACACGTTCGAATGTCCGTTCCTGCAGCACGCGCAGCAATTTAACCTGCATTTGCAGCGACATGTCCCCGATCTCATCCAAGAAAAGCGTTCCGCCTTCCGCGAATTCGAAGCGCCCGACTCGAGTGGACAATGCACCGGTGAAAGCGCCCTTCTCGTGGCCGAACAATTCACTTTCCAGCAGGTCTGCGGGAATGGCGCCGCAGTTGATCGGCACGAAGGGGTGCGCAGCCCGCCCGGAAAGCTCGTGAATATGCCGCGCGACCATTTCCTTACCCGTGCCCGATTCGCCGAGAATCAGGACATTGCTGTCAAAGGGCGCAACCTGCTCAACCAGCCGATGCACCGCCCGCATGGCTTTTGAGGCGCCGCTGGGGCGAAATCGATGCGCGCCCGGTTGTGTGGGGTGGCCGCTTCGCACGTTTTGGGCCTGATCCAATACGGCAGACAGTCGACGCTGCTTGACTGGCGTTTCTAGGTGTAGCCACGCCAAGTCGCTGCTGGTCTCCGCGATCTTGGGCAGTCCATCACTGCTGATGCAAATCACCGGCAGGGGTTGGCGCATCGCGCGCATTTGCGCGACCAGGGCGACACCGAGCGTGCTTACAGTTTCGCGTCGCGCAATGGCCGCCAGACACTCCGAAGCGGAACCGAGTAGTTGCAACTCGGCCAGATCATGCACGTGTACCGGTTCCAAATCCAAAAACCGCAGCAGCGCCAGCAAGGCTGCCGCCTCCGCGTCTGAGGGTTCGATCACAATAACTTTGGCTTCAAGCACGACGCGGGACTCCTTCCCGTTTACAAAAGTGTGACGGAGTTCAAATATCTCGGGTTTTTTCTTAACGTTTGCTCGTAACCCTTTGACATTGCTCAATCAATAACGAGTTCGCCCGCATACTAACTGATGAAGTTAAGAGTTAAGCAGATGGCAAATCCCCGTAAAGAGTTTAAGGGCATCCCTTAAACTGAGGCGCGGTGATTGTCCCCGGCGGGAGCGGAGTCGCTAACTCGCCGCGAGCCTTGCACCTGCTACCAAACGTCGATGGTGGCGAAAAATAAGCTTCTCCAGCATGTCCACCACCGCATCGCTCAAGCCCACGAAGCGCAGTTGCGTAGAGCGGGTTTCCTCAATAATGCGTTGGCCGCTAACTACGCAAGAAATCTTGAGAGGCTGGGGCAAAGCGGGGTTGATGTAGATTGCCACGGTGCCGGTGGCCCCACTGGGTACGTCCTTCAATATGCCCTCTGGTGCATGGTGATCAGCGAACCATTCCATGGCCTGCGAGGACATCCGCACCCGCTGGGCGGCGGGCAGACCGCTACTGCGCAGCGACAGCTCAGCCGTGAGGCGCAGCAGAATATTGACCTTGTACTCGAGGCGCTGCAGCTCATGCAGCAGAGCAGCCGACTCGTCCTTGAGCGCCTCGTGCACCCGCACCTCGTCTAAGGATGACTCAGCGCCGAGAAGCTGATGGTTGTCCGCATTGAGCCTTGACAGGATCAAGCCATCCGCGAGGGGTCCGGGGGTCCAGGACACCGGCAACACTTCCTCGAATATTAGTCCATCGCCCAAAATCGACTCAAGCATGATTCCCATAGGCAGCCACCGCCCGGCGGCCAACGCCGGCCAAATCCAACTCGCGCCCCACGCTGCGCTGATGATGTTCCAGCAGCCCAATCGCCCGGTCATTCAGCTCGGAAATTTGCTGCAGACAAGCCTGATCCGCCGCATTCGGCCGCGGAGTATCGATCCGAAATGACTTTAGCAGCTCCATACGCTGCGCGTCGAGCGACTGCAGTGCCGCCAAGCCGCCACGCTCGGCGGCACCGAGCATCTGCATCGAGAGCGCCAACGCGCGCGCCAAGACCGACGAGTCTTGCGCACCCATCAACGAGTATCGACGATTTGATCCCAACCGGTTTTCACGGTTTGGATCAGCCGGGAAACTTCGGCAACGATCATCGCATCGTTAGCCACATTGGCGAGGGTCAGGCGGGCCAGCATGTATACATAGAGAGCGCGCAAATCCTGCGCAATCTTTTGGCCACGCTCCATATCGAGCGTATTATTAAGATGATCGATCAGCCGAATGGCCTTGCCCATGGCCTTGCCCTTGGCGATCACCTCGTTGACGGGCATGTTGTTCTGAATACGCGCCATGCAGCCTTGCGCCGTTGCGAGGTTCGTCAGCATCTGTTCATACACGATCTGCACCAGCCTCGCAGGACTGGCCTCGGCAACCAGGCCGTGGTTGCTGACTGAGCGGTATTGAGCCGCGCCCCGCTGAGGGTACACCGCTAGCCGCCGACGCCGAGATTGCCGCTTCCCAAACTTGAATTGCTTGACGAGGTTCCCGATGCTGCATTCGCAGTCGGGTTGAACTCAGCATTTAAATAAGTCTGGGTTTGCTTAAGCAGCGCGACCGCTTGGTCCATCGCATTGTATTGTGCGCTGAGCCTGGCCGAGTAGGCGGCCAAGTCAGCAGTGAGCGCAGCCTGTTGCGTCGAGACGCTGCTCAATCCGGTCTGCAAGCCCTTGTTGATGGTATCGAGCAAGCCGCCCGGCTTGATGTAGCCGTCGACTAAACTGGCGACTTGGGTGGCAATGCCGTTGGTGCCGCCGAGCAGATTGCCGATCGATGCAAGGCTGGCACTCAAGGCATTGCCCAGCTTGGTTTCATCGGTGGAATAGGTGCCGCCGGCACCTGCGCTGATTCCGAGATCGGTCAGGGATTTTACGCTTCCCGGCGCGCCGGTCGTGATTTTACCGAGGATGCTTTGCAGCTGGTTCTGGAACGATTCGAGCGTCGCGTTGCCATTCAACGGACCGGCGGCTTTGGTCGCGGGATTGTAAGCGGTCAGGGTCTGTATGCTGCTCAGCACGCCGTTGACCGCAGTCACGAATTTATCGATGGAAGCGTTTGCCGCCGTGGTGTCCGGACTGACACTCAGCGTCGTCGGCGTCCCGGCGGCTGATGACTGCAGCAGATCGATGTCACGCCGGTGATCGCGTTGCTGACCAGGTTGCTAGCGCTGGTGGCTGAAAAGCCGTTGATCGCAAAACTTGCATCCTGCGCTGCCCGCGTCTGCGTGAGGGCGAGGGAGGCCAAGCCGCCGTCCCCTCCCGCCGGCGTAACCGTGATCAGGTTCGCAGAGCCCGTCGTCGTGCCGGTGAGAACCAAGCGCGAGCCGCCCGTGGTATTGATGATGCTCGCGGTGATGCCTGGATTGTTCGTGGCCGAATTGATCGCCGCGGCGATGCCGGACAATGAGTTGTTGCTGGTGTCGATGTTGATCGAAGTTGATGCGGCACCCACCGCAATGGTGAGGGTCCCGGTGCCCACCGCGGCTGCCGCACCACCCACCACGGGTTGCGAGGTGAGCGTCGCAGAAGTCGCGAGATTGTTTACCTGCAACGAATACTGTCCTGCAACCGCAGACGCGCTGGTGGTTGCGGTGGCAATGCTTTTGTCGGCGACACTTGCCGTAAAGCCGGCTAACAGCTTCGCATCCTCAAGTGACGGGACTGCCAGCTTGAGGGTGTCGAGCGCACTGGCGAATGTCCCATAGGCCGACACCTGCGAATCCAAGAGGGTTTGCTGGTTGGTCAATTGGTAGGTCTGGGCCGCCCCGTAGGCGCTGGTCAGCGAGGACACAATGGAACTGATGTTGAGTCCGGACCCGATACCCGTGGAGGTAATAAGGGTATTGGGGGGAGCGCTGCTCGATGCACTGCTGGGCGAGATTACTGAACTCATAGGATTAGGTCCGCACTACGTTGCTTAATTTATCGGCAGTCAGCAATCAGACTTAAGCAAGCGTCGTACCAAAAATCGTCAATTCCGCTGATCAGGCGTGCCTATCGACGATAACGCCCGAAATCCCGACGCTTCGAGCCAGGGCCTCGAACTCGTCGGCCGGCAATTCGCCGACAACCACGCCCGTGGCGGGGTTGATTTGCTGAATGAGCTTGCCGTTAGAGGCCGGATCCACGCGAAATTGATCGGGCCGGCCCGAATCATTGAGATACTTATTGAGGAGCGCGACCTGCGCTTGTAGCTGAGAGCCGGCCGCCACCGGATGCGCCGCCGCTTTGCCGCTTCGCGGCAAAATATTGCCGCTGCGTTCCGTTGCAATCGTAGGCGCCTGACTTTCTTGCACTAGGCTCACCGCCGGTATCTTTACCGGCTGTCCGTCGCTGGCCATGCGTTCACCTATTTACCTTATTGCACTACCTTAAACCTTGTGTCCGAATTCCATTCAGATGACCACGGCCCGACCGTCGTCGGTCGAGCCGTGGGATTTTTTTCGACTCTCTTTCAACCTTCGGCTGTTACGCCAAAAGTTTGAGAATCAGCTGGGGCTGTTGGTTGGACTGCGCCAACACCGAGATACCCGCTTGTTGCAACACGTTGGACTGTGTCAACTTCGCCGTTTCCGCGGCAAAATCGGCATCCTGAATGGTGCTGCGCGACTGAGTCAGGTTCTGTGCCGTTGACTGCAAGTTGCCGACCGCTGCCGTGAAGCGATTCTGGATCGCGCCCAATTGGCTCTGAAAAGCGCTGACCGTAGCCAGTGCCGCGTCGACCGAGGAGATGGTGCTGTTCGCGCCAGCAACCGTCAGTACGTTTTGGTTGGCCAATGTCGCAGTCGCCCCCGAAGCCGTCGAACTCAATGCCGTCGCACTGCCGCTGACGAATCCCAGAGTCACAGCGCCGCCGGCCGTGCCGACGTCCGTGATGGTGACCGGCTTAGAATCTGTCAAGGTAACCTTGCCCGTGAGCGTGGAGCCCGTGCCGCCGGTCGCCAAGGTGGTGCCGAGGCCGGTGCCTGCGCCTGCCACGCCTGCCGCACCGCCGGTGCTTCCCGCGATGCCTAGAGTGACCGCCTGCGTGGTAATGATGTCGCTACCGTCGGTGTTGCTGAGGACCACTGCGCCCACCGTGCCGTTGGCGGCGTTGGTGTTGACCGAAGCTGTGACACCCGTGGTTCCCGAGAACAGATTGACCTGCGCAGCGACTGCCGCGCTGGTCAAAGTCTGGCCGACGCCGACATTGCCCGAGCCTGAGAAAATGGCCGTGCCATTGATGCTCAGATTGTACGTGCTGGCCGTGGCACCCGTGCTGCCGGCACCGTTGGTTCCGCCGGAAACGGTTGAGAACGCGGTGTTGTCAACCGCACTGGTCGAGGCGCTCGCGGTGAGCCCCTGCAACCCGGCACCGTTGACGGCACCTGCTTTGGCATACGCCGAGCTTGCGCCCTGGTAAACCGTTGAGCCTACAAAACTGGCAGTCGGACCGACCGTCACCGTGGAGGTGCCGTCGCCGATTGTCACCGTCGAAGTGCCCGACAACGTGCCATTGGTGACCGCAGTTCCGCTTTGCGTTGAGAACTGACCGATCTGGTTGGAAGCCACGCCCTGCTGCAGGCTGACGGCAATTGTGTTGCCGACATTGGCGCCGACTTGATATACGGTCGTGCCGCTTGAGCCGTTGAGCACGTTCAAACCGTTGAACGTGGTTTGCTGGGCAATCTGCGTGATTTCCTCAATCTGCTGCTGCACTTGGTTGTTGAGAGCAGCACGGTCAGAGGCGCTGTTCGAGCCGTTGGCCGATTCCACCGCCAAGGTACGAATGCTCTGCAGGTTGTTGACGATGGTGTTCAGCGCGCCTGCTGTAGTTTGCGCTTCCGACACGGCATCGTTCGCATTGTGAACGGCCTGATTGGTGCCGTTGATCTGCGTGGTGAATTGCTGGCTGATTGCGAGACCCGCGGCATCGTCCGCGGCGCTGTTGATGCGCAAACCCGAAGAGAGGCGCTGTAAGGCCTGTGACAATGTGGCTTGCGAACCCGCCAGATTGTTCTGCGCGTTCAGCGAGTTGATATTGGTATTTAGAACTAGTGACATTGATGACTCCTGAAAGTTTAACCACCGGCCCTCTTAGGCCCTATGTGTTCACTTTGCCCACTGCGGGCGGACCGGTGACACATTCAAAGTGTTTATCGGACAGGGGGGGTGGTTTCTTGAGCGGGCCGGGCGATTCGTGGGTTAACTTTTGTTTGCGCCAAGTCGCAAAATTTGCGAAATCCATTTGACGCAGGAATGGGACGCCGCTGGGGCGGTTGACCGCTGTCGAGTTCTTATCGGCCGGGAAACCTGGTTTTGGAGTACAATTTTACTCCGCAACCCGCCATCCTTGAAATAGCGTGAAATCCGTCAAACGCAAAAGCCCTAAAGTGGGCTTTGTCAGCTTAGGCTGCCCCAAAGCACTGGTCGATTCCGAACGTATCCTGACGCGCCTGCGCGCCGAAGGCTACGAGGTGGCGGCCAGTTATGCTGCAGCCGACCTCGTGTTGGTGAATACCTGCGGCTTCATTGATGCCGCGGTGGATGAGTCGTTGGATGCCATCGGCGAGGCCTTGGCGGAGAATGGCCGGGTTATCGTGACCGGGTGCTTGGGCGCTCAGCCGCAAAAAATTCTGGCCCGCCACCCTCAGGTGCTCAAAATCACCGGCCCGCAACGCTATGAGGAAGTCCTCGCAGCCGTGCATGAATACCTGCCCGCGAAACATGAACCGTTTCTCGACCTGGTGCCTGAGCAGGGCATCAAGCTCACGCCGCGGCACTATGCTTACTTGAAAATTTCCGAAGGCTGCAACCATCGCTGCAGCTTTTGCATCATTCCCTCGATGCGCGGAGACCTGGTCAGCCGGCCCATCGGCGAGGTACTTCGCGAAGCCGAACGGCTGGTCCGCGCCGGCGTCAAGGAAATCCTGGTCATTTCGCAGGACACGAGCGCTTACGGTGTGGATTTGAAGTACGCGGCACAACCTTGGCGCGATGCAGATCGCCGCGCGCGCTTCTATGACTTGTGCGCTGCCCTCGGCGAACTGGGCGTTTGGATCCGCCTGCACTATGTATATCCCTATCCGCACGTCGATCAAGTCATTGAACTGATGGCGCAAGCTAAAGTGCTGCCCTATCTGGACATCCCTTTCCAGCACGCGAGCGCACGCATCTTGAAATTGATGAAGCGGCCGGCGGCTGCTGAAAACACCCTGGAGCGTATCGCCGCTTGGCGGTGCGTGGTGCCGGATATCACGATACGGAGCACGTTCATTGTCGGATTCCCCGGTGAAACCGAACAGGATTTCGAAGAGTTGCTCGGCTGGCTACGCGTGGCGCGACTCGATCGGGTGGGCTGCTTCGAATACTCGCCCGTGGAGGGCGCCGCCGCCAATGCGCTGAAGGAAACGCCGGTTCCTGCAGAGCTGAAAGCCGAACGCCGCGCTCGCTTCATGGAACTCGCTGCCGAGATCAGCGCTGAGCGGCTCAAGGCGAAGATCGGCCGAAACATGCCTGTGCTCATCGACCGCATCGAGGGTGATGTTGCCATCGGGCGCTCGAGCAGTGATGCCCCTGAAATCGACGGAACCGTACGTATCGCCGGCGCGCGCCGTGCCGGCCGCGCCCTGTCGGTAGGCTCCCTGGTGGACGTGCAGATCACGGCGGCCGGTGCCTACGACCTTGAAGCGCGATTGATTGTCCCTAATTGACTGTTGTTAACCCGGTGCCCGGCACCCCTTTCGGAGATAATCCCGTGGAAATTTCTGCAGACAAAGTCGTACTCATTCATTACACCCTCAAGGACGATGCCGGCGGCGTGATAGACAGCTCGGCGGGCGGTGAGCCGCTGGCCTACATTCAAGGCCACGGCAACCTGGTGTCAGGCTTGGAAAAGGCCCTGGAGGGCAAGCAGGACGGCAGCAGCATCGCAGTGTCGGTGCAACCGGCCGAAGGCTACGGCGAATTTGATCAGGCCTTGATCCAACGGGTGCCGAAGCGCTCCTTGCAAGGCTCGGGAGAAATCAAGAAAGGCATGCAATTCCAGGCGCAAACCGCGGATGGCATGCGTCTTTTCACCGTAACGGGTGTCATGGGCGATATGGTGACGCTCGACGGAAACCATCCTCTGGCTGCTAAGACCCTGCATTTTGATGTGCAGGTCGTATCAGTACGCGATGCGACCGCGGAGGAATTGGAGCACGGCCACGTGCATGGCGCCGGCGGCCACCATCATTAGAAAAATTTGAACAGCGACAAGCCTTTGGTAAGGTTATAGGCCTGGAGCGCGGCGCTTAGAGTCGTATTCTGCTGGGTCAGTGTGGTGATTGCGCTTGCGTAATCCAGGCTCTGCAGCGTCGATATCGACTGTTGCAATTGTACTTGCTGAGTGCCAGCGACCGATTGTTGGGTGGTGATGGTGTTGAGGCGTCCGCCGATGCTGGCGCGCACAGTGGAAGTCTGAGCGAGCGCCTGATCGATATTATTGATGGCGCTGCCGATCGAGTTGTTCAAACTGCTCGAAGAGGACGAGACGACGCCGGTTTGCAATGCACTCACCAAATTCTGCACGGTCGTGAACAGGCTTTGATTTGAGCTCGGCGCGACGCTGAATGAATCCCCTGCCGCGGGCTGCCCGGTTAAGGTGACTTGAATCCCGTTAAATGCAATCGTGCCGCCGTCGGTATACGTGCCCGCGCTGACCACGGTCGCGCCTTGCACCACTTGGTAGGTACCCGGCGCGGTGAAATTGATGGCGTAAGTGGAGCCATTATAGGCTGCGGCGTTCGACACCGTGGTCGCACCCACGATTCCCGATCCTGTGTTGATCGCTGCAGAGGCAACGCTGAAAATGCCGTTGCCGGTCTTGATTTGATTGAAAACCGTATTGCCGTTATCGCCGTCGGCCACGGTCTGCCCTGCGGCGATTTGTACCTGGCGCTGACCTTGATCTCCGTTGTAGGCCGCACCCGTGGCACTCAAGGTGAAGGGCTGGGTTTGCGTGGCAAAACCCCCGAAGATGTATTCGCCGTTACCGTTTTGGGTATTCGCGAGCGCCAATAAGCTGTTTTGGATCTGCACCGCTTGCGTCGCGATCGCCGCTCGATTGCTGTTGGTCAAGGTGCCGTTATTGGCTTGTAGCGCCAAACCTCGCAGGGTCTGCAACTGAGCCTGCACCTGCGCTATTGTGTTGTCCTCGGCACTCAGATTCGTTTGCGCGCTGGAGGCGTTGGTGCCGTATTGCTGGCTTTGCGCTAAGGCCTGTTTGTAATTGTTCACGCTGCCCGCGGCGGTGGGATTTTCGGACGCCGTCGTGAACTGAACACCGCTGCCCATTTGATTCTGCGTCTGAGCGATGCTCGATTCGAGCGCGCCGATCGACGTCAGAAACTGCGTTTGATCGAGAAATTGTGTAACGCGCATGGGTGCAGTCTCCTATCGTCCATTTACCGCATTGATCAATGTCGTGAACAAACTGGCGCCTATGGTCAAGGCATGCGCAGCTGCCTGGTAGGCTTGCTGCCATTGCAGCAAAGCGGCTGCCTCCTCATCCAGATTCACGCCGCTTTTAGACTGCACCGCACTCTGAGCTTGAGTATTGACCGCGGCCTGCGCGGCCTGCGCGGTATTTATCTGCTGCGCATGACTGCCGAGGCCGGTGATCAACGCGCTGACCCCGCCGTTGATGCTGGTGGTGCCGTTTTGCAAAACACCGACATTTTGTTGATTGGCTGCGGCCAGAGCATTGCGGTTATCGCCCGTGCCGCCGGCGTTGCTGCCGATGGTAAAAGAATCGCCGCTGGCCGGCGTGCCGCTGATCTGCACCTGCCAACCGTTCACCGCGATGTTGCCGCCGCTGACATAGGCCACCGGCGCACCGCCGTTGATCGCATAGCTGGTCGGCGGATTGGCGAAGGTGATGGTGGCGGGCGTCAGTAAATTCGGGTTGGCCGAGTTCAGCACGGTTCCAGAACTGATGATGGCGGCACCGCCGTTGGTGGCCGCTGCGGCGGTCTTGATGGCGCCGGCCGCGGCGATTTGCGCGGGGTTGCTCAAAACGACCTGCAGACTCGAGGCAGCCGTTGCGGTGGGCCGCACCAGGAATTGATCGCCGTTCGACGCTGCACCCGACAGTACGATGGAGATGCCTGCGGCCGTGTACGGGCTTGCGACCGTGCCTGCGCCCGCCGGCGTCACACTGGTGCCGTCGGCAGTATTGGTCAATTTTGGCGTACCGCCCATGAAGGACAGGATGTAATCATTGGCGGTAAGCGCGCCTAGTCCGTTCGGACTCACCGACACGCTTGCGGTTACCGCGTCGGTATTTGCCGATGATCCAGTCGCGAGCGGCGCGCCCACGGAGAAAATGTTGGCACCCAGATTGCCGCTGAGGTCCAAACCTTGCGCTTGTTGGGAGTTGATCGTCTGAGCGAAGGCGGTTGCGACTTGCCCCAGCTGATTCAACGCAGGGTTGATCACTTGAGAGCGCGCCGCCAGCAAGCCGCCTAAATCCCCGGAAGTGATGTTATTGCTGATCACCGCACCGGATGCGGTCGAGCTGATTTCGAGCTGCGAGGCATTGAATTGGTTAGGCACCACGCTCACATTCAGGGTTTGCGCCTGGAGCACCAGGGGTTGGCCATTTCCGATGAATACGTTCAGAGCACCGTTCGTATCGGTGGTGGTCGTGACATTGACCAACTGCGACAAGTTCGACACCAATTGGTCGCGCTTATCAAGCAATTCGTTGGGCGGTTGGCCGCCGGCCTGCGCCGTGCCCGTGACCACCTGGGCGTTCAACGAGGAGATGGCCTGGGCGATGGAATTGACCTGAGTCACATCGCTGCTGATGCGGGAATTCACATCCGTATTAAGGGAATTCAGTTCGCCGCTGGCATTTTGAAAGCTGCTGGCAACGCCCTGCGCCTGCCCGAGCAGGGCTTGGCGTGACGCAGTGGAGGTCGGCGCGTCGGCGACATTGGAAAACCCGTTGTAAAAGCTCTGCAGCGCTGTGCTCAAACCACCCACCGTGGTACCGAACAGGTTGTCTATTTGATTGCTGTAACTCTGTAGCGCATTGAGCTGCCCTAAGCTGCTCTGCGAGGTGTTCAGCTGATTTGCCGCAGCCTGGCTGAACGCGCGGCTAATCCCATTGACGACGACGCCGGCGCCAACCGTCGCGGCGCCATTCGATTGCGGTATCGCCTCGGTCAGGTTGACAGTTTCGCGATCGTAGCCCGCCGTACTGGCATTAGCGACGTTGTTGGCGGTGACGTTGATGGCATTTTGAAACGCCTGTAGCGCCGAGACACTGATTCCAAACACATCTGACACTTTGTTCTCCGGCCGCCTTATTTCGCTAACGCTGATTCAATATCGGCAACCAGCGCGATTTCTATAATGCTGCAGTGCGGGGGGCCAACGCCGACTGCAGGGTGTCGCTGCGCAAGATCTGCTTTAACTTATTCGCGTATTCGGGATCCGTGGCGTAGCCGGATCGCCCCAATCGCGCGACAAACGCGCCGCTGTCAGCCCCGGCCGCAAGAACGTCGCGGTAACGCGGCGAGTTCTTCAGCAGACTGGTGAAATCGCCGATGCTTTGCTCGATCGAGGCGTAAGAGCGAAAACTCACACGGTGTGCGGTGGCAACCCCATTAATCACCTCCATGGTGTCGGCCGGCGCCCGCGCCCCGGTCCACTCATCCCCCGCCTTGATGCCAAATAGGTTGTGGCTCGCCGAGCCATCGGCGTTGCGCGGCATGCGCTGCCCCCAGCCGGTTTCCAGCGCAGCTTGTGCCAGGATTCCCATCGGATCAACACCCAACTCGTTCGCTGCCCGCCGGATTGAGGGGAGCACGCGATGCACGAATTCGGCCGGCGTCGGCAACGCCTGGGCCGTATCCGTCGTGCTATACGATGCGCTCGGTTTGCCTGACATCAGATGGGTCGCGGATGAGGTGGGCGTGGCGCCCAGCTGGCGCTTCAACAACCGGCTTATGCCTAAATCGGCATGTTGACTGATGCTTAGTGCCACTTGCTTGTCGAACATGTCCTGGTACATACCCATCTCGTTGCTGCTCGTCTCCTCTTCGGCGCTGGCCTCGCGCATGCTCTTCAGCATCATTTGCAGAAACAATGCTTCAACTTGTTGCGCAGCCGCGCTGATCGCCTCGGGCGAGTTCGGATCGCGCTTCAGGGCGGCCAGCCCATTGAGGTCCGTGTACGTGGACGCCGTCGAGGTGTCGACCGGTGCGGCGCCGAGGATCTGCATGGGCGAGGCGATGGGAGGCAAGGTAGCCATTTAAATCACGACCAGCTCGGCCTGCAGCGCGCCGGCTTCCCTCAGGGCCTCAAGAATCGCGACCAGATCGCCTGGAGCGGCGCCCACATCGTTGATCGCGCGCACGATCTGGTCAAGCTCCACCCCGGGTTTGAACAAGAACATGCGATTCGATCCTTGATCGACTTTGATGGTGGAATTGTTGAGCACCACTGTTTGCCCAAGCTTGGAGAACGGGGCGGGTTGGCTCACGCTCTGCTCTTCTTTGATGGTGACGGATAGCGAACCGTGCGAGACCGCGGCCGGCGTCACGATGACGTGGCTGCTGATAACGACCGTGCCGGTGCGCGAGTTGATGATGACCTTCGCCGAGGCGGCGCCCGGTTCTACTTCAAGATTTTCCACCGCGGACAGAAACGCCACCCGCTGCGTGATATCGAGCGGCGCTCGCACGCGGATCGAGGCGCCGTCCATGATGCTGGCAATGCCATCGCCCATGCCCTTATTCACGCTCGCAACCAAGCGCGTCGCCGTGGTGAAATCGGGATCGTTTAGATTCAACGTAATTGAATCCCCTTGCCCGAATTGCGAGGGCACGGCGCGTTCAACGGTAGCGCCATTGGGCACCCGCCCCGAGCTCGGCACATTCACCGTGAGCTTCGAGCCGTCCGTGCCCTCGACGCCGAATCCGCTGACGATAAGATTGCCCTGGGCTATCGCGTATACCTGGCCGTCAAGTCCGTGCAGCGCAGTGACCAACAGAGATCCGCCACGAAGACTTTTGGCGTTAGCGATGGAATTGACGGTGACATCGATGGTTTGGCCGGGCTTGACGAATGCCGGAAGCACCGCATGCACGGCCACGGCAGCGACGTTTTTCAATTGCGGCGTCACATTGGGCGGAACCGTGATACCCAGTTGCGCCAACATGTTGTTGAGTGATTGCACTGTGAACGGCGCTTGGCTGGTTTGATCGCCGGTGCTGTCGAGTCCTACTACTAGTCCGTAGCCGACGAGTTGATTGGTGCGCACACCCTGGATCTGCGCCATATCCTTGATGCGTTCGGCTTGCGCGAGCGATGAAGCCAGCGCCGTAAACAGTACCGCCCGGAGCATTCGTTTAATCATTGAAGTACACATCTCTAATACGGCGCATATTTGGAATTGAAGAACCGCGCGAGCCAGCCTAAGCGGTTCGAGCTGTCGATGACACCCTTGCCCGAGTAGCTGATGTGCGCGTCTGCGACCTTCGAGGAACTGACCGTGTTGTCCGTCGCGATGTCCGCGGTGCGTACAACTCCGGAGAGACGCACGAATTCGTCGCCCTGATTGAGTTTCAAGGTCTTCTCGCCTTGGATAACCAAATTGCCGTTCGGCTGCACGTCCGTCACCGTTACGGTGAGAAAGCCGGCCAAGCTGTTGCCCTGAGTGCTCGAGCCCTCGCCGGCAAAGCTGTCTGCACCGGATAAAGTTGTTGTGAAAATCGGCACGCCGGAGGCTGTAATGGTCCTTCCCAAGACGGTTGGCCCGGTATTGTTCACCGAGGTTGTTTTTGCCGTCTTCGTGGCCGCGCTCTTGCTGGCGTTGGTCGCTTCGGTCAACCGAATGGTCAGCACATCGCCGACGCGGCGCGCCTTGAGATCCGCGAATAACTCGACTTGCTGCCCTTGCTGGTAGATGGCGCCGTCGGTGCGCGGCGTCGGGGGCGGCAGTATGCGCGCGGCCGGCGGCTCCGGATGATGCCTCGCAGGCAGCAGACCGCATGCCGACAGGAAGACACACAGTAAAAATGCGAGTGGGCGCATCATAGATTCGTCGTGAGGTATTGCAGCATCTGATTAGTGGTGCTGATGGCCTTCGAATTCATCTCGTAAGAGCGCTGGCACTCGATCATCGAAACCAGTTCAGTCACGGAATTGACGTTTGAGGTCTCCAGGGTACCCTGCGCGATCGTGCCCAAGCCGTTGGTGCCTGCGGTGCCGACCTGCGGGGAGCCGCTCGCTGCAGATTCGACCAGCAAGTTGTTGCCGGTGGGCTGCAGCCCTTCCTCATTGATGAAATCGGCCAATTGGATCTGGCCCACCTGGGTGCCCTTGGCATTAGCTGCCGTGGTCACGGTCACAATGCCGTCGGTGCCGATGGTGACCGATTGCGTGCCAGCCGGGATATTGATTGCCGGCTGCAGCGGATAGCCGCTAGCCGTGACCACGTTGCCTTGATTGTCCAGCGAAAAACTTCCATCGCGCGTGTATGCAATTGTTCCATCCGGCAAAGTGATCTGCAGGAATCCTTTTCCGCTTACCGACATGTCCAAGGAACCCTTGGTCTGTAGCACACTGCCCTGTGTGTAGTCCTTCTCGGTGGCGACGATGCGCACCCCGGTACCCAGCGTAAGGCCGGTGGAATATTGTGTATTCTGGGTACTCTGCGCACCGACTTGACGAATGTTTTGATACATCAGATCCTGAAACGCAGCGCGGCCCGCCTTAAATCCGGTTGTATTGGTGTTCGCCAGATTGTTGGCGATCACCGCCATGCGGGTGGTTTGCGCGTCGAGACCGGTTTTGGCAGCCCATAATGCGAGATTCATCGGATATGTCCTTTCATGTTAAGCGCCGCCCGTCATGAGTTTTTCGGCACTCTGTTCATTCGTGTTGGTTGAGTTGATGCTCTTGATCTGAAATTCGTAGAGGCGCTGCAGCTCGATCATGCTGATGAGCGACTGCGCGGCATTCACGTTGCTGGACTCGAGCATCCCCGAGGCCACCGAAACCGTGTCGTCGGTCTTGGCTTTGCCGCCCGTCTTTAAGCGCAGCAGCCCATCATCGCCCTTCTGCAGAGACGAAGTCGGCGGATTGACCAGCTTGATTCGATCGACCTGCGTCACCGCAAAAGGCGCCGAGCCCTGCGGCACAACGGACACGGTGCCATCGCCGCCGATGCTCACCACCGTCGAGGGCGGTATGATCAGCGGCCCGCTCTCGCTCAGTACGGCCAGCCCGCTCGCAGTCGTGACTGCGCCGGTCGGCGAAACCCGCAGGTCGCCGGCACGGGTGTAGGCTTCCTGGCCGTCGCTGCCGCGAACCGCGATAAACCCTTTTCCATTCACGGCGATATCAAGGTCGCGTCCGGTACTTTCCATTGTGCCTGTCGAAAAATCGATGCCGGCATCGCCCGACACTGAGTTGACGCGCGTGGCAAATCCCGGCCCGTAAATCGGCTCGCTGTCGAAAGTCACGGCATCGGCGCGAAAGCCGATGGTGCTTAAGTTGGCGATGTTGTGATTGTTCACGGCCTGCGCTTGCATGATTTGCTTTGCGCCGGTCATCGCCACATATAAACCTCTATCCATGATTAATGCTGGATGTTAATGACGGCTGAGGAGAGCTGATTCGCGGTGCTAATCACCTGCGCGTTCGCCTGGAAAGCGCGTTGTGCGGTTATCATGTTCACCAACTCCTTGGTCAAATCCACGTTCGATGACTCGAGGGCGCCCGACTGGATGGAGCCGAATCCGGAAGAACCGGCAGTACCGGAAATATGCGTGCCGGAAGTGAAGGTCTCGGACCAGTTCGTGCCGCCTAACTGTTTCAAACCCTGAGGGTTCGGAAAATTCGCCAAGGCCAATTGGCCCAGCTGAGTGGAGCGGCCATTGGTATACACCGCCGATACCACTCCGGTGGGATCGATGGATACGGTGCTCAACTGCCCCGTGGTAAAGCCGTTCTGCACAATCGAGGTAACGCCGAAGCCGCCGCCGAACTGCGTGCTCTGGTTGAAGTTGAAGGTCATGTTCATCGCCGCCGCTCCGTCGGTGGGCGTGAAGCCGGGGAAGTTCAGCGAACCGCTTCCTGCCGGCGTCACTGCACCCGTGGAGGAGAACGTCAGCGTATCAGTGGTGGCGTTCAGCACGTTGTTCACGGTCATGTTGACATTCCACTTCCCGGCGGTGGCCGTCTGCGTGAAAAAGAAAGTCGCCGGAAAAGAATTGCCGAGCGAATCGAACACCGTGGTCGATGTGGATTGGTTGTAAGTGGTCGGATCTGCGGGATTGAACGCACCCCCGGTGGGCACAGTAGAGCCGGCCGGCAAGTTCAGTATCACGGTTCCCGCGGTGGTCGCCAGCGGCTGGCTCTGTGCAGTCTGTAAATTCAAATTGCTCAGCGCGCCGGTATTGAATCCGCCGGTGCCGGTCGGCGGATACACCTGCAACGCCGCTCCGCTGGCGGTGACGACGTCGCCGCTCTTATCTTCGGCAAACTGTCCGTTACGCGTATAGACAGTGCCGCTGCTGGGGTCTTTCAAGGTAAAGAAGCCATCGCCGCTGATGGCCAGATCGAGATTCGAACCTGAAGTGCTGATGTTGCCTTGCGTAAATTGTTGCGCGGTGGTTGAAAGGCGTACCCCTTCCCCGATCGCGGAAGTATTCAGATTCACCGCGCCGGCGGCAAACACGTCGGCGAACTCGGCTCGCGATTGCTTGAAACCCACCGTATTGGCATTGGCGACGTTGTTGGCGGTAACGTCCAAATCGGAACTCGCGGCATTCAATCCCGACAACGCGATAGTAAAAGCAGCCATGTAAAACTCCTCGAATGAATTAGTTTGAAATCTGTTGAACGCTGCTGAACGGCACACTGCCGATTCCCGCCACGTTCAAGGTCAGGCCCGTCGATCCAGCGCCCATACTGACGCTCTGCACGGTGCCGGTGACCAGTGTCGTCGCGGCGGCGCCACCCGAAACCGCACCCGCGTATTGGGCACTCAACTTGTACTGCCCCGCCGGGGCCAGTGAACCGTTGGTCTCTTTACCGTCCCACGTGAAGTTCGCAAGGCCGCTCGGTTGCGCGCCCAAGTTGATTTGGCGCACTTGCGCGCCGTAGCTGTCGGTGATGTTGAGCACCACTTGCGAGGTGGTCTGCGGAACATTGACCGCCCCGTTCACGGCGCCGCCGGCCGCGAGGTTGGCGGTGGGGCTGTTGACCAATGCCTGATGACCCAGCAACGATGAAGCCTGCAAGGCCTGGTTCGATGAAATGGAATTGGTGAGCGTGGTGTTGAGCGTGTTGATGCCTTGCACTTGGCTAAGCTGCGCCAGCTGTGTCAAGAAAGTGTTGCTGTCCACCGGGCTGGTCGGGTCCTGCTGCTTGAGCTGCGCCAGCATCAGCGTCAGAAAATCGGTGCCTCCCAAGGTGGTGCCATTGGTCGCGGGCGCAGCTCCGGTGCTTCCCGTCACGGTGCCTGCGATCGCACCGAGTGGGGAGGTTGCGTTACCGGCGGTGTTTCCCGCTACCGGGGCAGCATGTATAGCGTTGATGATCATGGTTCGTGACCTTAAGCCTAGTGGCCCATCGAAATGGTTTTGAGTAATAAATCCCGTGCCGTGTTGATCGCTTCAACGTTGGTTGCGAAAGTTCGATTGGCAGAGATCATATTGGTCATCTCTTCAATCGAATTGACGTTCGAGCTGAAGACATAGCCGTCCTTGTTCGCCGACGGATTGTCCGGCTGATAGCGCATCAGGGGCGGCGCGGTGCTTTCCACGACCCCCAGCACGCGAACGCCGACGCCGGCATCCGCTTGATCGAAACTGGCGGCGGAGTTATCCATCATGGTTTGGAACACCGGATGGCGTGCGCGATAGACTTTGCTGGGGTCGCCGTTGACGCTCTCCGCGTTGGCCAGGTTGCTGGCCGTGGTGTTGAGCCGAATGGTTTCGGCATTGAGCGCGCTACCGGCGGTGTTGAATACATTGAACAAAGACATGTTTAGCTCCTAAGACCTGTGCTACTGGCCGTTGATTGCCAGCGTCATTTGGGCAATCGTCGCGTTGATAAAGCCCAGGCTCGCCTGATAGCGCACGTTGTTCTCCGAGAAAGCCGCCTGTTCGACCGGCATTTCCACCGTGTTGCCGTCGAGCGAGGCCTGATAGGGGTTGCGGTATTTGAGATCCGCAGCAGGCGTTGCGGTGTCATCCATGCTGAAGTGCGCGCCATCCGTGGCGGCCAGGGGTAAGGGTGTCGCATCGCTGTGCGCCAACACCGCGCTGAAATCGATGTCGCGCGCCTTGTAGTTGGGGGTATCCGCATTCGCCAGGTTCGTCGCCAAGATGCCGACGCGTTGGCCCTGCAACAGCAGTGCTTGCTCGTGGATGCCAAAAATGTTCTGAAACATGCGTATAACTCCTCTTGGGGTAAGCATTAGCAAGAGCTATGCCAACGGTGAGACTGAATAGTCGCCGGGCGCAACCGTGGTGCACGTCACACGAAAAGCGCGCTGCGCGGCTGTAGGGGTTCTCAAAGCGTGGCAATTGGCAATCGCAGCGGCCGCCGCCGGCAAGAACTTGCCGCATTCGTGTTGCCGGTAATGCTCGAGATGGCACGGCGCTTGCTTTAATCCTACCCAACATGCGCACAGCGCCAAAATATCGTCGCCTCCGCTTGACCCGCCGCTTCGCGCACCGCGCGCAGGCGCTTGGCGTATGCGCGCTGCTGCCGTACTTGGTCTTTGCGCGGGGCGCCCTTGCGCAGGACGCGGTTGGGCAAGAGCGTACGCGGCTCGAAGCGCTAGCGCGCTCACAAGCAGCGCTGCAATTCCCAAAGCTGACCGAGCGGCAGCGCTTCTTAGCCGGCCCGATCGATTCGCATCTGCAGCCGGAAAAATGCAGCCGGCCGATGCGAGCTGTGCCCGCTTCGCCGCAACACATGAAAGATCGCGTGACCATCGAGCTGCGTTGCGAGGATCCAAAGCCGTGGCATATATATGTACCGGTGAGGATCGTCTCAACCTCGCCCGTGGCGGTGGCGGCGCACGCCATCATCGCCGGTACCAGCATCAAGCCGAGCGACGTCAAGACTGAGGAACACGATGTTTCGGAGCTGCCCTTAGGCTTCTTGGACGATCCTTCCATCGCCATCGGCCTGACGGCGAGCCGGCCCATTGCCGGCGGGGCCTATCTTACAAATCAGCAGCTGGTGGCCTCTAAAGCGGTGCAGCGCGGCCAGTCGGTAACCTTGCTCGCCGATGTGGGCGGTATCAGTGTACGCATGGCTGGGCGCGCGATGAGCGATGGCCTGATGAATCAAAGGGTTAAGGTGCAGAATCTCTCGTCCGGAAAAATTGTCGAGGGAATCGCCCGCTCCGAACAAACCGTCGAAATTATTTTGCAATAGCCCTTCAGTGATCTACGTCACAGCCGATAAAGAAGGGAGCGGGTGGTCTTGGGTGGATTCGCTAAAGTTCATCCAATATCTGACGATAACATCGCATCGACAGTTCGCTTGTCCCAGGAGATTTCGGTGACTAACAAAATCAGTGGTCCTTCAGCAGCCGAACCGATCGCGCCCACCAAGGGCTCGGGCAGCAACGGCGTTGCAGCTGAAAAGGCGCTAGGCGATGCCTCGGGGTCTGTAGTTTCGGCTCAGACTTCAGATCACGTGACATTGACGGACTCGGCTCGCACGTTGCAGAAAATCGAAGAAGCGGTCGCCAAAAGTCCGGTGGTGGATGCGAACAAAGTGGCAGCCGTGAAGCAAGCAATCAACTCGGGCACTTATCGGATCAATGCCTCACGGATTGCCGGCAAGCTGTTGCAATTCGAGCGCGGCCTGAAGTAGCAACCAAACATGACTGCCGATTCGCGCCGTCTCGAAGAATTGCTGGATCGCGAGATCGAGCTTGCGCACGCTCTGACGTCCACCTTGACCGCAGAGAAGACGGCGCTGACGGGTGACTCGCCTCAAGCGGTGGAACAGAACGCGGCAGAAAAAATTAGTCTTTTTGCAAGCATTGAAAAACTCGAGCAAGAGCGGCGCGAGTTGTGCGCCAATCCGCTGGGTGCCGGGATTGCAGCAAGCGTCGCGCAGCGCTGGGGCCTGCTTTTAAAATTGATGGCCGGCTGCCGCACAGCGAACGAGGTCAATGGCCACATTATTCACGTACGCCAGCACCAGGTACGCCAATTAATCGACATTGTGCGCGGCGGACCCTCGATCACATACGACCCGCAGGGTAAGACTTTCGCCAAGGCACTGCGCGCCTTGGCGCGGGCTTGATTTATGCTTGTCCTCAGCCGTCGCGCGGATGAATCCATCGTCATACAGCCCGCGGACGGAGTGGATTCGAACATGACCATGGCGCAGCTTTTCGCCAACGGTCCGATTCAAATCACTTTGCTCGGCGGAACCGGCCGCCGCATTAAAATGGGAATCGAAGCTCCGGAGCAACTCTCAATCCGTCGAAAGGACGTTGAGTAAACGCTGACGATTTGCAAGGGTTGTGGTCGAACTTTACTTATCGACCCCCGCGCCTTACATATCTTTGCGCTCATCGTCGAGTCCTGCCTTATCGCCGCGGAATGTGCATAATGGCATCACTCGCAACAATTAAGAGATCGTACGGATGGAGCGTCGACTGCACACCCGTCACCGAGCGCGCACAACTGTGTACGTGGTGATGTCCGGCCGTAAAAGCCGCATCTGCAAAGCAAAAAATTTGAGCGCAAACGGAGTGTTTGTCGAAACGGAAAACCTTGGGCTGCGTAAGGGGCAGCAAGTTCAATTGGCTTTCGCGATTAATTTAGGGTTAGTCACAAAAATACATCGCCGCACCGCCATAGTCGCCCATGTGACCCGCGGCGGCACCGGACTTATGATGGAGCAGTTCGCCGGCCGCTAGGCTTGACACGTCCTGTAAACTTACAGGTATGCCACCCTTTGACCCCCCTCGCTCGGACGCGATCCGCATTCGCGGCGCGCGCCAGAACAATTTAAAGAATTTAAGTCTCGACCTGCCGCTTAACGAGCTGATCGTGGTGACGGGCGTCAGCGGATCGGGAAAATCCTCGCTGGTGTTCGACACGCTGTATGCGGAGGGCCAGCGCCGCTATGTCGAGACCTTTTCACCGTACGCGCGCCAGTTTTTGGACCGGATGGATAAGCCCCAAGTCGAGCGCATCGAGGGTATTCCGCCCTCGATCGCGATAGATCAAACCAACCCGGTCCGCACCTCGCGTTCCACCGTCGGCACGATGACCGAACTGAACGATCATTTGAAATTGCTGTTCGCGCGCGCCGCAGTCCTACACTGTCGCAGCTGCGCCCGTCCGGTGCGGCGCGACACTGCCTCCAGCATTCAGCAGCATCTGGCTCACCTCGCCGCTAAGAACGGCGATCCGCTCTTACTACTGACCTTCCCCGTGCCGATCCCGGAGAATTTCACCGAAGATGAGATCAAGAGATTGCTTGCCGGCCAGGGCTATACGCGCATCCACGAACGGCGCGAGGCTACCTTGCAAGTCATTCAGGATCGGTTTCGCTGGTCATCGGTCGAGACTGCGCGTACCGGCGAGGCGGTTGAGGCCGCTCTCAAAGTGGGCCAAGGCCGCGTCGATGTCTATCCCGTCGGCGATGGCGCGACGCCGGCGCCACGATCACGCTGGCGATTTTCCCAGGGCCTGCACTGTCCGGACTGCGACATCAATTACAAGGATCCGAGCCCAAGTACCTTTAGCTTCAATTCCCCGATAGGCGCGTGCGACACATGCCGGGGTTTCGGGCGCAGCATCGGCGTCGACTATGGGTTGGTCATTCCCGATTCTTCGTTGAGCCTGCGCCAAGGCGCCATCAAACCCTGGCAGACGGAATCCTATAAAGAATGCCAGACCGATCTTGAGCGGTTCGCGCGCAAGCGAGGCGTGCCGCTCGATATTCCCTGGCGGGAACTGAGCTCGGCGCAGCGCACCTGGGTCATCGAGGGGGAAGGCGAATGGACCAAGAATGTGTGGTATGGCGTGAGGCGCTTTTTCGTGTGGCTGGAGAGCAAAGCCTACAAAATGCACATTCGCGTACTGCTGTCGCGCTACCGCTCTTATACTGAATGTTCCGCCTGCCGCGGCGCACGATTGAAGCCCGAGGCACTGCTGTGGCGAGTAGGTAGCCGCGGCTTAACCATTCGCGATTTGATGCTGCTGCCGATCGATGGGGCTAGAAAATTTTTCGCGGACTTGCAATTGCCCGCCCCCCTCGATGAGGCTACGGATTTGTTGCTCAAGGAAATTCGGGCACGCCTGGGATATCTATGCGACGTGGGTTTGGGATACTTGAATCTCGATCGCCAATCGCGCACGCTATCGGGCGGCGAGGTGCAGCGGATCAATCTCACCACGGCGTTGGGAACCTCGCTGGTCAACACGCTGTTCGTTCTTGATGAACCCTCCATCGGCCTGCACCCGCGCGACGTGCAACGAATCGTCGGCGTCATGCATCGCCTGCGCGATGCCGGCAACACCCTCGTCGTCGTCGAGCACGATCCGAAGGTCATACAGGCTGCCGATCGGGTCCTTGACATTGGCCCGGGACCCGGCGAGCACGGCGGCGAGATCGTGTTCTACGGACCCCTAGGCGAGCTTAAAAGTGTTAAAGGATCGCTTACCGCGGACTATTTGTTCGGCCGCAAAGGCGCGCAGGCCGCAGGTGCCCTATTACATGGCCGACCGCCGGCTTCGGATACTTTGCGGATCGCAGGGGTAACAGAACACAACCTCAAGGATATCGATGTCGCGATCCCGCTCGGGCGACTAGTGTGCGTGACCGGCGTCAGCGGTTCGGGAAAATCCAGCCTGGTGCACGATGTGCTGTATCCGGCGCTGCTGCGCGCCAAGGGCAAAAGCACCGAAAATCCGGGCCAGCACCGCGCCTTGCTAGGTGCGGAACTCATCGATGAAGTCGTGATGGTGGACCAGAACCGCATCGGTCGCACCACACGCTCCAATCCTGCGAGCTATGTCGGCGCATTCGATGCGATTCGTGTTTTGTTCGCCTGTTTGCCTGAGGCGCGCGAGCGCAAATATACGGCCGGCACCTTCAGTTTCAATGCCGGCAGCGGCCGCTGTGCCACTTGCGGCGGCAACGGGTTTGAGCACGTCGAGATGCAGTTTCTATCTGACGTGTATCTGCGATGTCCGGATTGCGATGGCCGCCGCTACCGAAGCGAGGTGCTGGAAGTGAAGCTCGCGCGCGGTGATGATTCGCCCAAGAGCATCGCCGATATCCTTGATCTCACGGTATCCGAAGCGTTGGCCTTCTTTTGCAATGATCCGGAAGTGTGCCTGCGCCTGGCACCCCTAGCTGAGGTGGGACTCGATTACCTGCGCCTTGGGCAGCCTGTGCCAACCCTCTCCGGCGGCGAAGCGCAACGTTTGAAGCTCGCGGGTCACCTCGCGGACAGTGCCGTGCGGGCGAAACCGAGTAAGAATGCGCCGCTTCGTGGTTCGCTGTTTTTATTCGATGAGCCGACCACCGGCCTGCATTTCGACGATATCGCCAAGCTGTTGCGCGCTTTCGCAAGATTGATCGAGGCCGGCAATTCGCTACTGGTCATCGAACACAACCTGGATGTCATTCGTAGTGCAGATTGGATCATTGATTTGGGGCCGGAAGGCGGAGAAGGCGGCGGCCATGTGGTATGCACCGGCACGCCGCTTCAGATCATGCAACGCATCGAATCGCACACCGGCCGCGCCTTGCGCGAAGAAGTTTGCGGCGGCGAGGCGGTGCGCGACTCGGTGATCCCAGCACGGTATACCGATGCGCCCCCGCACCGTCCCCGCGCACCGGTCAGCATCGAGATTCTCGGTGCGCGCGAACACAATCTTAAGAATGTCGACGTGAAGTTGGGTCTCAACAAATTTACCGTCATCACCGGCGTTTCCGGCAGCGGCAAGAGTACGCTGGCTTTTGACATTCTATTTGCCGAGGGTCAGCGCCGCTATCTCGAGTCCTTGAATGCCTATGCGCGGCAATTCGTTCAGCCTTCATCCCGGCCCGACGTAGATGCCATTTTTGGGATTCCGCCTACCGTGGCAATTGAACAACGTACCAGCCGCGGCGGACACAAGAGCACGGTAGCCACGCTGACCGAGATTTATCACTTCCTGCGGCTCTTGTACGTCAAGCTCGGCGTGCAGCACTGCCCCGATTGTCACGCGCGCATCGAGCCGCAGTCGGCCGATGCCATCGCGGCGCGTCTGCTCAAGACCTATCGCGGCAAGCAGGTCAGCTTGGCGGCGCCGCTCATCGTCGCTCGCAAGGGGCTGTACACGGCGCTAGCCAAATGGGCGCGCGGCAAAGGTTTCTCTCATTTGCGAGTCGACGGTACGCTCCTGCCGACCGCCAGGTGGCCCAGGCTCGATCGCTTCATCGAACATAATATTGAACTTCCCGTTGCCGAAATGACCATCAGCGCATCGGCAGAAGCGGCATTGCGCGAGAAGATCGACTTGGCCCTGCACTACGGGCACGGAGTGCTGCATGTACAAACGGCCTCTGCGGAGGACGAAGCGGCGGTCTTTTCGACCAAGCGGGCCTGTCCGAACTGCGGCACCGGATTTCCCGAATTGGATCCGCGATTGTTTTCTTTCAACTCAAAGCACGGCTGGTGTAAGAGCTGCTTTGGCACCGGACTGCAATTACCGGAATTCGACGCCGAACAAAGCGGCGAAGAGCTTGCCTGGCGTGACGTGGCGGACGCCGAGGGGCAACTCTGCCGAGACTGCACGGGCCAACGGCTGAATCCCACTGCACTGAACGTGCTGTTCCGCGAATCCTCGATTGCAGTGTTGACGCATTTGCCCGTTCAGGATTTTGCCGCGCAGATTGCCAAGCTCAAGTTGGCCGGCCGCGAACGGGAGATCGCCCGGGACCTACTGGCCGAGCTCGCTGCGCGCACGACATTCCTATGCGATGTTGGGCTAGGTTATTTGCAACTTGACCGTGCCGCACCCACCCTCTCTGGCGGCGAAGCCCAGCGCATCCGCTTGGCCGCGCAATTGGGATCCAATCTGCAGGGGGTGTGCTATGTGCTGGACGAGCCGACGATCGGTTTGCACCCGCGCGACAATGTGACGCTGTTGGACACCCTGGAGCGGCTGCGGGCCAAGGGCAACACGTTGGTGGTCGTCGAACACGATGAAGACACCATCCGGCGCGCCGACCATGTCATCGATTTAGGTCCGGGGGCGGGCAGCCGTGGCGGACAACTGGTCGCACAAGGCAGCGCGACGCAACTGGCCCTCCTCGGAAACTCGGCGACCGGCCGTTGTCTTGCTGCCCCGCTCAAGCACTCCCGATCCAGGCGCCGCGCCATCGATCGCGACACGCCGATGATTGAGATCACGGCTGCGCGCCTGCACAACCTTCGCAAGCTTGATGCACGCATTCCGGTGGGGCGACTCAGCGTCATCACCGGGGTTTCGGGGTCGGGGAAGTCTTCGCTCGCGCGCGATGTGCTGCTGCGCAACTTGAAGCAGCTTCTGATACGGCCCAAGCGCAGCGATCGCGCACGCAAAACCGAGTTGAGCCTCGAAGGCTGCGCGGCCATAAGCGGCTGGCAAGCAATCAGCCGCGTGCTCGAGGTGGATCAGACGCCCATCGGTAAAACTCCGCGCTCCTGTCCCGCCACGTATATAGGGTTCTGGGACGCCATTCGTCGCCTGTATGCCGAGACCACCGAGGCGCGCATGCGCGGATTTACCGCCAGTCGCTTCTCTTTCAATACTTCGGGCGGTCGCTGCGAGGCGTGCGAAGGCCAAGGCATGCAGCGCATTGAAATGAACTTCTTGCCGGATGTTCAGGTTCTCTGCGATGTCTGCGCAGGCAAGCGTTTCAATCCCGAAACTTTAAGCATTTTGTTCAAAGGCAAGAACATCGGTGAGGTTCTTGCAATGAGCGTCGAGGATGCGCAGGAATTCTTCATCGCACAGCGCAGCATCCATCATCCCTTGAGCCTGCTTGCGCAAGTGGGCTTGGGATATTTGAGCCTCGGCCAACCAAGTCCCACCCTATCGGGCGGCGAGAGCCAACGCATCAAGCTGGTCACAGAACTGGCGAAAGTGCGCACCGATGAACTGGGCCAGGACATCGCCCGGCGCGAAGGGCAGCACACGCTCTACGTGCTTGATGAACCCACGGTTGGGCTGCACATGGCTGACGTGGAAAAGCTGCTGCGCGTATTACATCGCCTGGTGGATACCGGCAACACCCTCGTCGTGATCGAACACAACCTCGATATCATGGCGGAAGCGGATTGGATTATCGACTTAGGCCCAGAGGGCGGAACCGGCGGCGGTCGAATAGTCGCCCAAGGTTCGCCCGAACATATCGCGCGCAAGCCGGGGAAAAGCCATACTGCAAGGATCCTCGGCGAATTTCTCAAAGACCGCGGGGTGCCTTAGGCTCCATCATTTCAATCCGATTGCCGAAAGGGTCATCAACATCGATGCGTCGATAGCCCTCGAGCGGCCCGCCTTCCTTTACCGTATATCCTGAGGATTTAAGCTGCTCCTCAAAATTTGCCAGGTCATTCACGATGAAGGCAACGTGGGCCTTTCGTGCCGGGCGAAAATCCGTCTCCACGCCCAAATGTATCCGCACACCCGCGTGCTCAAACCAACAACCCCCGCGCTGCGCCATATCGGCGGGTTTGGGCACTTCTGGGATTCCCAGAGCGCCGGCGTAAAAGGCTCGCGCTTGCGCTTCGCCGCCTGCGGGCATGGCCAATTGCACATGGTCGATACAAATTACTTGCATTACCGCACTCGCTTCCAGACCGCTGAGACGCTCAAAAGCGTAATAATATCGCCGAACAGGGACGTGGGGATAACTCAGTGAAAACAATTCTCATCACCGGCGGCACCCGCGGCATCGGCCGCGCCACGGCCTTGTTGTGTGCGAGAAAAGGGTGGGCGCTCGCACTCAGTTATATTCGTGACCAATCGGTGGCCGATCAAACAGCTGGTGAAGTTCGTGCCGCGGGCGGTCATGCCGCCACGTTCAAGGGCGACGTTGCCGTGGAATCGGATGTCCTTTCCCTGTTCGATCGAGCTGAAGCAAAGTTCGGCAGACTTGATGGAGTAGTCATCAATGCCGGCATCGTTGCCTCGCCCTCGCCGCTCGCCGATATGACGGGCGCGCGACTCAGACGCATGTTCGAGGTGAACGTTTATGGCGCGTATCTTTGCGCCCGCGAGAGCGCGCGTCGCTTGTCGAAGGATCGCGGCGGCAATGGCGGCTCGGTGGTCCTGCTCTCATCGGCGGCAAGCCGCTTGGGCTCGCCATTCGAGTACGTGGATTACGCCGGATCCAAGGCGGCGCTTGATACCTTGGCGATCGGATTGGCCAAGGAATTGGGCCAGCAAGGCGTGAGGGTTAACGCCGTGCGCCCCGGACTGATCGAAACGGACATCCATGCCAGCGGCGGGCAACCGGACCGAGCGAAACGGCTTAGCGCCGCCACCCCCATGGGCCGCCCGGGACGTCCCGAGGAAGTCGCCGAAGCCATCGTCTGGCTATTAAGCGACAGCAGTTCCTATACGAGCGGCGCCATCCTGGATGTCGCCGGCGGACGCTAGGCTAGCTAAGGCTTAGGGACTGAGCGGAATCCGCTTCGGTTTCGGCGCCGACTTTGATGAACCGAATTCCGGTGGTAACGCAGGTATCACTTGGTTCGGATACCAGAACATCGTGTGGCAACTCTCGCAAACACCATCCATTGCCGCGCCTGCATTCATCATGGCCTGCGCATCTTTCTTGTCGATGGCCGCAAGCATTTGTGTACCCGCATCGCGCAGCGCGCCCGCAAATTGCACAAAAGCCGCGTGCTGTAAGTCAAGGCGCTTTTGCCCCTCCTCGACGCCGAGCACGCCTGAGGTGCCCTGGTCCAGCACCACGCTGCCCGGCGCCACCAACTTACGGCCATCCATTACGAGCAGATTGCTTCCCTCGATCAGTACGATTGCACGGCGCCTGACCTCATGCCATTGCTCATCGCTCCTAGGCTGATTAAACACTGTGCCGTTGCGCGTCTGAATGATACTGACTGAATTCCACAACGCATCGGCGGCTGGATCGATCACCGCGTCCATCAGTTCCTGGATGCTTGCGGTCAGCTGCAACGGCGCGGTGAGCGCCGCAGCCGCGGCTGGCGCCTGAGCCGGCGCTGACGGCCTCGTTGGCGACGCGGCGGATATCGGCGCGGATGCGACCTCACTTTTCTGGCAGGCGCCCGCTGCCGATAGAACACAACCCATGGCACAGGCGCGAAGCAGGCTCTTCATAAAAACATACTCTCCCGCAATGCGGTCCACCGAGCGCTCACTTGCCGGCCGGCGCATCAGCCGCAGTTTTCTTTGGCGCCTCTTTGGCACGCAGGCCTTCATCCTCGATTAATCGCTTGCGTACATAAAGAAAGCGAATGGTTTCGTACTCAAACGGGGAACCGCTCGAATAGTAGCGAAAATCAATATCGGCGCGCTCATCGATGGCATTGGCACCCCCTACGCCCCAGGACAGGTTGCCGCGATACAACCCGCCGACATTGATGCCGTATTCAGTCGCATAATCGGCCAGAAAACCCACGCCGTCTCGCAGCGTTGAAGGCCCGAGCAGCGGGATCACCAGATAAGGCCCGGGATGCATCCCCCACTTTGCCAGCGTAGTTGCGAAGCCGGTGGGATCGCCCGGAAGCTTCAGTTTGGTGGCAATGTCGATCAGACCGCCGATACCCACGGTGCTGTTAATTGCCAGGCGCTCTAGACTGCGCAATCCGTATTTGAGCCGCCACTGCAAGGTGTAGTTGATGACGCTGTCGATCTCGGCGAGATTGGCGAAGAAATTGTGCACGCCTGACTGAAGCAACCGCGGCGTGCGCCGATAAGCGTTCGCGGCAGGCAGAAAGATCGCCTCGTCGAAGCGGGCATTGAAGCGATACGTAAAGCGGTTAAGCCGCTCCCAGGGATCATAGGTGTACATTGGCGGCGCGTCGGCGGGAGTCAATAACGGCGGCGCCGCATTGATCTCCTGCGTCTCGGAGGCGACGGCCTCGGCAAACGCCGCGGCGTTGGCCGTCGCCGCGGTTTTGTCCGCCGTCGGTGTCTGGGCAGGCACGGTACGGATGGAGACGACCCGCGAGGCGCAGCCCCCCAAGGCGCAGAGCATCGCGCCCAGGAAAAGCGCGGCCCTCACGGCGAGTTCCTCGGCCAACGGCCCGCCAACATATCCAGCATGTCCGATACTTGCCGGCGATCCCCGACTTCACCGAGATGGCCGCCGTGATCATAAACCACGATTCGGGCGCCGAGCGTTTCTTGCAGCCATCCGAGTTCGCGTTTGCTTAAGATCAGATCATTGCTCGTGGTTTGCGCATAAGTGTCGCCGTTGGCGCGCAAGAATTCGCCGATGATATCGAGGCGATTGGCGGCGATGAGGGATGCGCTGGTCGCTTCAGGACGATGCTTGAGATAATACGGAGCGAAGACCTTTGTAAAATAGTCGGCGAATGCCCTGGCGCGCAAGTCACGCTGGATGTCCTCGAGCGAATCACCTACCTTGGGGGGATGAGTTGGATCGATGATTGCCCCTGTCTTCGCATACAGGTCGCCGATGAAGAACATGTCGATCAGCTGCAGGCGAAACGTCAGTGCAATGGCCGCCGAGAACTCGGCATCCGTTTTAAGACTTGCCGCGCCTGCGCTCAGAATGAAATTCTGATCCAGTTCGAGCCGGTCGGACGCCCGGTACAAATTGGCAATCTGTGCATACAGACGACGATATAGAAGCTCCACTGCGCCTTCGCCGGGACCGATGCTTGCCACGAAAAGCCCGTCGAGGCGGCCCACAGCGGAGAAAAGGCTGACGGGTGGATTGATCATGACGACGCGATGGATTTTGAGTTTACCTTCGCCGGCGTCGATCGATTTGACGACGGCTGCGTTCGCGCCCCCCAAGCTGTAGCCAAGCACGTCGATGTCGGTGATGCGCACCTTGTGGGGTAGGTGAGCCAGAATCTGCTGCATGGCCTGGTACAGATCATGCCCATCTTGCATGAGGTCCCCCGCCACCCCGGTGCTCGATGTCGAGACGATGAAGCCGGGGAATGTAGGCGAAGGCATGGTCAATACGTGGTATCCAGCTCCATAGAGCGCTGCTCGCAGCACGGAGATCGTTTTAGTGTTGCCATCGCCGCCGGTGCCGGCAATCACAATGGCCAAGGGCGCCGGCTTTTTCTGCGCAGACAACCAAACTCGCAGCTGCGCATCAAACCAAAGCACCGCCGGCACCGGCAGTCTCCACGGCAGGGTAATATTGATTTCCGACAGCGGCACCTTTTTGGGCAAGGGAGCCAGCTCCTGCGGAGGAGTTCCGAATACCGTGGCCCGCAGTCCGGCTGGATCGGCCAATCCGACCACCGCGGCGGCTACGGATTGGGGTTCGGGCGGTGTATCTACCGCCGGATCGGGGGGTGGCGCCGCGATAGCTAGAGGCACGCCGCATAGCAGCGCAAGAAACGGCGCGATGGCCCTAATCACCGACCGTCCCGCAGCGCTTCAGGTGCAGTCGTACTAAATGCCGGCAGCTCTTTGCATGCCGCATCGATCGCCACGATGCGCGGGTAAGCACTCATATCAACGGCGAAGCGCCGTGCGTTCGATACCTGGGGCACCAGGCAGATATCCGCTAATGTGGGCGAGTTGCCGTGACAAAAGCGCCCCGTCGCGGCGTCGCGCGAGAGCCATCGTTCGAGCGCTTCGAACCCCACCGATACCCAATGACGATACCAAGAATCGCGCGCTTCCTTATCCAAGCCGAGCTTTTCTTCGAGATACCGCAGCACTCGCAAATTGTTCAACGGATGGATGTCGCTGGTGATTGCCTGCGTCAATGCACGCACCCGCGCGCGAGCCAGAGGCTCCGCCGGAAGCAACGGCGGATCAGGATACATCTCCTCCAAATACTCCATGATGGCGACCGATTGCGTGAGCACCGCGCCATCATCCAAACTTAAGGCCGGGACGAATCCCTGCAGATTAATGCCTAAAAATTCCGACGACCGATGTTCGCCGGTCCGCAAATTCTTGGTGATGGGTGTGTACGGCACGTTCTTCATCGCCAAAGCGATACGCACCCGGTAAGAAGCCGAACTCAAACCGTAACCGTATAGGATCATCGAACGGAGTATATTGCACGGCGAATCAAATGTAAGGAAGGGTTTTTCATGCTCAAACAAGCGATGATGATTGCCGCCTTGGGCGGCGCGATGCTCGCGAGCCCATGCATGGCACACGCGAAACTGCAAAGCTCCTCGCCCGCGAATGCCGCACAACTGATTGAACCGCCCAAGATGTTGACGTTGAATTTCAATGAAGCTGCCCAGGTTGCCGTATTGAAGCTGCTCAACGGCGGCAAAGAAATTCCCATCGCCATCGACAAAAATGCCAAAGCCAGCCACTCATTCAGTTATTCCTTGCCGGCTCTGGCTGCGGGAATCTATACCGTGCGGTGGACCGCCGTGGCGGCGGACGACGGACACGTGACCAAGGGTTCTTTTACTTTCTCGATCAAGGGTTAGGCACTGAACTCGAGGCTCGACGCTTGGAGTTAAGCGGCTGGGACGCCGCAGCGGTGTGCGCGAAAGCGATTACCTATGCAGCGACGTTCGGTGCGGCGGGCGCGATTTTTTTTATCGCCTACAGCGCAACGTTGCTGCGAGGGCCGCAACGCGCGCGCATCCGACAACTGATCGGCAGTTCGCTCCTCGTCTCAGCTCTCGCCAGCTGCCTGCGGGTTGCGCTGAACAGCGCCTCGATGAGCGGCGATGTTGCGGGAATGTTCGATAGCGGTTTCATGACCCTGATCTTGGGCGCGGGGGAAGGCCACGCCATCGGCGTACGGGCAGTGGGGTTATGCCTAGCACTGGCCGCTGTCTTTTCGACCGATCCCCGCCTGCTCGCCTTGGCATTCATTGGCGCGGTCATTGCCTGCATGTCATTCGCCTTTGTAGGGCACGTGCATGCCTTGCCGGGTGCGCTCCCCGCTGTCTTGCTGTGCCTGCACCTCTTGTGTGCGTCCTTCTGGCTGGGTGCATTGGCGCCCCTGCTGATCGTCGCACGAGACGGCACCGCTTCGCAATTCGCTGACATCGCTGTGCGCTTCGGCCAAATAGCATTGGCGTTGGCCGCGCTGTTGCTAGGCGCAGGGGCGGCGATGCTGTGGAGCCTGATCGAAGATGCCGCGATTTTCTGGAGCAGCTTGTACGCGCTGCTGATGGTTCTCAAGTTGCTCGGCGTCGCCGTGCTGCTGGGGCTTGCGGGTTTTAACCGACTGTACGCAACCCCGCGACTCCTTCAGGCCCAAGACAACGCGGTGCATCGCTTGAAAGGATCGATCCAACTCGAAATAGTCGTAGGAATGTTCATCTTGCTATTCACGGCGGCTTTCACCACGGTCACGGGACCGCCGCACTGATCAGCCAACATAGTCGACATACAACGCGCCCTCGGTACCGGAAACACATGCATTGACCTCGAAGGCCGTACGAATCAAAGCGGGTGTCAGCGTCGTAGAGATCGCGCCGTCGCCCTGCACCCGGCCGTTTGCCAGCGCGAAGATCCGGCTCGCATAGCGCCCGGCAAGCGTCAAGTCATGAACCGAAGCGACGACCAGCTTTCCGCTGCGTGCCAACTCCTGCAGCCGCCGGGCCGTATCCAGCGCGTGCTTGGGGTCGAGACCGGCCATTGGCTCATCGATGATCAGCACGTCCGGGTCGGCAACCAGGGCTCGCGCCAGCATGGCGCGCGCCAATTCACCGCCCGAAAGCGTCGTCGCGGGCTGCTCGCGGTGACTAAGCAAGTCGCAGGCCTCCAATGCGCGCGAAATGCGCGGGCCAAAACTCGGCGGCAGCCCGCCGAAGGCCGGCAGCGTCGGCGTAAGTCCCAAAGCCACCAAGCGTTCCACGGAAATGGGCCATTCACAACGAGGATTCTGCGGCAGATAAGCGCGACGCTGCGCCAATTTCCTGCCGGAGAGAGCTTCGCGCGCGTGAATGTCAACGCCGTCCAGCAGCACGCTGCCCGAATCGGGCTTGAGCAACCCGGCCAGCACCGACAGCAGGGTGGACTTGCCGGCGCCGTTGGGGCCGATGACCGCGACAAAGTCCCCGGACTCGGCATGCAGCGAAACCCCGTCCAAAATGACCCGGCCTCGCCGCACGAAAATCCGCGAGGAATCAAGGACGCTCACGAGCCCGCTCGCATAGCCCGCAACAAACTGGCTCGCAGTGTCACAGCCGCCTGCGCACTCTCCACTACACCGCAGCTATACAGAGCGCTCGGATACGTTACTCTGCGCGCCGCGTAAAGTTTCAAAATCAGGGGGTGCTGGGCCAGGTCAGTATTAAGGCCGGGCGTATCAGTAATATTGCTGGCATACGCCAGCACATCGGGGTGCGCAATCAGCAACTGCTCCAGGTCGAAAGAGATGTAACCGCCGTCGAGCGAAGCGGCGACATTAATCGCGCCGGCTGCGCTAAGAATGGAATCGAACAGTGTACCCTTGCCCGGAATGGCACCGCCTTCGCCCCATGCAGCCACGCGAATGGTTTGCGGCGGCCGGGAGTCAGCGAGGGATTGCAGCGTGGAGTCCATTTGCGCGATCAGCGCTTCCGCAGCCGCGTCGCGTTTGAGCGCGTGCGCGACTTGACGTGTCACCCGTCTGATCTCGTCGAAATTTGCCGCCGGCGGAATTTCCAACAACGGCACCCCCAGTTTCTTCAAGATCGCCCGAGCGGCCGGCGTCGTATACGTGCCTACGAGCACCAGGTCCGGTTTCTCGGCGAGCACCTCCTCCACAGTGCCTGAGTTGATGGCCACATGGGCAGCCTCGGGCCACTGATAGGAATTCGCAGGACTTCGCGCGTAGTAAGTGACCGAGGCGATCCGATCCGGGGGCAACAGCTCGAGCAACAAATCATCGGTACACATGCTGAGCGACATGACATGGCGCGGGCCCACCTCGCCCGGCTCAGCGGCAAATGCAGCGCCGAGGCCGAGCATCAATAGGCATCCCAGGACTGGTCGCCAGAGTCCGCCCATGGTCACTCGAACTTACTGAAGTCCGGCGCGCGCCGTTCTGAAAACGCGGTAAAAGCTTCCTTAAATTCCGCGGACTTGAGCTGCCGCACGAAATGCACCGATTCCTGAGTCATGCGTGCCAGCAACACCGCCTCTTCGCGCATCAAGGATTTGGTGCAAACGACGGCTGCGGGCGCGCGTGTTGCGATCGCGGTGGCGGTGGCAACGGCCGCCGCACGCAATTCGGCGGCGGCCACCGCCCTGTTCGCAAGACCCCAGTTCACGGCCTTTTCCGCATTTATTGGTTCCCCGAGCACGAACATTTCGAACGCGCGTACATGGCCGATGCGCAACGGCATCAGCAGACTGGAAGCGGCCTCGGGCACGAGTGCGAGATTGACGAAAGGCGCGGTGAGCAAAGCGTCTTCGGATACCAACACCATATCGCAATGGAGCAGCATTGTTACCCCTATGCCCACCGCTCGGCCGTTGACCGCGGCGACAATCGGCGTCCGCGCACGCGCAAGCGCGACCAGAAACGGGTTGGCATCCGTAGGTGCAGGCGCCGCACCCGCTTGTCCGAGGGCCGCGAAGTCAGAAAGGTCGTTGCCGGCCGTGAACATGTCCCCGTTGGCTAGCAACAAAATGCAGCGAACAGTGGGATCCGTGTCCGCAGCCGCAATTTCCGTGGCCAGGGTCTGATACATGGCACGCGTCAATGCATTCTTCTTGTCGGGCCGGTTCAGTGTGAGAATCAGCAATTTATCGGACCTTTCCACCAATACGTGCTCGGTCACGGCGATGCTCCTTGCCGGTTAAGGCGCCGTCTTGCGCAACCGCACGACGAGCCAGAAAAAAAAGGGTGTCCCGATCAGGCTGGTCACCACGCCGAGCTTCATTTCAGCGCCGACATGGATGAGCCGGGTTGCGACATCGGCGAACAACAATAACAATCCTCCACCGAGAGCCGCAGGCAACAGTATGCGGCTCGGCTGATGTCCCATGAGCGGACGCACCACATGGGGTGCCACCAAGCCGATAAACCCGACGATGCCCGTGACGGCAGTGGACGCCCCAACGGCCAAAGCCGTGCCAAACAGGGCTAAAGCGTACAAGCGCCGAAGGTCTATACCCAAGCTCTGGGCTTGTGATTCCCCCAACGCCAGGGCGTCCAAACCGCGCGAGGTCATCATCAGCATAGCGCAACCTATCAAGATAAAGGGCGTCACCAACAGCACATGAAGCCAACTGCGGTCCGCCAATGAGCCCATCAGCCAAGTCATGATTTCATATGCCGCGTACGGGTTGGGTGCAAGGTTGAGCGCCAGGGAAATGCCGGCCGCAGCCAGGGCCGACACGGCGGCTCCGGCCAGCACCAAGGTGATTGTCCCGCCGCCGCGGCCGAGCGTGAAGGTCGCCAGACTTGCGAGCACCGCACCGAGCATTCCCATCACAGGGGCCGCGATCGCAAACTGCCGTGCAAATCCAAAATAAACCGCGATCACGGCGCCAAATGCAGCGCCCGCTGAAACTCCGAGCAGTCCGGGTTCCGCGAGCGGATTGCGTGTCAAACCCTGCAGCACGGCTCCCGACAATCCCAGAGCGGCACCCACTGCGATCGCCAGGATGGCCCGCGGCAGCCGCAATTGGGTAATGATGGCTCCCGCCAGGTTGGCATCGGGCAACCAGAGTCCGTGCCACACCTCTGCCATCGGAATCCAAACGCGGCCCGCCAAAAGAGAAATGACAAGCATTGCGAGCAGGAGCAGCACCAGTACCCCGTTGACCAATCCGTTGTTACGCATAACTCCTACTGACCGAGACCGGCAACGGCATGTTAAGTCGTAAAGCCGATCCATCGGCCGGCGGCGACGATCGCCGTCCAGAGCACGAGCGAAGCACCGCCGGCCAGTTTAGCCGACCAAGGCGGCCGCGCCTTATCCCAGATGTGCAGATGGCGCACCCCCACCCAGTGAAACAGCAGCATATTGATGCCCGCGAATAACAGGCAGCACATCTTTAACCGGAATGGAATATTTCCGTAGTAAATGAGCGCTTTAGAGGAAAACATCAAGAGGCCGGCGATTGCCGCGAAGCTAAAAGCCAGCCATGTCCATGGCAGCATTTCGGCCGCAAGCTCGCTGAAGGGCCGGTCTCGATTGGTGAAGCCCAAGAGTCGTAAGTCCACGGTCATGATTGAACCGACCACCAGCACCAGTGCGAACACATGCACCGTTTCGATGGTCGGGAACATCCACAGCGACTCGCGAATCTCGGTGGGCAACCTTAAATCTTGAAGCCAGCTCAACGTTGATTCGACGGCCACGTGCTACACCCGCTCGCTACACATAGGCTATCCAACGGCCGGCAGTCACAATGCTCGCGCCGGCAACGATGCAGAGGATTCCGAGGGCACGCGCGCTGCGGCGCCGGGCTGGCGATGATGACCAGTATTGGGGGTCGCGCCGCAGGCTGAGCTGCAGCAGCATCAAGATGATCGCCAGCGCCGCCACCAGCAGCATTTTCACGCGAAATGCCCAATTGAGGAGTTCGCGCGCGGGTTCGGTGATGGTGAGCAGCACACCGGTCAGCAAAAGTACGCAAAGCGCTGCCCAGACCCAAGGGGTCGACCTGACGGCGAGGGCCGCCAGCGTTTGGCCTCGTTGAGTTAGGCCGACAAGGCGAAAACTTAGCACATACACGGCGGTCAGCAGAATCCCGATCGCAATGATATGCACCGTTTGCACCAAAGGAACGAACCAGTTTGCCGACTGAAACGCAACGCTCACGGGGGTCCTGGAGAGCCAATCGCAGAATTCTTCAAGCACTGATCACCACGCGCGTACCACCGGAAGATCGCAGGAGGCCTCACTTTGAATGGCGGGCATTGCCGAGGCAAGGCCTGCCGCGTGAAGTATAGTCGGCAAATGCCATTTGAACCTTTGAATTACCGCCGCGCGCTGCTTGGCGTTGCGGGTGCAGTACTGTTTGCCTGGTGCGTCGGCATGTTTGCTCGTGGCTACTGGACGCCGGACGAACCGCGCGAGGCGGACATCGCATGGCGCATGAGCTGGCAGGCAGACAAAGCGGTTCCCTTGCTCGCCGGCGAGGCCTATTGCGAAAAACCGCCCTTGACTTATTGGCTTGCGGCCATCCCGATAAAATATTGGGGTACCCGAGCGTGGGTCGCGAGACTGCCGAATTTGCTCTACGCGATCATCACGGCCCTGGCAGTCGGCCTCCTGGCCTCGCGCAGCGCCGGCCGCTTCGCGGGGCTGGTCGCAGCGGCTACAGTCAGCACATTCCTCTTGTCTTATCAGGTGGCCATTTGGCTCGCGACCGATGCACCCTTGCTCGCCGCCACGTCGGTAGCGCTGCTGGGTGCGTACACCGGATTCTACGCGTCTGGGAATCCCGTGCGATTGCGCGGATATCTGCTGATGCATTGTGCCCTGGCGTTTGGATTCTTGAGCAAAAGCGCGGTGGCTTGGATGGTGCCTGCGCTGGCAATATTGACTCTAAGTCTTTGGGAGAAGCGCTGGCGTGAGCTTATCCGCTGGGAGCTGCATGCCGGTTTGCTGATTCAAGCGCTGCTGATTTTGAGCTGGGTGTGGTTGGTGTACCGAGGGAACCAGGGCGTCGAGCATCTAAAAGTGTTTTTCTGGAATAATCTCGTCGGCCGCTTCACCGCCGTGGACGCTCCGCCCGAGTTGCAATACGCGGCCGCCCACCGCAATAGCCCCGGAAAATACCTGATCGAGCTGCCGGTGTATTTGTTCCCCTGGACCTTTCTGGTCATCGCCGCAGCCCACCGGGCGTGGCGGCAGCGCGGGACCTTCCAAGACAACCGTGCGGTGCGCTTTGCGCTCGCCTCCTCGCTACCATCTCTGTTGGTCCTCTCCGTTGCAGCAACCGCACGCAATATCTACCTCGCGCCGGCGCTGCCCGGATTTGCATTGCTGGTGGGGTGGTGGGCTCGAGAGATTCTGCCGGGCCCAAATGTCTGGGAGGTCCGCGCGATACGCGCCACCGCAGTGCTGCTGTTGATTGGCGCGGCGGTGTTTGTGGCGGCACTCTCGGGACTCGGCTTAGCTTCCTGGCCCAGCATACTCAATCCGCCAGCGTACATCGGCGTCTCTTTGGTCGGCTTATCGGTTGCTGCGGTTCTGGCTATCCGCGCGTGGGCGGCAGCGCGCGACCAACCTGGACATGCTCACTGGGCTTTGTGTCTTGCCTATTGCTCATTGCTCATCGGGCCGGCCTCGCAAGCTTACCGGCAAATCGATACCTGGCAGGATCTGGCTCAAATCAGTGGCGCGGTTCGGCGCGACGCAGATGGGAGACCGCTCGTCTTGCTGGCGCCGGATGAAACCACGCGCGCCATTATCGACATGTACGCCACGACCAGCGTGCAATCTATCCCCGGCCCTCTGGATAGCATTGGCATCGGCCGCGTTCAGTCCATCGCGAGCGTGGAGCCCGGGAGTTTATTTCTTCTCTACCTACCCACGCAATCCGCACTGCGCCTGCCGTGGCGGGGGAAACCGCCGCAAACCGGTCTCTTCCCGCGGTGGCTGCCTGAGGCGAATTTACGCATCCAAAAAACCTATTCCCTGCCCAACGGCCGACGCTACGCATTGCTCGAAGTCACGCACTGATCATGAGCCGGTACAGCGCCTCGTATTCCCGCACCTGCCGACTCCATGAGAAATCTTTGGCCATGGCATTTTGCTGAAGCGTCGCCCAACTGTGCGGAGCGGCATACCAGTCGAGGACAGTATTGACCGCCCAGCGCACTGCCGGCACATCATAATCGTTGAAAACGCAACCCGTGCCGTGGCCGTTTCCCGGATTGAAGTGCTCAACGGAGTCAGCAAGGCCGCCGGTGTTGCGCACAACCGGAATAGTGCCATACCGCAAACTGTACATTTGATTGAGCCCACAAGGCTCGTAGCGCGAGGGCATGAGAAAAATATCGCTGCCCGCTTCAATGAGATGCGCGAACGGTTCGTCGAAGCGAGTGATGAAATTGACGCGATCGGCATGGCGCTGCGCCAGGCCGGCGAAAAAATCGGTATATTTTTCATCGCCGCTGCCGAGGACTACCAGGCCAAAATCCCGCGCGTGCAGTAATTCGGGCAAGGCATCGAATAACAGATCGATGCCTTTCTGCTCGGACAGCCGCGTCACCATGCCGATGAGCGGTTGCGAGGTGGATATTTTCAAATTCGCAGTGGCAATGAGCATTTCCTTGTTGATCAGCTTGCCGCGCAGGTCCTGCGCAGCGAAATGCGCGCTCAGATGCGGGTCATGCAGAGGGTCCCATTCTTCGTAATCGACCCCGTTCAAGATTCCGACCACCCGATCGCTTCGCTCTCGCAGGGTTGCTTGCAGGCCCATTCCGAGCGGCGTCTCGCAGATCTCGCGAGCGTAGGTCGGGCTCACAGTGCTGACGCAATGCGCATGTTTTATCCCGGTTTTCAAAGAGTTGATGACGCCCCGGGCCATGTCGCCGGGGTCGAGCAGGGACCACGCGGCACCTATACCTAAATCCGGCGCGGCGGCGCTTGACATAACTCCCTGGAAGGCAATGTTGTGTATCGTCATGAGAGTCTTGGCATGCGCCAGCAGCGGATCCAAACCGTATAAAGTTTTCACATAGAGCGGCAGAAATCCCGTGTGCCAATCGTTGCAATGAAATACATCCGGCGCAAACCCTAAACGCCGGCAGCCCTCGAGAGCCGCGCGGGTGAGGAGCAGGAACCGGCGATGTTCATCGGCATCGAAGGTGTACAGCAGTTCCCGATCAAACAGTGCCGGGCAATCGACGAAATAAATCGGGGCATCGCTCTTGGGATAGGTGATGCTCAGCAGCGAGAACCAATATTCCGTATCACCGATGGACAGTGCCACCCGCTGGGCGCCGGGAACGGGCTTAAGGTCGGGGTGATTGCGCCGTACGACGGGGTAGAGAGGCATGAAGGCGCGAACATCGTGGCCTAGGTTGGCGAGGTTGCGCACCAGCGCCCCGGCAACATCGGCCAGTCCGCCGGTTTTCGCGTACGGCACGATCTCCGAGCTTAAGATACACAGCTTCAATGCCGCCATAAATACAGTCTAACAAGGCCGCAACTGAGGCGGCGAGAAACCTGGTGCAGCGATTTGCCGAGTGTGTCACGCTTAAGTCTTATGCGACACGCTGCCCGCAACAACACCGGACGATACGTCAGCCGATTGACCAGCGGCACTCTGGCGGTCATCATGGCGGGCGGTCGCGGCGAGCGGCTGAAGGGGCTTACAGAACATCGCTGCAAGCCGGCGGCGCCATTTGGCGGCAAGTTCCGCATCATCGATTTCGTATTGTCGAATTGCGTCAATTCTGGCATCCGTCAAATCGCCGTTTTGACCCAATACAAAGCCCAGTCGTTGATTCAACACATTCAGCGCGGCTGGAGCTACCTTCGCGGAGAGCTCGGCGAGTTCATCGAACTCATTCCCGCGCAACAGCAGATCGGCAGCTTCTGGTATCGCGGCACCGCAGATTCGGTGTATCAAAATCTTGATTTCATCCGCTCGCATCACCCGACGCACGTGCTGATTTTGGCGGGGGATCATATTTACAAAATGGACTACGGTCCGATGATCGCGTATCACGAGCAGTGCGAAGCGGATATTACCGTCGGTGTCGTGGATGTGCCGATCGAACGCGCCAATGAGTTTGGCATCATGACCACCGATGAATCCAACCGCGTGATCAAATTCGCCGAGAAGCCGCAAAACCCCGATCCCATTATCGGTCACGACAACTTTGCGCGGGCCTCGATGGGCATCTACGTCATTACCCTCGATCGGTTGGAGAAGCTCTTGACCGAGGATGCGGCCGACGAGTCAAGCAAGCATGACTTCGGCCGCAATATCATTCCGCCTGCCATTGCCCGCTCCCGCGTGTTTGCCTATCCATTTCACGATGTCGAGACGCGTGCGCAAAATTACTGGCGCGACGTCGGCAATGTGGACGCCCTGTACGAGGCGAACATGGAGTTGGTGTCGCTCAATCCGGAATTGAATATTTACGATCACCAATGGCCGATCTGGACTTATCAGTCGCAGCAGCCGCCCGCGAAGTTCGTCCTGGATGACGAGGGCAGGCGCGGCATGGCGGTCAACTCCATGGTGGCCGGCGGCTGCATTATCTCCGGCGCATACGTCAAACAATCATTGCTGTCGAGCGATGTTCGCATCGAGGAAGCCAGTGTAATCGAAAGTTCCGTGCTACTGCCAAGCGTGACAATCGGGCGGCAGTGCAAAATAACGCGCTGCATACTGGATGAGTGTTGCGTTATACCTGACGGCATGCAAATCGGGCAGGATTTGGCCAGCGATGCCAAGCGCTTCTTCGTTACTAAGCGCGGCGTGGTGCTCGTTACCCAGGATATGCTTCGCGCAATCTAAGTCTCGACCAGGCCGCAATCACGCTGGGCGTGTCGATGCCGAGCATGCTCGGCTCACCCGCAATTTCTCCCTGCAATAGCTGCACATCGGCCCGCACCACCCCCCGCGGCTGATACAACGACGGCAGCGCCCTGCCGAACAACACTACTTGGGGGCAGCCAACCGCGGCTGCCGCGTGGGCCGGGCCCGAATCAACGGTGATCAGGCCTTGGGCGCGACCCAACAAGGCAACCAACCGCGGAATAGGCAAATCGTCAGCAGCGTTATGCACCCCTGGTACGTGTGCGATGGTAGCCAGCTCCTGGTTCAGCTGTTGTTCAGGGCCCGTACCGAGCAGAACGATGGCGTGGCGCGGATGATGTTCGCGCAGGAATTGCAGAACTTCCGCCCAGCGCTCGAGCGGCCAGTACTTGTTGTTGGCCGCCAGGCGCCGCAAGCCGCGGCGCATGGTGCGCTTGTTTCCAATCTGTACCAGCAGCAAAGGCTGCTCCGCAAGGCCTCGTCTTTGCAGCCACGCGGTAAGCTCGGCCCGCTGCGCAGGGAGGACCTCAAGATAGCAGCCCGGCGCCACTGCGCCGATGTCGGCGCGCAGCTGACCCACAAAACCCCGCGGCATGACTTGGGCCAGGCGCCGCCATTGCTCAGTGGCGTGTTCACCGGGCAACAAGATGTGATCTTGCACGTCCACCAGAAGCTCGCCAACAATGCCGGCGCGCTCAAGCACGGGCCGAGCAGCATCCTGCGCGTCGCAAAACCAGGTCGGGCCCGTACCGCGTGCACGCAGCTTTTGCACCAGTCGCCGTTGACTCGCGCTCAGCCAATAGGGAGTCCTGCGGCTGCGCATGCTGAATATTTCCCCGACCCCCGGTTGGCCGCGCAGCAGCGGCTCGCTCCACGGGCCGGTAGTGACGATATCCACCGGCAGAGCGAATTCGGCATGCAGAACCCGGATCAGTGCGGTCAGCAGGACCATGTCGCCAAACGCCCCGCAGCGCACCGCCAGCGGCCGCTCACAATAGCGAGGGAGCAAAGGTGCGGTTCCTAGCGAATGACGCTGTCGCTGAATCTTTCCATTTCATCCAATTGCGGACTGAATTGCAGCAGCAGCAGATCGACACCCGCCTCTTCGAACTTGCCAATTTGCTCCTGCACCTGTGATGGAGTGCCCACCAGCCCTGAGCGCAGCCCGCGATTCGATACGGAGTATTCTTGAATGGACATTTTCTGTTCCAGCTGAGTTCCTTGCAGCCACTGTTGGTAATTCGCGTAGCCCTTGGCATTTTGTTTTACATCGGTAATGCGCTCCACCTCCTCGGCCACCTCGCTTTCCGATTCGCGCGTAAAGGCGTAGCCGGCAATGCCGAATTGCATGCGGTCCAGCCCGAACTTTTCGCGCCGCGCGCTCATGTCGGCTATCTTTACCGCCACGTGGGCTGGCGAATCGCCATGCATGACATAGGCGTCGCATTTTTGTGCGATCAGATTCTTCGCCGCCTCGGATTCCCCTCCCGCGTAGATCGGAGGGCGCGGCGAGCGGACCGGTTTAGGCTCGAGCACCGTGTTTTGTGTCTGATAGTACTTGCCGGTGTAACTGAAGTTCTGCTGCGACCAGGTGCCGTTCACCACATCCAGCCATTCCGACGTACGCCCGTAGCGGTCATCGTGACGTTCGAAGTCGACACCGTACATGCGCGCCTCTTGCTCCCACCACGACGAAACTACATTGAGCGCTAGGCGGCCGTTGCTAATGTGGTCGATATTCGCCGCCTGTTTGGCGAACAATGCCGGCAAATGGAACGTCGGCCGCACAGCCACCATCAATTCCAGGGTCTTGGTGACGGCGGCGAGCGCCGCCGCGGTTGACCAGGCATCGAGGCTCGGCGCGTCGATGCCCTTGATATCGTTCATGTTCAGTTCTGCGATCAGGGACAGATCAAATCCGATCTCCTCGCTGCGCCGCGCGAGCTTGCTGGTGTATTCCCACGTCGCCTGCATCTGCTCGTCTTCCACATTTCGCAGCCAACCGCCGAATACAGGCATCCAGTAGCCGTAGCGAATGCCTTTTTTAGCCGGCACGGCGCACCTCGTCTTCGAGAAAATCCGCGAGATTTTCCACAGGATTGAATCCAATCACCCGCGGTGCGTCGGCGACGAAATTCGACAGCGCGTTGATGTCGTAATAGTAGACGTTGCCGTCTCGATCATCGACGATGTATTCGATGCCGCCGACTTCGATTCCCGCAGCGCGCACGATACGCTCGATGTCCTGAATCACCTGGCTCGGCGCTTCGTAGCCTTCGACTTTTAACCCAGCCTTCGAGGCCTCAACCGCGCATGCATTTTCCAAGCTTTGACCGGTTGCGGTCTGGCAAATGTCGGCCGGACACAAGTCGAAAGTCTGTCCGGTCAAATGCACCTTGATGGCGTACAGATATTTAAACCCCAGCGTCTCGACGCGTGTGATCAAGCCGCCGCGCGCAGGAATGAATTCCTGCACAAGCGCAACGCTGTCATTGCCCAAGTCCAGCCGCCCCGCCGCGGCCGTCGCGGCAAGTTCCGTCTTGGTGTCGAAACGCGTAATACCTTTGCCGCTGCCGCCGGTGTTGGCTTTGACGATGACCGGGTAGCGCAAGCCCTCTGCGGCGGCCACTGCTTGATGAGGCGAGTGGATGATGCGCGACGGCAAAAATCGAAGCCTCAAGGATTTCAACAACGACGCTTGAGCGGCCTTGGATATCTCGTAACGGAAAGCCTTGGCACCATTGAGGACGCGGATCCCTTGAAGCTCTAAGTGTTCAAGGTAAGCCAGGGTGTGAAAAATGCCGGAGCCGTGTTGGCGGCTATTTGCCGAGGGACTCATGCGGTTGAACAACACTTTGAAAGCGGGTTTTTGCGGGCCGATCTCATAAAAATGATCCGGTATGAAAATTTTGTCGAACGGCACCTTGCGCCGCTCGAGCTCGGCGAAGATGGGCGCGAACCATTGGGGATGTTCATACAACAACGCCAAAGCGGCACGGTCGTGCGCGACCTCAGAAAATGCCACCGCACCGCTCGATATCGACATGGAAAAGCTCCTCAAGCTAAAAACATCATTGCCAGCCGAAAATGATGCGCCCCTGGCAGGCCGAAAGGCAAACTCACCTTAAATCACGCGACGGAGCGCTTCGAAAGAACCGTTCAAAGCATGGTGAATTATACACCAGGCGGGCGCGCTCCCCGTGCTTCGCGCTACCGTCGCTAAAGGCGACGGAACAATTGCAAAAAGTCTTCGGCCGCTTTGTGCACGTTGCGTTGCCAATCATCGGCGGCCGTGTGATCCGCGCCGTCGGTGATGTATTTCACGCAAGCGAACTTTGCATTTTCCTGCCAGCACGCCTTTGCCAACGCGTATGCTTCCATGTCGAGCACCTCGCTGCCGGGCAGCGTATCCGCTGTTGCGAATGAATCGCCGCTGCCGCAAACGGCTGCCGGCAGGTGAGTAAACACCGGATCGAAACTCAAACAGGCGGGCGCCGCGTCGTAGGGTGTGACACCCACAGGAAACCCCAAGCCGCTCACGTCCATGTCGCGCTGGACAAATTCGTGGCAAGCGACGAATGAACCGGCGGCATGACGGCAGCTTCCCGCGGACCCAAAATTCACGACCAGCGGCATCGCCTCGCCGCGGTAGGCGTATCGCGCCAATGCCTTGCTCAAATGTATTGCGGCGTTAACCTTGCCAACGCCGCAATAAAGCACGGGAACCCGCGCTGCCTCGAACACTCCCGCCGCTTCAATGGGCAGCGCAATCACCACGATGGTGCGGGGCGATTCATCCACGGATTTGGGCCTTCCTAATAATTGATGGCAGCACGTAGGCGCAGGTTGCGCCACGCGTAATCCGGCACTATGGCCAAATCAAGTAAGGCAACCAGTGCTTTTAGCTGATAGCCTGCCCGCTCGCACAGGTTCGCGGCGGCAGTCATCGTTCCCCCCGTCGCGAGGACATCATCGACGAGCACGATGCGGCCATTACCGCGTTGCATTTCCAAGATGCCCGACCCGTACTCAAGCTCGTACGCGACATCCACGACGGGCGGCGGTAATTTGCCTTGCTTGCGCACCGGCACGAACCCTTTGCCGCGCAGAACCGCCAAAGCAGCACCTAGAATAAATCCCCGCGACTCGATGCCTGCCACTGCGTCAATCTCCTTCCATTCCCCATCGGAGAGCAACGCATCCATCGCCCCGATAGTCTCGCCAAAGTGGTCACGCAGCAAGGGTGCGATGTCGCGGAACAATATTCCCGGACGCGGAAAATCCGGCACGTCTCGGATGGCTTTTTTAAGCGCAGTCATAGGCTTCTTCACTGGTATCCCACGGGTCAGTTTAGCGGCTAAAACGGTAAGATTCGCCTCCTGCGGTGCTATCCTTGCTCGCTTGGCGGCGCGCTCGACGTCTTAAGGTAACGAAATTGGCATGATTTTGGTCATCGATGTCGGCAATACGCGCCTCAAGTGGGCCTGGCTCACGAGCACCGGGCTATCAGATCAGCAGGCAGTCGTGCATCGCGAGGCGAAGCCCGGCATTTGGACCACCGCCCTGTTCGAATCGGGTCAGCGTCCGGCCCGGGTGTTGGTATCCAATGTCGCGGGCTCAGAGATGGCAAAGACTCTCGCCCGCTTGGCAAAGAGAAACTTCCGCGTGGATGTCGAATTCGTCACAGCCTCCCGGGAGTTTCATGGGCTGACCAGCGGCTATCTGGATCCCTCGCTGCTGGGCGCCGATCGCTGGCTGGCGCTTATCGGTGCATGGACGCAGGCACGAACGTCGCTGTGCGTGGTGGATGCGGGTACCGCCGTCAAAGTCGACAGCGTCGATTCAAGCGGCCAGCATCTAGGGGGGCTCATCGCCCCCGGCATCCATATGATGCGTGAAGTCTTGATGAGCAATACCAGCGACATTGCGAAAGCGGCGCTCAACAGCAGTCCTTCGCTCGCCGGCGTACTCGCCAACAATACGATTGCCGCTGTGTCGCGCGGTGCCGTCTTCGCGCTGGCCGGCATGGCAGATCGCGCCGCCGAGGTTATCGAACAGAGCACGGGTAGCAAACCTAAGTTATTCATTACCGGCGGAGATGCCAACATGATTGCTGGAACGATGCGCGCTCATGGCGAGATCGTTCCGGATTTGGTTTTGCAAGGATTGGCAGTCATCGCAGCGCAGCCACGCTAGGAAAACGTGTATCGCCCTGGCCCGAAAAATCTCATCACCGATGTCGCCGGACTGAAGGTCGGGCACGCCACGGACGAGCATGTCCACACCGGGGTAACGGCGATCCTGTGCCATTCCGGCTGGCCGGCCAGCGTGGATGTACGCGGGGGAGCCCCGGGAACGCGCGAGACGGATGTGCTCGCGTCGGAAAACTGGGTCGGCCGCGCCCACGCCTTGGTGCTCGCCGGCGGCTCGGGTTTTGGACTGGCCGCCGCGGATGGGGTGGCTGCCTTGC
>JANYAD010000029.1 GCA_025355165.1 Gammaproteobacteria bacterium | reverse complement strand
CACGACGATGGCATCATCGACAAGGAGACCTATCGCCAGAACCATGGCAAACATCGTCAGCACATTGATGGAGTAGCCGAAGGCCTTGAGAACCCCGAAGGTACCAAGCAGAACCACCGGTACCGCGATGGTCGGAATCAGCGTTGCGCGAAGGTTTTGCAGGAACAGCAGCATGACGAGAAATACCAAGCCGATCGCCTCGAACAAGGTTTTCACCACGTCTTCGATCGAAATTCGAATAAAAGGGGTGCTGTCGTTGGGGTAGATCACCTGCAAGCCGGGAGGAAAAGTCGCCTTGAGCCTATCCATCGTAGCGCGGATGGCCGCGGCGGCATCCAACGCGTTCGCGCCCGCGGCCAGACGAACTGCGATGCCGGAGGAAGGATGCCCGTTCCACTGCGTGTTGCTGAATTGATAGTTCTCGCTGCCAAGTTCGATGCGAGCGACATCGCGTAGTCGCACCTGCGAGGCGTCGGCATTGACCTTGAGAAGAATGGCGCCGAACTGCTCCGGCGTATTGAGGCGCGTCGGGCCGATGATGGTGGCGTTAAGCTGCTGCCCTCGGACCTGCGGAAGACCTCCCAGTTCGCCCGATGCGATTTGCACGTTCTGCGTTTGGATCGCGTTGCTGACATCGCCCGGTGTCAGGTTGAAATTGTTGAGCTTGGCTGGATCGAGCCAGATCCGCATCGAGTATTGCGCGCCGAATACTTGGTAGTCGCCGACCCCCGCAGTGCGGCTGAGCGCGTCTTGCACGTTCGATGCGATGAAATCGCCGATGTCGCTGCTGGACAGGGCGCCGTCTTGCGAGAAAAACCCAATAACGAGGAGAAAATTTCGCGTCGATTTAGCGACGCGGATGCCTTGAAGCTGCACTTCCGGCGGCAGCAGCGGCGTGGCAAGCTGCAGCTTATTCTGCACCTGAACCTGGGCTACATCGGGATTCGTGCCCTGCTTGAAACTGAGCGTAATGGCCATGCTGCCGTCTTTGTCGCTCTCCGAAGAGAAATACAACAAATTGTCGATACCCGACAACTGCTGTTCGATCACTTGTACGACGGTGCTTTGTACGGTGGCCGCCGAGGCCCCTGGATAGATAACGCTGATGGCAATGGCGGGCGGAGCGATGCTCGGGTACTGCGATATCGGCAGCGTCTTTACCGCGAGTGCGCCGCCCAGCATGATGACGATGGCGAGTACCCAAGCAAAAATCGGCCGTCCAATAAAAAAATCAGACACGGTGTTTACTTTTGCGGCTGCGAAGCAGCGGGCGGTCCGCTGAGTTCATCGGGGCTCGCTTCGTGGGCGTTGACCACGCTGCCAGGGCGAACCGATTGTATGCCAACAACGATGACCCGCTCCCCTGCTGCAAGGCCATCGCTCACGAGCCATTGGTCACCGACCGCGCGGTCGGTTGTGATGATGCGAGTTGCCGCCTTACTATCAGCGGCCAAAACCGTGACCGTTGCTTCGCCACGCGCGTTGTGGCCGACGGCACGCTGCGGGACGAGCAATGCCTTCTCCTTTACGCCTTCTTCGAGGCGCTCGCGGACGAACATCCCGGGCAACAGGATGTTCTGCGGATTGGGAAATACGGAGCGTAACGTGACCGACCCGGTGCCCGAGTCCACCGTCACCTCGGCAAACTGCAGCGCGCCTGCCTGGGCATATGGCGAATTGTCTTCGAGAATCAATTTTGCCTCCGCCTGTGCTTCGCCGGCTTTCTTCAGTTGCCCGTCTGCCAGAGCGCGCTGCAGTCGCAGAAACACCGTGCTCGCTTGGGCCGCGTCGACGTAAATCGGATCCAGCTGTTGAATGACCACCAGGGCTGCGGCCTGATTGGCGCTGACCAAGGCGCCTTCCGTGACCGATGAACGACCGGTTCGACCTGAAATCGGGGCGATGACCTTGGTATAGGCCAGATTGATGCGCGCGGTGCGCATCGCGGCGTTGGCCGAGGCGACATCGGCGGCAGCCTGATCCTGCGAGCCCACCGCGTTGTCGTACTCTTGTTGACTGACCGCGCGTGCTTCGCTCAATGGCTTGTAGCGCTGCGCGAGCAAACGGCTTGCGGTGGCGGTGGCTTGGGCGCGTTCGAGCGACGCGCGCGCGCTCTCATAGCTGGCTTGAAAGGGTGCCGGATCGATCTGATATAGCTGCTGCCCGGCTTTAACTTGACTGCCTTCGGTGAACAACCGCTTCAAAATGACGCCATTGACCTGGGGACGTACCTCAGCGACGCGAAATGCCGCGGTGCGAGCGGGTAGTTCAGTGACGAGTGTGACCGGCTGCGGTTGCAAAGTCATTACCGCGACCTCAGGCGGGGGTGGTGGCGCGGGGGGGCCCTTGTGAGAGCAGGCGGCCGTCAAAAGCACGCTGGCGAGGAAGAATATCCGCATAGGTCGATATCCAGCCGATGAGTTGGCTATGGCAAGCAGAGGGTGGTAGCCCGGAACATAGGCTCGGGATGTAGCGCCACGTGGAAGGAGGTGGTTTAGGTGACCCAACCACGCCCGGTGGCCGAGCGCCATATTGCAAGAGACTTTTGCATTAAGTCCAATTGCGGAGTAGATATTCACTTGCTAAAATATACAATACCAAATAGTTAGCATGCAAACGAATATTACATCAACGCAATTTCAACTGGTTGAGACCAACCTTGAGAACCTCCGGGCGCGGCTTCCGGAACTGCCGGTAACGAGCATTTTGCTGTGCCGGCTGCTCATGCACTTGGGACGCGAGATGGCGGTGATGTTCGAACACCAAATTCGTCCCTTTGGGCTAGCCGAGGCTGAATTTCGCGTCTTGACCACGTTGTTCTCGCAGCCGGACGGCGCGGCACACCCGAGCGATTTATGCATCCGCGCCTCACAGAGTCCCGCCAATATCTCGCGTATCAGCGACGCGCTCGTGGACCGCAGATTTATTACGCGCGTCTCATGCCTGCACGATAGGCGCAGGATGGTGCTGCGAATCACTGAGGAAGGCCAAGAGTTCGTACGCCAGCTGCTGCCCAAGTTGTTCGTGCCATTGCGCGAGATGTTGCAGGGTTTTCCGGAAATCGAGCAGCGCCAGATTGCGGCTCAGCTTAAGCGGCTCGTCGTTGATTTGGAGCACGCGACCGGCGCGGCGGAGTCGGCGGTATGAGCCGGCGGCGAATGGCAACGACCTTGTATCTATTTGTGCTGGCAGGCTGCGCAGGATTGCCGCCCAAGCACAATGCGGTGCATTTGCCAGAAAGCGCACCACTCGAGGGTCTCGAGGCGGTCACGGGTGGTGATTGGCCTGCCGAGCAATGGTGGCAAAGATATCAGGATCCCACCTTGGATCAATTGATCGAACTGGGGGGAGCGAACTCGCCGAGCTTGGCGAGCGCACACGCGCGCTACGATACAGCTCGGCAATCCGTGCGGCTCGCTGCGGCATCTTCCGGCGCTCACCTCGAGGCGAGCGCCGATGCAGACCGACAGCGGCTAAGTGACAACGGACTGTTTCCGCCGCGCCTGCTTGGCTTTAATTGGTACAACCAGTTCGACCTCGGATTGCAAGCCAGCTACACCTTTGACTGGTGGGGTAAGCAACGCGACGCAGTGGAAGCTGCCATGGATCAGGCCCACGCCGCACAAGCAGATCGCAGTGCCGCAGCCTTGATGCTCGCCAGTTCAATTGCGGACCTTTACTTTGCCTGGCAATCCGACCAAAGCCGATTGGCCCTCGCGAAGGAGAGAGAAAGTGCGGTGCAATCGCAAGGTCGGATCGTCGCTGAGCGTGTGAATGCCGAGTTAACCTCGGCGGATGAGCTCAATAACGCAGAACTGTCGCTGGCAGCGGCGCGAGATCAGATTGCAGCATTGCAAGGATCCGCAAAACTGCGCGTGGTTGCATTGGCGGCCTTGGTCGGCAGGTCCATCGCCGAACTGCCGCCCCTGGTGGCGAAAGCCCTGCCCTCATTTCCCGGCGCCTTGCCGGACAACGTAAAAATTGATCTGATCGCGCGCCGCGCTGATATCACGGCCAGCCGCTGGCGTATTGAATCGGCGCAGAAGAGTTTGGCGTCGGCGCGCGCAGAATTCTTTCCCGATGTGACGGTTAATGCTCTGGCTGGCCTCTCGAGCCTTGATGTGGGAAAGCTGCTCGAATATGGCAGCCGAATTCCCCAACTGAGTGCTGCGATCCACTTGCCGATCTTTGATGCCGGACGCCTCAAAGCTCGTTACGGCGGCGCCCAAGCGGCGCTCGATGCCGCGGTGTCGAGCTATCAAGACACGGTTATCGCTGCCGCGCGCGATGTGGCAACGCAAGCGACGATGCGAGAGCAAATCGAGGCACAACACGCGCAGCGCAGCCAAGGCATTGCCGCGGCGCTGCGCATGAAGGATAGCGCCGCGGTGCGTGTCCGCCAGGATCTCGATGATTCACGCAGCGAACTTAGCGCGACCGAGGTCTGGATAGAGCAACGGGACGCCATGGCGCAGCTCGACTCGGCAGCGTTATCTGCGGATATCGCGCTGCAAAGAGCGCTCGGGGGCGGATATCAAAGCCCGCAACAACTAGCCAATTCGTCCTCTAAGACAGCAACACCATGAATGCAACGATAGAATCGCCGCCCACCGATCCCCCGAAGAGCAAGCGGCGCAGGATTTTGCTGCTGATCGCCGTCATCTTTATCGTTGCGGCAGCGTTGTGGGCCGCCTACTGGGTTCTGGTGCTCGCGAAGCGGGAGAAGACCGATGATGCCTACGTAAGCGGCAACCGCGTGGCCATCTCCGCGCAAGTTTCCGGGACCGTCATAGCGGTGCTGGCGGACGATACGCAACTCGTCAACGCAGGCCAGGCGCTCGTGAAGCTTGATCCGCTCGATGCTCAAACCGCCTTGAGCCGTGCGGCCAGCGCTTTGGCACAGGCGGTGCGGCAGGTGCGTCAACAGCAGGCTACCGCAGGTCAATACGATTCGGAAATAGATACGCGAAAAGTGGAACTGGCGAGGGCACAAGCCGATCTCGCAAAGCGCGAACCGCTGCTGCTCAGCCACGCCATCGCCGGCGAAGAAGTGCGGCATGCGCGCGAAAATGTGCAGATTGCGCGAGCTTCCCTCTCGCAGGCGCAACGGTTGTCGCTCTCCGCGCATGCATTGGTCGACGGCGCGGCGGTGGAGGACAACCCGGCGGTGCTGCAGGCGAGGGATGCATACCGCGAGGCATGGATCGCCGCGCACCGCAACGCGGTAGTTGCCCCGGTATCCGGTTACGTGGCGGAGCGAAGCGTGCAGCTGGGCCAGCATATCCAGGCAGGTGAAGCGCTCATGACCGTAATTCCGCTGCACTCGCTTTGGGTGGACGCGAACTTCAAGGAAGTGCAGCTACGAAACTTGCGAATCGGTCAGAAGGCCGAGGTACGCAGCGACTTGTATGGCGGGGCGTTCATTTTCCACGGTCGCGTGCAAGGCATGGCTGCCGGTACGGGGGCCGCTTTCTCGCTGCTGCCGGCGCAAAACGCGTCGGGCAACTGGATCAAGGTCGTGCAACGCGTGCCGGTGCGAATTCAGATCGAGGCAAGCGATCTTCAGAAATCGCCGCTGCGCGTCGGTCTGTCGGCCACCGTTACGGTGGACACGACGCTTCGCGACGGGCCGGTATTGGCGAGCGAAGCCAGTGACAAACCGGTGGGAGACACGCAGGTGTACGCGCAGGATTTGGCTCAGGCCAACCAGGAGGCCGATGCAGTGGTGCGCCGGAATCTTCGGTCCGAACACGCCCCTTAGGAGCGTCGATGGCAGATCCCGCACAGCCGGCGATTGCCGGCGAATATCCCCCGCTGCATGGCGGCAAGCTGTTTTTTCTAACCGTCGCGATCGCGACGGCCTCGTTCATGGAGATACTGGACATGACCATTGTCAATGTCTCCGTGCCTTCGATTTCCGGCAGCCTTGGCGTAACCCCATCGGAAGGTACGTGGGCCGTCAGCTCCTACATGCTGGCCGCTGCGATCATGCAGCCGCTGTCCGGCTGGATCGCGCGACGCTTCGGCGAGGTCAGGACCTTCGTCACTTCCATCATCTTGTTTATGGTTTTCTCCGCTGTGTGCGGCGTCGCCAACACCCTCCCAATGTTGGTGGGTGCACGCCTCATTCAAGGTCTGGTCTCCGGCCCGATGATGTCAGTGGCGCAAGCCATATTGCTGCGCAACTATCCGATCGAGAAGCGGGGCTTGGCGCTCGGGCTATGGTCGATGGTCATTATGATCGCGCCGATTTTCGGTCCGATCCTCGGCGGATGGATCACCGATAATTTTTCCTGGCCGTGGTTGTTCTACATCAATTTACCGGTGGGCGCGTTCTCCGCCGCGGCCAGTTGGTCGTTGCTGCGACACCGCGAGTCGAAGACCGTCAAATTGCCGATCGACGTGATTGGTCTGGCACTGCTGGTGGTCGGCGTCGGCAGTCTGCAATTCATGCTGGATAACGGCAATGAGAAGGATTGGTTCAGCTCGCCGGTGATTTTAACGGCCGCGATCGCCGCAGTCGTGGCAATCTCGTTCTTCATTCCTTGGGAGCTCACCGACAAACATCCGGTCGTGGACCTGCGCCTATTCAGCAAGCGCAATTTTCGCGTCGGCACATTGACGGTAGGGCTGGCTTATTTTGCATTTTCCGGCGTGAATATCATCTTTCCGCTTTGGCTGCAGACCACGGTCGGCTACACGGCCACTTGGGCGGGACTGGCGGTGGCGCCGGTCGGACTTTTGGGACTCGTCGTGGCTCCAATCGTGGGACGGAACATGATGCGGCTTAATTTGCGCTTTGCCGCAAGTTTTGCATTTTGCGTTTTCGGCTTTTCGGTGTTTTGGACCGCGACATTGAATGAGGGCGCCAGTTTCATCCAGTTCGCGACTCCGCGATTCCTGCAAGGCCTGGGAATCGCGTTTTTCTTTCTGCCGTTGAATCAAATCCTCATGTCGGGCGTCGCCGCAAACGAACTGGCATCGGCCTCGGGAGTCAGTAATTTCGTGCGAACCATGGCGGGTAGTTTCGCCACCGCCATTACGGTTTGGATATGGAATCGACGCAGCGATTATCACCATGCTGTACTCACCGAGCACATCAACAATGCGTCGCATTCATGGCACCAGTACCAAGCACAGCTCGGCGCTCACGGAATTTCCGGCGTCGGCGCCTCTGCCTACGTCAACCAGGTGATCTCCAATCAGGCTTCCACGCTGGGCGTCAACGATGTGTTTAACATGTTGGGCGTGCTGTACTTGATCCTGATACCCTTCGTCTGGTTCGCCAGGCCTCCATTCGGAGCGCGGGCGGCGCCGGCACACTGATCCGAAACACGACACTGCGTAAAATACCGTTGTGACACACCCTTATATCGTCGCCCTCGGCGGCACTCTGCGTTCGAATTCCTCCACCGAGTGGGCTATGCGTCACGTGCTCATGGCGGCGCAACGTAGCGGGGCTCGCACCAACCTCATTAGCGGCCCTTTGCTGCAATTGCCTCTCTATCAACCCGAAAATCTCGATCGCGGTGAGAATGCGCGCTTCTTGGTGAGTGAACTGGCGCGTGCCGACGGCATCATCGTCGGTTCGCCGGGATATCACGGCAGCATTTCAGGGCTGGTAAAGAACGCGCTAGATTATGCTGAAGACCTGCGCGCGGATGTGCGGCCGTATTTCAGCGGTCGCGCGGTGGGCTGCATCGCCACAGCATCGGGGTGGCCCGGGGCCGTCAATACGCTCGGCGCACTGCGCGATATCGTGCACGCACTTCGCGGCTGGCCCACGCCCTTGGGCGCCGCCATCAATTCCACGGAAAACGTTTTCGATGAGGCGGGAAGGTGTGTGGTGCCCCGAGTCGCTCAGATTCTGGACACGATGGCAGAGGAGGTTATGAGCTTCGCCGTGTCAAGAGGCGCTTGGCGGGCTTCAGTCTGAAGGCATCGCCGCAGTACACGGCGATGCCTTCGACTCTGTCCTGCGGGCTAAACGCGCGACCTGCCGTTCATCAAGAACGTGACGATTGCGCCGATCAAAAACACCACGAACAAGACCTTGGCAATGCCCGCGGCGCCGGCAGCAATGCCGCCAAAGCCGAAGACAGCCGCGATCAAAGCAATGACTAAGAATACGACGGCATAATGAAGCATGTGAATTCCTTCTTGGACTCTTGGATTTTGACGAACACCTACGGCCTACGCCTCCTTAACACGGTTGCACGATACGGGTGCAAATTAACGAAGTGAAGAAGTTACCCCCTCAGAAGAGCGTGGGATTTTGCCTACTCTCGCACCATAACCTCTACTGCGACGCCTCGATTTCAGCTCGGTTACCTGACCTTGACACCCATATTCGTTGCAATCGAAGTGATGGCTTTCAAATGAGAGCGCAGCGTAGGCAGCGCAGCGCTGGCAAATTTCTTGGCATCGGAATCGCGGCCGGAGCCGGTTTCCTTCTGAAACAGCGCGATGGTTTTTTGGTGTGCAACGACCTGGCTCTTGACGTACGACTTGTCAAACGTGTCGCCGGAGAGCACCTTCAATTTCGCTTCAGTCGCCATCTGTGCAATGCCGGCGCTGGTGGGCAAGGTGATATTCTTCGACGAAGCGAGTGACTGCAATTTATCGCTCGCTGCCGTATGGTCTTTTACCATCATGGATCCGAAGTCCTTAACTTGTTGACTGCTGCCTTTCTCTTGAGCCATATGGCCGGCGTCAACCTCAAAAATGCCGCCTTCAGCCGCATTCTTATAAAATGAAGCGTCGGGGTTCGATGCGGCAAATGCCGCCGCGGGTAGCACGACTACGAGCGCGAGCAACGGGCTTTTCATTTCTTCTTCTCCTAAATGCGGTTGGACAGTGGGGCGTGCATTGTTCCGGACGGGAGCACCGCACACGAGGTGTCATCGCCGCTCGAATGCGTAGGAAAAAGTAGACACACTAGCGCGGGAAATATATAAATTCGCGCCGATGAGGGGCGAGGTTATGTAAATAGGTAAGTTTAATCCCCTCTTGGGAAGCGCACTCAAGACTCGATGCGCGTCACACTCCCTGGATGAACCACGTCGCAGATCGCATAACCTGGCGCCTTGTCCTACGAGTCGTCGGCGTTCGGCTATAGTTTCCCGCAAGTCGACCTGTTACAAGCTCTGCGTCATGAGCCTTCGATCATCACCGCATATCGACAAGCCGGCCGCTAGCGCGGCGGAAGAAGCTGCGCAGATGGCGGTGGAAGCGGGACTTGTTTATGTCTCCGATGCGGAGCCGGGTATCCGCCGCTTGCGCACCGGCCGCGGTTTCAGGTATTTGACGCCGGAGAATCGCCGTCTGCAAGCTGCAGCTGAATTGAAGCGTATTGCGAGGCTAGCCATCCCGCCCGCATATCGCGATGTGTGGATCAGTATTCAACCGCAAGGCCATTTGCAGGCAACCGGGCGCGACGCGCGCGGTCGCAAACAATACCGCTATCACGCAAAATGGCGCGAGTTACGCGACAGCGCCAAGTTTGAACGGGTGGTCGCTTTCGGCGAGAAACTCTCGAAGCTGCGGCGAATCCTCGCGCGCGATTTGGCGCTGCCGGGTTTGCCGCGCGAAAAAGTGCTCGCGGCCGTCGTCACGCTGCTGGACGCCACCCGGATTCGGGTCGGCAATAGCGAATATGCGCGCGACAATAAAAGCTTTGGACTCACGACGCTGCGAAACCGCCACGTGACCTTCATACGAGATGGTCGCGCGGTTTTGAACTTCCGCGGCAAAGGCGGAGTACAACATGAAATACTTATCGACGATAAGCGTATCGTAAAAATCGTGCGACGCTGCCAAGAGATCCCCGGCCAGCATCTATTCCAATATATCAACGACGAAGGGCAACGCTGCGCCATCGATTCGGGGCAAGTGAATGATTACCTTCGCGAAGCGATGGGAAACGATTTTACTGCCAAGGATTTTCGCACTTGGGGCGCTACCTTGCACGCAATCACGCTGCTCGCGCGTACGCCGTTGCCGGAGGTACCGAGTGAATCGGCTATGAAAAAGTGCATAGCGCAAGTGGTGAAGCAAGTCGCACTGGAACTGCGGAACACGCCCGCGGTATGCCGCAAGTCATACATTAATCCGGCGGTGTTCAGCAGTTGGAGCGCCGGGAGCATCCACGACAAAATCGACGGCAAGCTGGCGACCGCTTCGGCCCGCAAGGCTGAGACGCTGGTGCTCGCCTTTTTGCGCGGCGAACAACAGCTTGCATAGACGATAGGCGGCTGTCCTACACAAGTTTACATAAAAGGATGACAGATCTTAGCCGGCTCTAGCCGCTATATGTTGGCCATGATGAAGCATTTCCCGGTGAGCAGTAGTCTCTTTCTGTTCGTTCGCAGCCGTCGGCAACTTGAATACTACTTGAAGCTCCCGGACACTCAGCTTGCTGCCAATCAAAGTGGCATGGGCACGGCAGCCTCAGCCTCGGTCAAGAGGCCTAACGTCGCTGAAATCCATCCGCTTGCGCGAGTCCGATTTTCCGAATTTAAGCGGTAGAAACGCTAGAAATGGATATGGCTACAATGCTTAAGAGGACGGCGAATGTGGTCGCCGGCATGACTTTGGTCAGGGCAGTGGCGAGCGATCTCGGGGCCGAGACTCGGCGAGCTTTTTCTGATCTGCGGCTGCAGGTCAACACCGTGGTGCATCGCTCGCCCTATGGAACTGCGGGTACCGCGGCTGCGGTGGGTATGCTCGCCGGACTGCTGCTGGCGAGGCGTCCCTCGATCCGGCCCTAACGCCAGGCCCGCTTGCATGCATCTCGATCAGATCGGCGAGCGGCCCGCGCCGTAATCGGCGGTCCCAATGCCACGAGGTCGTAGGAGGCGAGTCATGTGGCGCATCGGCCGCGACACGGTCTATGCGTGGGTCGAGCACAACGCGTCGAGCCTCGGCGCGGCCCTATCTTTTTACACGTTGTTTTCTATCGCGCCCATCTTGGTGCTAGCCATGGCTGCGGCCAGTTCGATATTCGGTGAGGAGGCCGCCGAGACACACGTGCTGGCCCAAATGCGTAATTTGCTCGGAGATGCGGGGGCCAAAGCGGTTCGAGACTTATTGTTCAGCGCCCATCAAAGCGGAATGAAGGGTGTTGCCGCAGCAGTTGCCGTCGCAACGCTATTGGTGGGTGCGACCAGCGTGTTTGGAGAATTGCAGAAGACCTTGGACTATATTTGGAAATCGCCCCATAAGGAGACAAAGGCCTGGTGGCGCATCGTCCGTGCGCGCATTTTGTCGATAGGTTTGATACTCGGCGTCGGGTTTTTACTGCTAGTCTCGCTCATTATGAGTGCGGCAATGGCCGCATTGGGCGCTTGGTTGGGTACTTTCTTAATGCGGTGGAACGTGCTTTTGCCGGCGCTGGACCTGGTGTTCAGCCTGGGCTTAACCACCCTGTTATTCGCCATGATTTTCAAATACGTTCCGCGCGAAGACATCGCCTGGAGCGATGTTTGGATCGGCGGGCTGGCGACCGCGGGCCTGTTCAGCATTGGAAAACTCCTGATCGGCCTTTATTTGGGCCGCAGTTCGCTCAGTTCCGCGTATGGCGCAGCAGGCTCCATCATGGTGCTGCTGTTGTGGATCTACTATTCAGCTCAGATATTTTTGTTCGGCGCCGAATTTACCCACGCATATACTTATGCCTTAGGTTCCCGATCGCGCAAGCGAGGTTGAGCACGAGCGGCTATAATATTCCGTAGAGTTGCCACCACCTCGAGCAGCGCGGCCTATGAGGAAGAGAGACGAAATCCGGGAAGCGCTCAAGAAACAAGCGCTCGACTATCACGAGTTTCCCACCCCTGGGAAATTGTCGATCACCGCCACCAAGCAACTGCTGAACCAAAGCGATTTGGCCTTGGCGTACTCGCCGGGCGTGGCCGCCGCCTGCGAAGCCATAGTTGAAAACCCCCTGAATGTATTTCGTTTCACCGCCCGCGGTAACTTAGTGGGCGTGATCTCCAACGGCACGGCGGTGCTGGGCCTGGGAGCAATTGGACCTTTAGCGGCCAAGCCGGTGATGGAAGGCAAAGCCGTGCTGTTTAAAAAATTTGCGGGGATCGATGTGTTCGATATCGAAATCGAACAGCGAGATCCGCAAAAGCTGATTGAAGTGATAGCAGCGCTCGAACCGACTTTCGGCGCCATCAATCTGGAGGATATCAAGGCGCCGGAATGTTTCGTGGTCGAGCGCGAACTGCGGCGGCGGATGAAGATCCCGGTGTTCCATGATGATCAGCATGGAACTGCCATCATCGTCGCGGCGGCGTGCCTGAACGGACTACAGGTCGTTGGCAAGCAGATCGAACAAGTCAAGATGGTGGTGAGCGGCGCGGGGGCAGCCGCTCTGGCATGCGTGGACTTGCTGCTCGACTTGGGGCTCAGGCGCGAGAATGTATGGTTAACCGACCTGGCCGGAGTGGTTTATCAAGGCAGGGTCGAATTGATGGACCCGGAGAAAGCGCGCTTTGCACAAGTGACCGAAGCGCGCACGTTGCTCGAGGTCATCGGCAGCGCCGACATATTCCTAGGCTTGAGCGCGGGCGGCGTGCTGACTCAGGAAATGGTGAGGATGATGGCCGTGAGGCCTTTGATTTTCGCCTTGGCCAATCCGACGCCGGAAATTCTTCCCGAGGAGGCCCGCGCGGCTCGTCCGGACGCCGTGATTGCTACCGGGCGCAGCGACTATCCTAATCAGGTCAACAATGTGTTGTGTTTTCCATTCATTTTTCGCGGCGCACTCGATGTCGGCGCCACTACGATTACGCGCCAGATGGAAATAGCGACCGTCAATGCGATTGCGGAGCTTGCACGTCAGGAGCAGAGCGACATTGTCGCCGCAGCTTATGGAGGCATGTCGGATCTGGCCTTTGGTCCTGATTACTTGATACCGAAGCCGTTTGATCCGCGCCTCATCGTTAAAATCGCCCCCGCGGTCGCCAGGGCTGCGATGGAGTCCGGCGTGGCTACGCGACCGATCCTTGACTTCGAAGCCTATGGTCAGCGGCTACTGCAATTCGTCTATCACAGCGGCACCCTGATGCAGCCGATCTTCGTGGCGGCCCGTAAGGCGCTACCGGAGCGCAGCCGCATCATTTATGCGGAAGGCGAGGATGAGCGAGTGCTGCGCGCGGTCCAAATCATCGTAGACGAAAAGCTGGCCACCCCGATACTGGTGGGCCGCCCGTCCGTTATCGAGCGGGGACTCAAGCGCTATGGCCTACGGCTGCGCATCGGCGACAACCTCAGCGTCGTCAATCCCGAGCATGACGAGCGATTCCGCGAGTACTGGCAGGCTTATCATCAATTGACGCAGCGTCGCGGCGTCACGGCGCAATACGCGCGGCTGGAAATGCGCCGGCGGACCACGTTGATTGCCGCCATGCTTTTAAGGAAAGGCGAGGCGGATGGATTGATTTGCGGGACCATCAGCACGACTGCCCGGCATCTGCGTTACATCGATCAGGTCATCGGCAACCGCAACGGGGCGACGGTCTACGGCACAATGACAGGATTGATCCTTCCCGGCCGCGTTGTTTTCATCGTCGACACCCACGTCAATCTCGAACCGACCGCGGAACAACTTGCCGAACTCACGCAACTGGCGGCCGAGCAATTATCAGCTTTTGGCCTGGTACCGAAAGTGGCGCTGCTGTCTCATTCGAATTTCGGGTCGAGCGATGCGCCATCGGCGCAAAAAATGCGCGATACTTTGGCGCTCCTGCGCTCACGTGTCCCGGATCTTGAGGTTGACGGAGAGATGCACGGCGACTGCGCATTGGACGAGGCAGCCAGGCGTGCGGTGCTCGAGGCCAGCACGCTGGCCGGCACAGCGAATCTCCTGGTGTGTCCGGACTTGGATAGCGCCAGCATTTCTTATAATTTGCTCAAAGCTGCCGCCGGTCACAACGTTGCGGTGGGCCCGATTTTGCTGGGGTGTGCCGCTGCAGTGCATATCCTCACGCCGGCCGCCACGGTGCGCCGGATCGTCAATATGACGGCCATTACGGTGGTAGAGGCGACTAAGGCCCTGAGCCGGACGCGTGAGTACTAAATTCGCGGGCTCCCGCGCGGTGCAGGAGTGTTTTACCCGTTCGCTTTGAGGCGTCAATTCACCGCTGCAGATACATCATTTGATCTTTCGACATCGTGACATCCGGTGATTTTGACTTTCTCGATGGTGTTACGCGTGCCGCCGACCCAGAGCATCCTCGTTCGCATCGGTTCGCCGCCAGCGCGGCGCCTGAAGCGCGCCATCCGATTTCGCGCCAGGCATGAACCTTCAAATGTTGCATCGGGCAGAGCCGTTAGAACTCAATCGCACGAACGGGTGTAAGCTCATTGCCTACTTATCCGGCAGTTGAGGTGCTTTATGCGCGGCGGAAATTGGCTTGTAAGCATGGCAATAGGCGGTGCGCTTTTTACGTTCTCGGGCGCCGGGGCAATGGCGGCCGAAGCTGCAGCCCCGGACAACGCACCGGTAAGCGCCGTATGGCAGCATCACAGCGTCCGGTTCAATTACTTCGGCATCACAGCCTTGTACAGCTGCGATGCTTTGGAGAGCAATGTGCGCGCTCTGCTATTGCATCTCGGGGCGCGTAAGGATCCCAAGGTGAGCGCCCGCGGTTGTCCAAATGGGCCTAGCGCGCCGAGCCGCAATGCCATCCTTGAGACTGATTTCTACAGCCTCGCGCCCACCAACGATGCTCCCGATGCGGTGCAAGCACATTGGCAGCATGTCGAGGTCAGCCCGATGCATCCTTCTTTCATGGGTCGGGGGGACTGCGAACTGATCGATGCAATGAAGGATCTTATTTTAAAGAATTTTACCTTGACCAATGTCGCCTATCGGGCTGACTGCACGCCGCATCAAGTTAATATCGATGACTTTACGATCCAGGCAGAGGCGCTAAAGACGCTCGATTCCAGTAAGAAATCGGGGCGCTAGGACTGGTAGGCTCGATCCTTCCAAGTGGCGCCTTTGCCTCTCCAATAGTCGATGGCGGAGGCCAACGTGGCCGCCATGTAGAAGAGGGCGATGAGAGGCAGCGCCAGCGTCCACAGATAAGGGCGGTTATATCGCGTTAAGGTGGGCAGATAACTGACAATCGCCAAGATGCATGCAGCCAGCCCGCAGACCCGGCTCCATCCCGGGCCAAAGGCAAGTGACCAGGGCGGCACGATCCAAACCAGGATTAATCCGGCAAGCGTAAAGGCAAGGGCCCACGCTGAGCAACGCAACTGCGTGAAGGCGGTGCGGGAGATCATTCGCCAGATATCGACGAAGGCTGGATAGCGGCGCAGCGATGAGGCAAGTCCGGAATGCCCAAGGAAGATGGTACCGGCTTTTTTAACAGACTGGGCGAGCGCTACATCATCGATGAGGGCGCCGCGAATCGATTCGAGTCCGCCGATGCGTTCAAGCGCTTCGCGCCGGATCAGGACGGTACCGCCAGCCGCAGCCGCTGTTTTAGAACGCGCGTTGTTAACTCTTGCAAAGGGATAAAGCATTTGAAAAAAATATACAAACGCCGGCACCAATGCACACTCGGCCAGGCTGCTGCAATTGAGGCGTACCATCTCGCTGACCAGATCCAAGCGATTTCGCAACAGCTGCGTAACGAGGCAGGACAGATGTGCTGAATCATGCAAAATATCGGCGTCAGTCAACAATAACAGCGGTGCGCGGCTGGCCCTCACGGCGCGGCTGAGCGCCCACAGTTTCCCCGACCAACCAGGCGGCTTGCCCTGCAATCGCAACACTTGCACTCTCGGCGCGGCCGCCGCCAGCGCGGCCGTATCGTCGGTCGAGTCGTCGTCCACCACGAACACTTGGAAGTTTCCGGGGTAATCTTGCGCGAGCAGCGAGGCGATCACCGATTCAATGGTCTGCGATTCATTGCGCGCTGGCACGATGATATCGACGTCCGGTGATTCCTCGGAAACGGCAGGCAGCAGTTGCGGGCGAGACAGCCAAAATCGGCCATGCGCGAAGAACAAATAAATC
>JANYAD010000002.1 GCA_025355165.1 Gammaproteobacteria bacterium | reverse complement strand
CCGCCGTTGGAGCCATCTGAGTAATGAGGGCCTGAGTGTAGCGCAAGAACAGATGCAGTACCGGTCCTCTGAGGTTAAATCCATCCATCATCTAAGTACAACCTTTTGAAGGCACGATCATGAACACGGTTACTCAAAAAGCGTGCTGCTGTGGATCGGCGCCGCCGCCGGCTTCCGGTCCGGAGGCATTGAGCCAATCTACAGATCCGGTGTGCGGCATGAGCGTCGATCCGGCGATTGCTAGGCACCAGGCGGAGGTCCACGGTCAGACGTACTATTTCTGCAGCGCCGGATGTAGAGCAAAATTCGTGGCCAACCCGGATCAGTACCTCAAGGCGGCCGCGCTGGTTTCCACAGCCGCGCCGGGTACACCGGTTGCCCTAGGCACCATCTATACCTGCCCGATGCACCCCCAAATTAGGCGCAATGCCGCTTGACCACGAGCACCCTGCAATAGCGGCATAGATCATCAGGGACCATACGGCGAGCATACCCGTGTGCGTGCTGCACTGCCTGGGGGTCCCCCAATCCGCGGCACCATCCTGTGCTAATTCTCGCCCATACGTAGCAAAGAGACGATCGAGGGCCATGGGTGCGCAAAGTTTCCAGGGTCTGGGCGACGATCGCGCCCGCTGAACTCTGCACGCTTAGACCTTCCAGTTCCAATCGCGGATTTCCGGCATATCTTGGCCGTGCCGATCAATGTAGCGTTTGTGCATGATCAGCTTGTCCTCGAGTTCCTGCTTGAGATAGACACCTTTCTCTGCCGCTTTGGGCACGCGATCGACGACGTCCATCACCAGGTGAAAGCGGTCCAACTCATTGAGAACGGTCATGTCGAACGGGGTCGTGATCGTTCCCTCCTCTTTATAGCCGCGCACATGAATATTGTGATGGTTGGCGCGCCGATAGGTCAGTCGATGAATCAGCCAGGGATAGCCGTGAAAGGCAAAGATAACGGGCGTATCTTTGGTAAAAATTCCATCAAAATCAATATCGCTCAGCCCGTGAGGATGCTCCCTTTGGGGCTGCAGTTTCATGAGATCAACAACATTCACGAGTCTTACCTTCAATTCCGGCAAACGCTCTCTTAAGATCGACACGGCAGCAAGCGCCTCGAGAGTCGGCACATCACCGCAACAGGCCATGATGACATCGGGCGCGGACTCTTGGTCACTACTCGCCCACGACCAAATACCGATGCCCTCCGTGCAGTGCCGTTCGGCTGCCTCCATGGACAACCATTGCGGCGCTGGATGCTTGCCGGCGATGACGACGTTGACATAGTGGCGACTGCGTAGGCAATGATCCATCACAGAGAGAAGACAATTGGCATCCGGCGGCAGATAGACCCGGACGATTTCCGCCTTTTTATTGACAACGTGATCCAGAAAGCCCGGATCTTGGTGGCTAAAGCCATTGTGGTCTTGGCGCCAGACGTGGGAGACGAGGAGATAATTTAGCGACGCGATTTTCCGGCGCCAAGGGATGTGTGAACTGATCTTGAGCCATTTAGCATGCTGATTGAACATCGAATCCACGATGTGAATGAAGGCTTCATAACAGTTAAAGAGCCCATGACGGCCGGTGAGCAGATAACCCTCGAGCCATCCTTCACACTGGTGCTCACTCAGCATCTCCATGACCCGGCCCGTTGCGGCGAGGAACTCATCGTTGGGCTCGGCAGCCGCATCCCACTGACGAGGGGTGGCTTGAAACATCGCTTCGAGGCCGTTCGACAGCGTCTCATCGGGCCCAAATATGCGAAAATTCCGTTGAGCGTCGTTGAGCTTAGCGATGTCTCGCAAAAAGGGTCCGAGAACGTGGGTGTCGCCGATTCCGCTTGTCCCGGGGGTGGGCACTGTGACGCCATAGTCTCGAAAATCGGGCATATGTAAGTCTTTCAGTAGCAAACCGCCATTGGCATGAGGATTGCTGCCCATGCGGCGCTCCCCCGTCGGGGCGAGTTCGGCCAACTCCGCGGTCAAAGTGCCGTTCACGTCGAACAGTTCTTCCGGCCGATAACTTCGCAGCCACGTCTCCAACAGCTTCAAGTGCTCTGGATGCGACGCAGGATTCGAGAGGGGCACTTGGTGGGCACGAAAAGTGCCTTCGATCTGCAAACCATCAATAACTTTCGGCCCTGTCCAACCTTTAGGAGTCTTCAAGACAATCATCGGCCATCGTGGCCGTGGATACGTGCCCGCGGCACGAGCCTCGGTTTGAATGTTTTCGATTTGTGCGATCGCCGTATCCAGGGCCGCCGCCATGTTCTCATGCATGAGAGCAGGCTCATGACCTTCCACGAAAATTGGGTCCCAGCCACACCCGCGTAGAAGTTGCTCCAACTCTTCGTGGGTAATGCGCGCGAGGATGGTGGGATTCGAGATTTTGTAACCATTCAAATGTAAGATCGGCAGTACCGCGCCGTCGGTAACGGGATCCAGGAATTTATTGGAGTGCCAGGCGGTGGCGAGCGGCCCTGTCTCCGCTTCGCCATCGCCCACGACGCACGCGGCAATGAGATTCGGATTGTCAAAAACCGCACCGAACGCGTGGCTTAAGGAATAGCCGAGTTCACCTCCCTCATGGATGGATCCCGGACATTCTGGCGATGCATGGCTTGGAATCCCACCGGGGAAGGAGAACTGCGTGAACAACCGCTTGAGGCCCGCCTCGTCGCGGCTGACCGCGGGGTAGATTTCACTGTACGTGCCTTCGAGGTATGTGTTCGCCACCACTGCGGGCCCTCCATGGCCCGGGCCCGAGATATAAATCATGTCGAGATCGTGTTTTTTAATAACCCGATTCAAATGGGCGTAAATGAAATTTTGCCCAGGCGTCGTTCCCCAGTGTCCGAGGAGCATAGGCTTGATATCGGTAAGCTCGAGCGGCCTGCGTAGTAGCGGATTATCGTAAAGATAGATTTGCCCGACTGACAGGTAGTTAGCAGCTCGCCAGTAGGCGTCCAATCGCCGCAGCGCATTGGGGGGCAGCGCGGGAAGCGGGTTCGTATTCATAGAATTATCCTGATGACGCAAGCATGTTTGGGCAACGTTGAGACAGCTTCGCATTAAAGGGGGGGCGAGGCCACCCTCCGAAATAGCAATCCGCGGCCAAATCAAGCAGGAAGGAATCTACCGTCGTGAACAGGTGAGTCGGCATCCGACTCGACTTGAGACCCGTAAGTGGGTCCTGTGGAAAGTGCGTCCCTTTCGTCTGTCTCCCTGCAAGGAAGCATGGCAGTATTCGTGACTCGGCCAACGCACAGTTGCAAGAGGCCCCGATCACGGCGACTTGGTCGGCTATCACAACCTTTGCGTGCAGCCCGGGTGTGGAATAAAGGCGCACTCCTTTACTGGCAAGCAGCCGTAGAACCCCTTACCGATGTTTGTCCGGCGGCGATCGAAGCAGGGTGGCGTCGCAAACGAGAGTGGCGTTTCGTTTGAGCGGCCAATGGGTTACATCGTAAACATAGGCGACGGCTGCGTGTGATTGTCTGGCCGTCTGTAGCAATTTCCGTATTTCTATCCATAGGGTATCTGACAAAAAACCGTTCCAAACTTCTTCCCCCTTTGGTTGTGATAGCTAAATTAATATCCTCTCGAGCTCATCCACTGCCACCTCATCATCTCTCCGGTCACAACGCCGTCGTCCGCGGCGATTCGTGGGGTCCCCTCATTTTTAGTGCAATAACATACGGTAAGATTTCTCGGTAATTCTTGCCCCGATAGCGAAGCTGAGTCGAGGCGATTTGATCATGCGTATAACTTCTGCGATTTTGCTCATCGGCTGCGCGGCTTTCGTCGTCGGATGCTCATCCGGGAGTAGCAGCGCTTGCTCAGGCAGCGGCGCTGCTTCCGGTCCTGATGTGCCTAGCGATGCGGTGGCTGCGGCGGACACGCAAATTCTCAATGCAGGATTCAAAAAGTGTGGCGAGTACTGGGGCGGTGAGCATCCCCGTGACATGGGCATGGTGGCCACTGATTATCAACTGAATAATTTGCGTATCAGAATCCAGAACATCGGCGGCAGGCTGTCAGACGCGGACAAGTTGAATGGAGTCGAATAGCAGGGCCTCGCGAGCCTAGAAGCCGATGCGAGTCGCTCACGAGCAAAGGGTACGAAGGTTTGGAGTGCTTGGGGCTCGAGCCTGCCGCATGGCGTGCAAGGCACGATGACTCTATCCAAAATCAAAGGCCAGTGGCACGTGCTAGGAGTTGAAATGCTCGGTTCCGTGGCAATGTCCGGAATAGTGGCGTTGTTGCATGTCTGGGACCCGAATGAGAGTGCACAGCGGCTGCGAACGTGGCAGTTCACGCTCTCGATATCCTGTCCGCAAATCATCGGAACGAAGTCGAAGAGATGGGTGGTTGTTATGCCGACCGCATCTTCATCTTGTCCGAACGATCACGTCATCCCTGTGCCCATTCAAATTCATCCGGCTCTTCAATCGTGGAGCAAAGCAATATCGTCACTTTTGCGAAGCAATTCTGTCACTTTGGCCGGAACCGAGCGCCGTATGGGCTTCTGTCGTCGCATAGCTCATTGATTTCCGGTGTTTCCGGAGAGCAAAATTGTCACTCGTCGGCAAATTCCGGCGTACACGCTTGTCGCCCGCCCGGAATTCGATCGAAACCAGACGCGGGTCCAGAAAGTAGGAACCGTATGGCTTCATCCGCCCGACGACGCTCTGCCAGAAGCGATCCAGATTCCTTGCGCACTTACTGAGGGCCCGCAGCAGATACTCCGACGGACCGAAGCGCAGAGATTCCGGGGTGCTCGTCCACCATTTCACCGTGAGAGTTTGAGTATGCAAGGGTGGAGACGCGACCTGCAGAGCCGAACTCATGCCGCGCCAACAGGCTTCCCACATGAGTCCACTGATGACTTGTGGATACGCCTTCGCGGTCGGCAACGTTGCGGGATACCCGATTTCGAGCAAACGTTTGCGGTAATTCCTGGCGCGATCCGGCAGCGACAATTGCCTACGCCGCAGCAACAGCTGGATCAGGTTTTCACACGTGTCTAGACTCGCGGGCGTCCCCATCTTCCGCTCGCCGGGAACGAACTGGTCGACGCTTCGCATGCAGATGGTCTTCGACAGACCACACCATTGCCGCCACCGATCGCGTCGGTCTTCGAGGTCATCAATGACGGCGCCCTTGGCGTCGAGTTCAACGGCACCCCGCTTGGCATCGAGTTGATTCAATCGCCGCGCCTCGGCGAGATCCTCCTCACGAATCTTTGGAACCGGAATGATCAAGATCGGCCGCATCGCCGTTCCCTTCAATCCACAGGTGGGACGACAGATCTTTGCGCGCTGACGTACCCCGACTCTTCGACAGCACGCGCCCAGTAGGATTCATCGAGTGTCAAGTATTGATCATCGAAGCTCACGCCCTGCAGGAGCAGGCTCTCGGTCGCGCGTGTGAAGTAGTCCATCTGGATTTCAGGGGTTCCGGCAAGTTGCGCTTGCGCATGGGCCCGGACAAAGGCATTCCACAGATCAGCGCCGCTGCTCGAGACGCAGTCCGGCTGCGAAGCCCTTTGGCAGAAAGAACCCTGTAAAGCTCGGGCCACTACCTTCCGGGTAGCGCGTTTTGTCGTAGCCTGCGAGGCAGGTGGCGGCCTCGGCGGCGTTGCGAATCCCGTGGAACTGCAACTGCTCGATCATAAAGCGCGCGACGATCTGTTCATCGCCCTGCATCTGGAATTTTGCTTTTTGCGCGAGCAACTGCGGCTGTCCGATCAGAAACGTGATCAGGCGTATGCGGTGATAGGCGAGTTGATCATGCACGTCGCGCAGCCATTCATAGGAATTCTGGGAGAGGCGCTGGGCCTCGTCACAGAAAAGAACCACGATGTGCCCTTTCCGGGCGGCAAGCCGCTCGAGCATCCGCCGCAACAGGTCCTGTCGTTTCACGGTAATGGTCTGCTTCAAGACCGTGCCGCTCGCGCCGGCCGCGATAAGTAGCGCACTGAAGAACGGCCGTTCATAATCGACGCGATGGTGCTCGCAGGACATTCGCACCGTCAGCACCGTCGGGCGAATCCGCGCGAGATGCAGGCAAACATAGTCGATCGCGTGTGTTTTCCCCATCCGGGGTCGCGCATAAATCAGAGCGCCCGGAATCAGGACGCGCAGACAGTGCTCAACGAGGTCCGCGAAGGCTTCGATTGCCGCGGTCGCTACGCGATAAATACGCCGGACGAGGGGGTGTTCGAGTCGCTCAAGTTGTGCTTGCGCCATGGCTGCTACTCCTATTCGATTGGTCTCATACGAATCCAGATGGAATGCGCAGTCGCAGCGCTTTGACGGGCCCGACTGCGAGCGGTAAGAGGCGTTCCTCGGCGTTTGGCGCGTCCGGGGCGGGGGATTTGCGCTTCGCTGTGTCCATCGCCGCCTTGATTTGCGCGATCTCACTCGCCGCTTGCCGTGAACGCTTGGCCTTGCCGCGCTTGAACTGCAAATAGGCCTCTACCGGATCGCCCGGATCCCCGAAATGCAATTGACGCAATCGTTTGGCACGGAAGATTCGTTGGCGGATATCGAGCGAATGCGGGGTCGTGGCCCATATGCCGCCCACCTTCAATTCGCCGAGTTCAGTGCCATCGGCGAGAAATGCGCGCAAAATGCGAATGTCGTCCGCGGAATAATATATCCGTAACGTCTTGCCAATGAGCTCCGGCGATCGCGCCAAACGATGACTCGTGTAGCGCACATGGTAGAAGCTGATGTGCGGCTTTTCCCCGCGATTGATGTTGCCGCGGACCCGCGCCGGATGAACGCTTTGCAGCAGGCAGATATTCCCACGCAGGCTTAAGGGCAAATGCCGAAGTAGGATTCGTCGCCCGCGGACCGATGGGCCTCTTTGAATTCCTGCATCTGCGCTGGCGTAGCGTTGCGCCCAGGCTCCGCAGCCCCTGCTGTTCCTGATTAAGCGGATAATCGCTGTCCCTCAAGCCGAGTGATCGGCACGCCGCCATGAAGCGGTTATGGGCATTCCGCAAATTCTTCAGATACACACGCTCGCCTCGTTGCACCAGCCGAATGTCGCGGCTCTCAATCAATTGGCGGACGAATTTCTCAAGCTTTGGCTGACGGTCGAGCAATTGGTTGAACGCGCCTGCGAGCCCCACTCCTGCGCTCTTGCTCGCCTTGCGCCGTTCGTACGCCTTGGTATGCGACCCAGGAATCAGCGCTCGAAATCCCCACGGCCGCCCGTCGGGATGCGCTTGCAGCGCGCGCTCGATCATTCGATATAAGACCCGTCGATGGATTTCCGTCTGGGATTCGATCCAGCCGAGGGGTGCGCCGGCGGCGTAGTGCTCGACGGCTGCCACGCGCTTTTGGTAGCGAAGCCTCGCCTTATCCTCGAGCGCATTGACGTCGACGCTCGGCCAACGGGAAATGTCGAGGAGTTCCGGCGTGGGCCGCTTCACGAGGCGGCCCGCCGGAACACGGTGTCCAATCCGAGCGGCGCAAAATCGATGTCAGGAGCGCTCACCCGGCCGTGGGCAAGCAGATCGAACAGCGCGGCGCGCACGACGCTTACATCGAGGGGATGGAATGCGGCCTCGATTCGCTCGAGACGGTGCGGCCTCTCCAAGCGCGCGAACAGATCGTTCTGCAAACGTCGATCGGCATGCCGCATGAAACTCGTCCGGTACGGCACGATCTGCGCCCAGTTCTCGATACGCCGCGCGAAGGCAACCATGTCCGGGCGTCGCAAGACTTGCAGTTTGACGCCATGAACGCTCGGCGGAAGTGACTTGGCGTCCGCTTCCTCCGTGGACATCGTCAGAAACTTGGCACGACCGCTGCCCTGATCAACCCAGAAATCCAGCACCCTCCCCGCTTCCCCGTCAACGTAGGCCGGTCGCTCGCAAAACGCGCGCACCGTTGGATCGGCTTCGAGCAACAGCCAGGCATCGTGAGTGTCCCAGGAGAACAGCGTCAACCGACGCTTGATCTTCGGGCTGAATATCTCGATGCGTCGCGACCCGGCGGGTCGTTTGGTTTCCAGAGGTCTATCGTAGTGCAGCATTTTCTTGCCCCACCAGATTCACCGGCAACAAGTGACGTTTTTACTCTCGCCTGCGTGTAAGTGACAACTTTATTCTCCGCTGCGCGACGGCAAAATTGTCACTCCTGGCGAACGCCATTTACGAAGGTCCATGATTTATCTGGAAAACACCATTTCGGGACCGGTGACAGAATTGCTTTGCTTCACGGCTGGGCATCGGCACATTCCATGTACGATGTGCCCCCACATACAATCCACTCCCGAAGTGAAAGAAAAACGACAGCCTAACTCAACGCCGGTCAAGATGGTCGGTTGCCTTCGGTGCGTGCGACTGCCCCCGCCACCAACCCGCTCTATCCTTACGAATCCGCCCGCGCCCTGCCCTCACCTGAACGCGGCGCAGCCAAGTCGCGCCGTCTAAGGCGCGCTACTCCGGCAGGTTCATCTTCTTGAGGACTGCCTTGAAGCGCGGATCGCCGCGCAAGCGATTGAGCAGCAGGTCGACTTTGACCTCTGTCAGGCCGCCATCGCGCTGTTGGTAGGCGCGCTCCAGCCACTCGAATGCCTTGTCATTCTCGCCACGCCACGCAAGCGCCTCGGCGACCTGATAGGCGCTATCCGGAGCATGCTTGGCGATCAACTCGTCGAGGGCCTGCTCGGACTCCTTCCCGTGACCGAGGCTGTGCTCGGCCATGGCGCCGTCGGTCAACCTAAAAGCCTCGTTGCCGATCTTGCTTGCCGTCGCGAGCGCCTCGGCCGCGTTGCCTTCGAGCAGCCACAGGATAGCCACGTGATGCCGTCCGAAGCTCGATTCCGGATTGACCTCGAGGCAGCGACGCAACGCCTCGTGTGCTGGGGGGTAGTCTCTGTTGAACGTCAGGTATTGACCAAGATTCGACCAAGCGATAGCGGACAGTGGATCGGTCTCGGTCGCCCTGTTCCCTACCGCAATGGCTTCTGGCAACCGGCCGAGCCTTTCCAACAGAGTAGCGTAGTTTCCCTGAGTTTTATTGGCCGCGGGATCGATCGCCAGCGCCTTCTCCAAGTCCGCTTCAGCACCTTTCCAGTCCCAGCTGAGGTTCATCCGGAGAATTCCGCGCGACCCGTAGCCGTCGGCCTCCTGCGGTGCAAGGGAAACGGCCGTCTCGGCGTCGGCCATCGCTTGCCTTTGGCCTGCTGCCTCGCCGGTTGAATCTGCGAGGGCGTACTCCGAGAGAGCAAGATTAGCAAAGGCCGCGGCGTAGTAGCGATCGAGTGCGATCGCTTTATGGAAGGCGTCGATCGCTCGCCGCCAGCCGTCGACGTTGCCTCGACTGTGAAATCGTTTGCCGAGCAGATACTGGTTGTAGGCCTCGGTGTTTGAGCTGCGGTAAGCGGCGACGGCCTGCGCCGGCGCGAGCTTGGCCTTCAGCACCTCGACCACGGCGGCGGCGATCTCGTCCTGGACCTTGAAGATGTCTTTCACGTCCCGGTCGTAGGTCCTCGACCACAGGTGATAGCCGGTGTCGGCGCGAATCAGTTGCACGGTCACCCGGAGCGTGTTGCCAGCTTTCCGTACGCTCCCTTCGAGGACTTGGGCAACGCGGAGCTTCTGAGCAATGCTCGTGACATCGTCCGCCTTACCCTTGAAGGCAAACGATGAGGTGCGCGCCGGCACCCGCAAGTCCTGGACCTGCGCCAAAAGGTCAATGAGTTCCTCACTCAATCCGTCCGAGAAGTACTCCTGATCCTTCTTCTCGCTCATGTCGACAAACGGCAGTACTGCGACGGACTTCTCCGGGATCGCACCCTGTGGGGGCGCGCCGGCCCGAACAGTCGATGACGAGGTCTGCATATCTGCCGCAGACCGCTTCGAGATCCACAATCTGTCCACCGCGAAGTAGCTGGCGCCGATGACTGCGACTGCCGCGATCAGCACGAGGGGACTCCGCGTTGGCCGCGCCGCGCCGGGACTTAGTACGGGCAATCGGGGCGCAACTCCAGTGGGTGGGACGGCGGGATCGGCTGGCGATCTGACCCCTCCCGGGGCATGAGCCACTTCGGGGGACAGCAGCCGCAATATGTGCTCGATGAAGTCCGGTCGCTCGTCCCCGTTGTGCAAGCGCGTCCACTGCGCCGCGGAGAAGGAGTCCGGCACATCTGCGTCAGTCCCGGGCGTGTCGTCGATACAGACCGGCACGACAAACGGCCGGGCGCGCCCCATGAGGTGAGTTCGCTGATCCGCGAGCCTCCACTCGAGTCTGAAGTATCCCTCCGTTCTCTCCTGTGTGTGGGACGAGATGATTGGCAGGAAGAGCGCGCACTCCCGTATCTGGTGGCGAATCCTTTGGTCCCAAACATCGCCTCCTCGAAGTTCGCTCTGATCGAACCAGACTTCGACGCCGGCGGCACGCAGTGAGTCGGCGATACGTCGCGCTGCCTCGGCATCCTGCGAGGCATGGCTCAGGAATACGGCTCTAGCCGGCTCGATCATCGAGGCGTTACTCCCTCGGCCGTGGCTCGGAGACCTTTTACCGGGTGCCGCCAACCTCGCCCGCGAACTTCAGCTTACCCGAATTCGAATGTCCGCTGTCGCTGCCGGCGATGTCCGCTTGCAAGGCTATAAGACTATGGATTCCACCAGAGCGCGAGGCAACACATGGCCTCAAAAAACCTCACCGCCAGGCGGGATACGCTGCCCAGGAGGGCACTGACTTCCCAGCTTGAAGATGTACCGCCCGAAACGGAGTGGTTTGCCAACATCGACAACCCGCATACCCGTCGCGCATATCGAGACGATCTAAAAGAGTTCATGGCCTTCGCGCGCATCCGCGCAGCCGTAGGGCTCAGGCTGATTACGCGGGCCCACGTCATCGCCTGGCGCAAGGCTTTGGCCACCCGGAAACTCGCCCCAGGCTCCGTCCGCCGCAAACTATCCGCGATCTCTTCTTTATATGAGTACCTGACCGACCAAAACGCGGTGCCCACGAACCCCGTCAAGGGCGTGAAGCGCCCCAAGGTCGACAGCTATGACGGCAAGGCGCCGGCGATCGCCGACAAGGAAGCGCGGCAGCTGATGAATCTGCCGCACGATAAGACCCTTAAAGGCCTTCGAGACCGAGCGTTACTCGCTACCCTCCTCTATCACGGCCTGCGTCGTGAAGAACTCTGTCGCCTGAAGATTAAAGACATCCACCCCCGCCGCGGCGTCCCACACCTACGCGTCCACGGCAAAGGCAACAAGACCCGTTACAATCCGCTGCACGCCGGCACGCAAGAGCTGCTGAATGATTACCTCGACGAAGCTCGCCATACCGCCGACACCGAAGGTGCTCTCTTCCGCCCCGTCACTCACAACCGCGCCGGCGAACTCGACAACACCATTACCCCGGACGGCGTTTACAAATTGGTGCGCCGCTACGCACTGGCGCTGGGCCTCAAGATCGGTGTCCACGCGCTACGTGCCACCGCTGCGACCAACGCACTCGATCACGACGACGACATCGCGAAAGTCCAGGAGTGGTTGGGGCACGCCAACATTGCGACAACACGCATCTGCGATCGGCACAAAATGAAGCCAGAGGATTCGCCGACGTTCAACGTCCGCTATTGAGCGCTGTAACCCTCTCGTTTTTCAGGACCATTGGAGAGTAGAGAGTTAGGTTGATTTTGCCATCAAATATTCTTTCGGTGTGAGGTCGCCGAGCGACTCATGCGGCCGGTGCTCGTTATAGCGAGTCAGCCAGTCGGCGGTCATACGGCGACACCGCCTGCTCTGAGTTAATGCCCACAGGCCGATCTCATAGAGTCTACGGTGTTCATCAGCGTGCCGAGTCTCCGATCCCTGAGCGTGTCCAGCCTCTCTGAATTCGAATTCTGCTGCACGTCAGCAAGCGCTTCTGCGCGGCTGGCATAGCCAAGATAACCAACGGCAAAAGGAATGGTTAACGGCGCGTGCTGAGCCTCAAACGGACCCTTCACCCACTCGAACCCAAGGGCATAATTCCGGCCTCACCGTACATTCGCTGCAAAAAGTGGCGTTTTGATGATGCGGCGCAATATGGATTTTGGCACTGATGCGCGCATGATTACCTGCCCTCGGAAAGGGACCTCCGACCATGCGCCATTGGCACCGTCAATTTCTCGGGCGCACGCAGCTGCCGCCCACCTTGAGCGCGCTCGCGATCAGCGAGTTTTTCACGCTGAACAGCGGCGAGGCGCGCTCAGTGCTGACGCGGTATGGCTTAGATATGCGACTCGGCACGGCATTGCAGATCGGATTCTTAAAGATGTGCGGTCGACCGCTCGATAAACTGCAACGAGTACCCGCGGCCGTGCTTGAGTATTTGAGTCCGCAACTCGGCGGCGCTCCGCCAGAGATTGCGACCTTGCGGGCAATTTATGGGCAGCGCCGTAAAACGCTGTACGATCATCAGCAATTCGCGCTCGATACGCTCGGCATGACACGATTCGATTTCACC
>JANYAD010000215.1 GCA_025355165.1 Gammaproteobacteria bacterium | reverse complement strand
TAGGCGCGGCGCCCCGGCCAATGCCGTCTCTTCTTCGAAAATATATTGCTGCACCGAATTCCAATCCGGGCCCCCGAATTGTCTCGGCCAGCTCACGCCCCCCCACCCTCGTTCGTGCAGGGTACGTTGCCACAGGACATGGTCTTCGCGGCTCAGTTCGAACCCATTAAGGACCTTGTCGCGGATGCCGACGGGCAGTTTATCGCGCAGAAAGGATCGAATTTCTTCGCGAAAGGCCTGTTCTGCTGCGGTGAATTCTAAACGCATGGAAGGGTTCCACTGGGATTCAGTTCTGCAGGTCGGAATTTAATTCTGAAATGGTGCAAAATTATGCGGATGCCGCTGAGAGCTTGTCAATGTCGCTGAACAAGAGACCGAATATTTCCGCCATAACGGCAGCCTCAAAGGCCGACCGGCATTTCGTCAATGCATTGGGTCGCGGCCTGGAAGTACTGGCTTGCTTCCGGCATGGCGACCGCATGCTGGGGAACCAGGACTTGGCACGCGCGTGTGGTTTGCCGAAATCCACTGTCTCGCGGCTGACCAATACGCTCACCAAACTGGGATACCTCGTGTACGTTGAGGAGAGTGCCAAATACAGCCTGGGTATTGCCACCTTAAGCCTGGGCAGCGCCATGTTGGCTCGACTGGATATCCGCAAGCTCGCGCACCCGCGTATGCAGGAATTGGCCGAATTCGGACAATGCATGGTGAGCCTCGGCACCCGCGATCGGCTCTCGATGCTGTACATCGACGTGGTGCGCGGCTCCGGCGCCGTGACTTTGAGCTTGGATGTGGGCGCGCGCATCCAGATCGCGACCTCCGCCATCGGCCGCGCCTACCTCACGGCAGTGTCGGAAAATGAAAGATGCGAAATCATGGAACGGGTACGCGAATTGGCGCCGGCCGAGCGCTGGCCCGCCGTGAAGGAAGGCGTCGAGCGAGCCCAGCGCGACATCCGCGAACTCGGCGTGTGCTGCTCCTTCGGTGAATGGCAGCAGGACGTGAACGGCATTGCCGTTCCGGTGCGCCCGGGTGGCGGCTTACCGCCGATGCCGATCAATTGCGGCGCGCCCGCATACATGGTTTCCAAGGAATTTTTGCTGGAAAAGGTGCGGCCCAAGCTCATCGCACTCGCCAACGATCTGGAGACTTCGCTCGGCACCTTGCGCTAGGAATCTAAAACGGAATGTCGTCGTCGAATTCCTCTTTTCCACCAGCCGGCGCAGGTGATTGATCATAGTCATCGCGCGGCGGCGCGCTCGAACTTGGACCTCGGTCGGCGCCCCCCAAGCCTGCGCCCCCGCTCGAAGCTGCGGCACCGCCGGCCCCGGCACGGCCGCCCAGCATCTGCATATTATCGGCGATGATCTCGGTGGTGAACCGGTCATTGCCCTGCTTGTCCTGCCACTTACGGGTGCGCAGCTTGCCTTCGACAAACACCTGCGAGCCCTTGCGCAGGTACTCGGCGGCGATTTCGCCCAGCCGGCCGAATAGCGCAATGCTGTGCCATTCCGTGCGCTCCTGCTGAGCCCCAGAAGACTTGTCTTTCCAAGATTCGCTGGTGGCAATGCGTATATTGGTCACCGTCATGCCGCTCGGCATGGAACGGGTCTCTGGGTCTGCGCCGAGATTTCCAACCAGAATCACCTTGTTTACGCCCCGTGCCATGTGCTTTCCCCTCGCTCAATTCAATGGCCCGTATTGTACACGGCGGGCCTCGCCCCAATAACGCTCTTGAGGTTCGCAAAGGTGCAGAAACAGGCGCTGCCGCTCGCTGGGCTGCGGTTTACCCGTACTTGACGCGGCGCGTATAGTGATTGGTTAGATGCAAAATATCCGCATCCGGGGTGCCCGGACACACAATTTGAAGAACATCGATCTCGACCTGCCGCGCGATCGGTTGATTGTATTTACCGGACTGTCGGGTTCTGGCAAGTCATCATTGGCCTTCGACACGATTTATGCGGAAGGACAGCGGCGCTACGTGGAATCGCTGTCCACCTACGCGCGGCAGTTTCTCTCGATGATGGAGAAGCCCGATATCGACACAATCGAGGGGCTATCGCCCGCCATCTCGATCGAGCAGAAATCCACCTCGCACAATCCGCGCTCTACGGTCGGAACGGTTACCGAAATCCACGACTATTTGCGGCTGCTCTTTGCTCGCGCCGGCACGCCTCGCTGTCCGGATCATCAAATCGATTTGGCCGCGCAGACGGTCAGCCAGATGGTCGATGCGGTGCTCCAACATCCGCAAGGGGCCGCAATGATGCTGCTGGCTCCGGCTATCGCGGAGCGCAAAGGAGAGCACGCTGAGCTCATCGAGGAGCTACAGGCGGGCGGTTTCGTGCGTGCGCGAATCGACGGCAAAGTGGTCGAGTTGGACGCGGCGCCAAAACTCGATGTGCGCCGCAAGCACACGGTCGAAGCGATCGTCGATCGATTCAAGGTGCGCGCGGACCTGGGCCAGCGCTTGGCGGAGTCCTTCGAAACCGCGCTGCGTTTGGGCCAGGGGGTTGCGCGCGTCGCCTACATGGACGATCCGTCGCGGGCGGAACTCGTATTTTCCGACAAATTCGCCTGTCCAATTTGCAATTATTCTTTAAGCGAACTCGAGCCGCGCCTGTTCTCGTTCAACAGCCCGATCGGCGCGTGCCCCACTTGCGATGGTTTGGGTACTCAGGAATTTTTTGATCCTGCGAAAATCGTCGCCAATCCCCATTTATCGCTTGCCGGCGGCGCGGTGCGCGGATGGGATCGGCGCAACGCCTACTATTTTCAACTGATTCAGTCATTGGCCCGCTACGCAAAGTTCGATATCGAGGCGCAATTCGACAGTTTGCCTGCGAAGATCAAAGATCTGGTGTTGTTCGGCAGCGCGGATGAGGAAATTGAGTTCAAGTATTTGGACGGCAAAGGCGGAACGGTATCCCGCCGCCACACCTTCGAGGGCATCGTAAGGAACCTTGAGCGCCGATACAACGAAACCGAATCGGTCGCGGTTCGCGAGGAACTCTCAAAATATCGCGCAGCCCGGGCTTGCCCGGATTGCCTCGGAACACGGCTGAACAGGGCAGCACGCAACGTTTTTGTCGCCGGCAAGAACGTGCCTGAAATCTCTTCGCTCTCGGTAGCAGGTTCTTTGGAATTCTTCGGCCAGCTACGCCTAATCGGCTGGCGCGGCGAAATAGCCGATAAAATCGTTAAAGAAATAAACGATCGCTTGGGATTTTTGAGCAACGTCGGACTCGGCTACCTCACCTTGAACCGCAGCGCCGACACCTTATCGGGCGGCGAGGCGCAACGGATTCGCCTGGCAAGCCAAATTGGTTCAGGATTAGTCGGCGTTATGTACATCCTGGATGAACCTTCGATCGGTTTACATCAGCGTGACAACCAGCGTCTGCTGGACACCCTGGTCAATCTGCGCGACCTCGGCAATACCGTGATCGTTGTCGAGCATGATGAAGATGCGATTCGCCAGGCCGACTACGTAGTCGATTTAGGCCCGGGCGCGGGCGTGCATGGCGGCAATATTGTCGCGCAAGGGAGCGCGGCCGAAATCGCTGCCCACCCCGACTCGATTACCGGCCAATACCTAAGCGGGCGACGCCGCATCGAGATTCCAGGGGCAAGGCGCGCGGCGGATCCAAAGCGCATGCTGCGCGTAGTCGGTGCCACCGCGAACAATCTTAAGAAAGTGACGGCGGAGTTTCCTTTGGGTCTCATGACCTGCGTCACCGGCGTGTCAGGGTCCGGCAAATCCACGCTCATCAACGATACTTTGTTCCGGGCCGTCGCCACTTCGCTCAATCATGCCTCGGCCGGGACCGCGCACTTCGACCGGATTGAGGGCCTTGACTACATAGACCGAGTTATCGAGATCGACCAAAGCCCGATAGGACGAACGCCGCGCTCCAATCCGGCCACTTACACGGGTTTGTTCGCGCCGATCCGCGAAATCTTCGCCGCTGTGCCCGAATCCCGGGCGCGCGGCTACGAGGCGGGCCGATTCAGCTTCAACGTTAAGGGCGGGCGATGCGAGGCCTGCCAGGACGACGGGGTGATCAAGGTCGAAATGCACTTCCTCGCCGATGTGTATGTGCCTTGCGATGTCTGCAAAGGGAAACGCTACAATCGGGAGACTTTGGAAATTCGTTTCAAAGGAAAGAACATCCAAGAAGTGCTGGATATGACGGTGGAGGATGCGCTGCCGTTTTTTTCAGCGGTACCCACGGTTCAGCCGAAGTTGCAGACGCTGCTCGATGTGGGCCTGTCTTATGTACGGCTCGGCCAAAGCGCGACGACCCTGTCGGGGGGCGAGGCGCAACGCGTCAAGCTGGCCAAGGAACTTTCCAAACGTGCCACGGGCCGCACGCTGTACATTCTGGATGAGCCCACCACTGGGCTGCATTTCGCGGACATCGCACAGCTGCTCGTGGTCTTGCATCGCCTGCGCGATGAAGGCAACACCGTCATCGTCATCGAACACAATCTGGATGTCATCAAGACCGCTGACTGGGTCGTGGACTTAGGGCCCGAGGGCGGCGATAACGGCGGCCGAATCATCGCCGTTGGCAGCCCTGAACAAGTTGCTGCCAACAAAGCTTCATATACAGGACATTACCTGCGCGCCACCCTGGCGGCGCCGCGCGCCTTCGAACGCAAACGGGCATGACTGCGCAGTGCGCCTAACCGGTCAATTCGTGCCCTTGACCGGCGCGCTGATCGGCTTGCTAGGAGGGGCAATTTACTGGCTGGCTGTGCAAATTTGGCCCGCCAGTGTAGCGGTGATTCTGGCAATGACGGCAACCGCGATTCTCATCGAGCAAGTCTCGAGGTTGCCTGCGGTTCGCCACTGGGTGCTGTCGCGCGTGATGCTGGTGCTCATCAAGTACAATGCGCTGATGGCCTTGTCGGCGGCGCAGCTGCCCTTCGCGGCCCCGGCAAATCTGTCCCTGATTCTGATCATGGTTTGCGGGTATGCATGCAGTTTCGCACTGCTGATAGCGGTGATGGCATATCGCCCACAAAAATCCGCCTCGAAAATAACCAGCGCCGAGCTCGGTACCGCCTTGGTGGCCGGATTCGCTCCAGCCGCGCTGCTCGGCATCCCAGGTCTCATCGGTGCATCCGTCGCCATACTCGCAGGTATTGGTATCATCGCATTTTTGAGATTCAAACGAGCCGAAGCTGTGCCCGACACGCTCGACATCACGCAGCTGTCAACCGAGGCATGCTTCTACCTGGGTGCCTTAGCGACATGGAAGTACGTATGAAGGGGCGCGGTGCAGCTATCGCGCGCGCCGCGCTGCCCATTCTTACGCGCCTCGATCCTGAGGTGGCGCACGATTTGGGACTGACCGGATTGAAATGGATGCGGCCGCTATGGCCGACGATGGCTTGCACTGAGGAACTGAAAGTCGGTTGCCTTGGTTTACAATTTGCCCACCCGCTGGGACTCGCCGCAGGCTTCGACAAGAATGGCGATTACCTGGATGCCTTGGGGGCCCTGGGATTCAGCCACGTAGAACTAGGCACGGTGACACCGCGTCCGCAACTCGGCAATCCTAAACCTCGCATGTTTAGAATCCCAGGACGCCTTGCACTCATCAACCGCATGGGCTTCAACAACAAGGGTGTGGATCATCTCGTCGCCCAGGTATCGCGCAGCGATTACCGCGGAATTCGCGGCATCAGTATAGGGAAGAATTTCGATACGCCGATCGAGAGCGCCCAGGATGACTACCTCGCCTGCTTGCGCAAGGTTTATGCACACGCCGACTACGTAGCCGTGAATGTATCCTCGCCCAACACGGCGCGCTTACGCGAGCTGCAGGATCGGAATGGCTTGCATCGTATTTTCGGCACCTTGCTGGATGAGCGTCACTCCCTCGAGGCACGCCATGGCAAACGCGTGCCGCTGCTGGTCAAGATTGCACCCGACTTGACCGCCGAGCAGATCAGCGAATTCGCTCAGCAGGTTCTGGCGCTGCAACTCGACGGCGTCATCGCCACCAACACCTCGAGCGATTTGAACGCACTGGGAAAGCCCTTGCCGGCCGGCCAACACGGCGGCTTGAGCGGAGAGCCGCTGCACAGGCTATCCGTGACCGTCATTGCGCAGCTGCGCGCCGAACTTGGCCCGGCAGTGCCCATCATCGGCGTGGGCGGCATCGTCAGTGCGCAACGCGCGCGTGAGACCATGCGTGCCGGTGCAAACCTGTTGCAACTCTACACGGGCTTCGCTTACCGGGGCGCCGATTTGATTGCTGAAATCGTCACTGGATTGAGCACGCCCTCGTGAGAGCACTGCCCTGGCTTGGCTTTGCGTTGATGCTGGTTGCCAGCGCTTTGGCCGGCTTTTTACTGATCCCCATCGGCTCGATCTTGGTGCCATTTCGCGCTTTTCGCCTGCCACGCCAATAAGGTTTAACCATCAGCGCGAGATTGCCGTCAAGGTGATCTGCGGAACGCTCGCCAATGCCTTGGATAAGGGGCACTCTTGTTTCGCCTTGGCGGCGATCTTCTGGAATGTGGCCTCGTCCATCCCGGGCACGCTCGCCTCTAGGTGCAAGTAGATCTGTTCTATCGAGAATCCGCCGCCTTTTGCCACTAAGCGAACCGCCGCCCGGGTGTCGACGGACTCGGTTGCAAATCCCGCGGTATCGCAGGCAAATGAAAATGCCATGGTGAAACAGGCGGCGTGCGCCGCTGCCAATAATTCCTCCGGATTCGTGCCGCGCCGATCGTCGCCAAAGCGACTCGCAAAACCATAGGGATAGGCGTTCAACGCTTCGGTCTGCGTGCTGATCTTGCCCACGCCCTGCTTGCCGCGGCCTTCCCAGTGCACGGTGGCTGTTTTGTCGCTCATAAGAAACTCCTTAGTCGTGTGGTGAATTCAAGGTGCATCGATGGCGTAGCCACGAGCGCGCAAATCATCGAGGTATCCCCCCGGCCCGATCAGCATATCCATGCTCACGATCGCCAAGGTAACGCCCCCCGCTTGTAAATGGCGTTCCATGTTCTCGAGCCATGTCTTTCGCAGCAGCGCCAATAAGTCGCCGGCACCTGGATCGACGGTGACAGCGGCTCGGCACGCCGCGACCTCTGCGGACTCCGGCAAACTTTCAATTCGCTGTACGTCGCCGGTTGCCCAGGCTTGCGCGCGTTGCAACAGCCGCGGCAATCCGACTTCGATGGTGGCGAGACTCGCCGCCACGCATTTCTGTTCAGTTGCGCGAGGCAGCGTTTTTAAGGCATCCAGGACGTCGTGCAAGCCGGCTATCTTGAACTCCTCGATTCGCACGCGATGCTTGCGAGCCAGGCTGCGCACCTCTTCGGCCAGATCCAAATGGGTGGACAAGCCGACGGCGTGCAAGGCGTCCTCCTCTAGGAACGCCGCGGCAATTATCGGCCGAAACTTCTCCCATTTTTCCGAATCCTTGGTGATTTTGGACCGCTGCAGGGCGAAACGTTCATGCAAGTCGGCGGGCATCAGATCCTTGAGTTTTTTTCCGCGGCCCGCCATCAACAAATCCCGCTTCGTCACCAGCAGCCAAAGGGCGCGCGCTATGCCGATTTCGAAGGGCTTGGCAACCAGGAGCTGATCCGCGCCGCTCAGCACGGTTTCGAGTTGTTTCGAGCGCCAGGTCATGTCTTTGGGCAGAGGCGACACGGTGCCGAAAATCCACAACTGCGCAGAGTCTTTGTGCACGTGCCACAACCCAGGCCCGGCCCGCTCCCCATTGACTACGATCTCCTCCACATTCGTCGGTGGCTCGGCGCCGCAAGCGGGCAACAGCGACTCACCGACGAGCAGCGCCGCGCCGGCAAGTACCGCCGCAAGCCTCATACCGATGGCAGCGGAATGTGTTCGGTCTCGCCCACGACCGGTGCGAACCGGCCCTTAGCCCAGCGCTCTTTGGCGCGATCAATACGCTCTGGAGAGGAAGCGACGAAGTTCCACCACATATGACGCGGCGTGGCGAATCCTTTACCGCCCAGCAGCATCGCACGCGTCTCGCGCAATGCCCGCACGGAGACAGTCGCTCCCGGATCCAGCACCGCGAGTTGGCCTTCGCCCACTCTTGATTCGCCTACGGCAAGTTCACCGCTCACGACATAGACGGCCCGCTCCTCGTGCTCGGGCGATATCTCAAAAGCCGCGCTCTGGGAAAATTTGGCGTGCACATAGAGCGTCGGCCATGGAGTGCGAATCGGCGAAGTTAAGCCAAATGCCTGGCCCGCGACTATCGTGAGCGTACTCCCACCAAGAACCTGCTCTGGAAGCACGTTGGCTGAATAGTGTGTGAAATCAGGTTCAATGTCCTCTTGGCCATCGGGTAACGCAACCCAGCTCTGGATGCCGTGAATCTGCTCCCCGGCCGCGCGGGCGAGCGGCGGCGTCCTTTCTGAATGTGCGATGCCGGCCCCGGCCGTCATCCAGTTAACATCCCCCGGTCGGATCTCGCGCACATTCCCAAGGCTATCGCGATGCAGGAGCGAACCTGCGAAAAGATAGGTGACGGTGGCAAGCGCGATGTGCGGATGCGGACGCACGTCAATTCCAAAACCCGGCTCGAATTGAGTCGGCCCCAAGTGGTCAAGGAAAACAAACGGGCCGACCATCTTAAGTCCCTGGGCGGGCAGTACCCGGCGCACCACGAAGCCGCCCAAATCACGCTGCTGCGCAGTCACCAACTGTAAATTCGCCATTGCCCACTCGCTAGAATTCTAAAGCTTATTATGGCATTTGGCGAAACCAAGCACCGCAACTCACCCTGACGTTGCCAGCAACCACTGTCGTGAAATTCTGACATTTGCATTCGCTTCTAACGCTCCTCTTGGTGATATCTTCACACCGAGCGTGCTCTTTGCAAGCGGAGGCGGGCGGTGACGGAAATCGAGACTTGGAGGAAGTGGGAAAGTCAAACCATCAACGGTATTTATCCGCTGCGCCGCTTTCTCGGCAAATCAAACCACAGTGTTGTATTTCTTACCGAATCGGCGGCACAAAAACTTCCCTCGGCGGCGATCAAACTGCTGCCCGCCGATGCCGCACTCGCGGAGGGAAAATTGGCCCAGTGGCGACGTGCGGCCGATCTGTCGCATCCGAACTTGCTGCGTATCTTCGACACCGGTCGGTGCAAGCTTGGCGGCCACCCATTTCTATACCTCGTGATGGAATATGCCGAGCAAACCCTGGCGCAAATTCTCCCTCAGCGCGCCCTGACTTCTGAGGAGGTACGGGAGCTGTTGAACCCCACGCTGGATGTCTTGGGTTTGCTCCACGGACGAAGCATGGTTCACGGCCAGTTGAAGCCGGCAAACTTTTTAGTTGTCGATGACCAGCTGAAGCTGGCAAGCGATACGATCCGTGCAGCCGGCGCTGCCGCGACCGCGATTTCAAAGCCTGCTGTTTACGATCCCCCGGAGGCAGGCAACGGCGTGATGACCGCTGCGGGGGATATTTGGGGACTGGGTGTCACGCTGACGGAGGCACTCACTCAAAACACTCCTTCGCGGAATGCCGAGCAACCCGAAACCGTTTGCCTGCCGATCACACTTCCGGGAGCCTTCGCATACACGCTTCGGCGATGCCTGAGTCATAACCCGGCTAACCGGCCGACAATATCGGACCTTAAGACTGAATTCGGCACGGCGCAGACGGCGAACAGTGTGGCGCCTCGGGAGCTGCCCAGCGATGTGCCGAGCGCCAGCGGGGTGCCGCCGAGGGTTGTTCCCGCCGGCCAGCCCGATAGCAGTCCGACCCCCAGCGGCTCCCCCGCGGATGAGGCCGCACACAGTTCATCGAAGCTTCGCTTGCTCGTCGCGGGAGTAGCGGCGAGCTTTATCGCGCTGGTCGTTGTTTGGGCGTTCATGCGCCCGTTCCGCGCGCATACGCCCTCGCAGCCCGCTAGCCCCTCGAGCGCGGTGCACACTACCTTGCAGCAGCCGGCGGCAGCCGCGCAGGTGGCTGCCGCGGCGATGGCTCCCAAGACTTTGATTTCTGAAGGCTCAGTGGTTCACGAAGAACTCCCCGTTCTCTCGCGAAGCACGCGCAGGTCGATCCACGGCCGAGTCACCATCCCGGTGCAGGTAACCGTCGATCGAAACGGAAATGTCACCGCGGGTACTCTTGAAAGTCGCGATGCAAGCGGATTCTTCAGGCGCTTGGCGCTCGAAGCTGCCAGGAAATGGAAGTTCACGCCGGCACAAAGCCAGACGGTCCGAGCGTGGTTGATCAAGTTCGAACTCAGCCGCGGCGGCGCCGCCGCGCAGGCCGTCCCCCTCGCTGCTGCGAGCTAATCACCCGCCCGACATAGCGCTGAGATCGGGCCGTGCTAGCCGGCCGGTGTCGTGAGTGCTTTTAGGAATCGATAATAGAATTCAAGTCCGTTGTAGTAGGCATCCACTCTTACGCGCTCATCCCTACCGTGCGCCCTGTCATCAGCGCGCTCGATCGCCACTCCACTAATGCCGTAACTGGGAATTCCGGCATTCATGGTGTGGATGCTGTCCGAAGCGCCCGCTTCCATAACGGGCAGCACCGTGGCGCCGGGCCACAATTTCCCCGCCACGCTGCGCAGCGCGTTCATGACATCCTCTCGCAGCGGGGGCGGAGCCATGGCTTTGCGATCCGATCCGTGATCCATCAAGTCGCCGGCGTCGCTGCGGTAGCGGACGCTGAGCTTAGGATCGTTGAATAGCTTGACTAGACTTAGCCGGATTTCCTCCTGCGAGTGTCCGGGGAAAATGCGGCAATTCACATTCGCCTCGGCGCGTCCCGGCAACGCATTCGGCGCATGGCCGCCGCTCAACATGGTGGCCACGCAGGTAGTGCGCATGATAGAATTGGCGTGGGTATCTTGCGACAGGCGCTCCACGGCCTGGGGATCAGGAGGCATCGTCAAAATAGCGCGCATATCGGCGGCGGTCTGCCCGCTTTCGATCTTGGCTAGCTGCGCGAAATACTCGCGGGTGACCGCATTGAGTTCGAAGGGGAACGGGGATTTTTGCAACAGCGCGAGCGCATCGGCCACGTGATAAATCGCGTTATCGCCGGTGGGCAGAGAGCTATGACCGCCGGGATTGGTGGCCAGCACCTGATAATCCGCATAAAGCTTCTCGATCGCTTCGAACCCGACGATCTGCGGATTGTCCGGTCGAACTCCTCCTGAATCGGGATTCAAGGCGTACTCGGCCTCGATAAGATCACGGTGATTCTGAAGCAGCCATGCCACACCGTTCGACTTTCCGCCTTCCTCGTCTGCGGTGAGCGCCAGAATGATGTCGCGGTCGGGAACGAAACCCTCTTTTTTCAAGCGGATGAAGTCGGCGACGGCGATGGCGTCGCTCTCCTTCATGTCCTGAGCGCCGCGTCCGTAGTAATAACCGTCCTTCTCGACGAATGTGAAAGGATCCGTGGTCCAATCCTGGCGCTGCGCCTCGACCACGTCCAAATGCCCGATGATTAAAATCGGTTTGAGTTTCGAGCCAAGCTTGCCGCGGTAACGCGCCACCATGTTGGCCTTGCGATCATTGGGGCCGATCACGATGACGTCGGCTTTCGCAAATCCTGCATCCAGCAGCCGCTGCTCCATGGCTCGCGATGCCATGGTGATGCTTCCCACCGAGTCTGTGGTATTGATCTCGATGAGCTGCTTGAAGATGTCGTGCGCGTCCTTGCGCGCGGCAGCCTCGCTCTCAGCCGGCGCTGCCCGGGCGGGATTCAGGCATAAAGACCACGCAATGGCAAGTGCGTAAATGAGCGCGCGTCGATTATTCAAGAATCATCTCCCGTGAAGACTTCAAAAATCCGAGCGAAGCCCGCCATGCTATCGTATGTCGCGTCGAGACGTAGGGCTCTGGAGATCTTAAATGCTGAAGAAAAAGACTCGAACTGTAAGCCGCGCGGCCGCCGAAGCGGCAGTGCAAACTCTGCTGCGGTGGGCGGGCGATGACCCAGACCGCGAGGGCCTGCGCGACACGCCGACGCGCGTGGCAAATGCCTATCAAGACTGGTTCTCCGGCTATTCAATCGACCCGGGCGCGTACTTGCGGCGAACCTTCGAAGAGGTCGAGGGCTACGACGAAATGGTCGTGCTGCGCGACATCTCATTCGAATCTTTCTGCGAGCACCACATGGCCCCCATTATCGGCCGTGCACACGTTGGCTATTTGCCGACTGACCGAGTGGTCGGCATCAGCAAGCTGGCTCGAGTGGTCGATGGCTTCGCTCGCCGCCTTCAAGTGCAGGAGAAACTGACGGCGCAAATTGCCGCATGCATTAACGAGGTACTCAAACCTCGAGGCGTGGGCGTCGTTATCGACGCCGTTCATCAATGCATGACCACACGCGGTGTCCACAAGCGCGGCGTCTCCATGGTGACCAGTAAAATGCTCGGTACTTTCCGCGCGGACGCCAGCACGCGGGGTGAATTTCTGCGCTTCATTGCGATTGAAGGCAGCGCTCAACGCTAATTAGTTGCGCGGCTTCGACCCGCCCACCGGCACCAATTCAACCGAGAAACTGTAATGGTGCTTCTCGCCGGGCTGCAAGGCTCCGACCCCTACCACTTGACGCGTAATCTTCTCGCCTTTCTCGTTGGTGATCGCAATGACCACGCAGTACTCGCTGGCTTCGCCGCGCCCTGGATGGTGAATGGAACCTTGAATGCGCATCGCCGAAACGGTTTTCGACTGCGGCTCGGCGGCGCTGGTATTGAAGCGCAGGTGATGCTGGCAACCGGGGCAGATGTTCGCACTTTGCAACACGGTTGCCTTGCAGTGCGGACATACCCGGGTCGCGCCGAGGGGGGTGCTCGGGCGAGCGACATTCATTGCTAGCTGCCGTTCACCAGGCCTTTAACCTTTCCTTTCTCATCTTCCCAACCGAATTCGACATGACCGCGCATGCGTGATCCGGCCGCGACCGTGATGGATCCGGCCTTGACGTCTCCCACAATGACGCCGCCCTCCAGCACATCGACCCGTCGAGCCGATTCAATATTGCCCTGGAGTTCGCCGCCGACCACCACAATCCCAGCCAGGACCTGGCCGGTCAGATGAGCGCCACTGTCCATGGTGAAGTTCCCATCGATGCGCACATCGCCTTTGAAGCGGCCCGCCATGCGGACGTTTCCGGTTCCCTCGATTTTGCCCTCGATCGACAGATTTGCTGCAATGACGGATTCACCGCCCTCGACCGCGGTCTTAGGTGTGGGACGACGGGGCGAAACAGCCAATCCCGGGTCATTAGCCGTGCGATCCGGCGGAATTCGCTCCCCTGGAAGGGCCGATGAAGCTACAGCCGGACCGGGTGTTTGGTTGGGTTTTTCATTCCAAAGCGCCATAAAATAACTCTCCCATGAAGATGCTCAAAGCCTACACGCTAACGCCGGGAAATGTCATCGGCCTAATGTCTTTTATTGGAGACGGTGTTTCTGCGGCCCTGCCGCATGGGTGATCGATATAATAGATTCCTACCTCAGATCGGGAGCGTTAACTTTTGTTTCAATCACTTGAGCGATTGGTTTCCGATTCCATTCTTGCATTAATGGCGAAATATCGCTCTGATCCCGTCGAACACAAAGTCGACCTGGGCGTCGGCGTTTACCGCGATTTGTCCAGCAACACGCCGATATTGGCCTGTGTCCGCCAGGCTGAAAGGGAGGTTCTGGCAGGGCAAACCACCAAATCCTACATTGGCGCTGCCGGCCGTGAGGAGTTTAACAGCGCCGTCGAAGAGTTGGTGCTGGGGGCCGAGCACTGCGCACGGCGCGATCGGCGCGCTCGAACACTGCAGACGCCCGGAGGGTGCGGTGCGCTGCGAGTCGGAGCAGAATTGATCAAAGCCGCCGCGGCCGGCGCTCAGGTTCACGTCAGCGATCCGACCTGGGGCAACCATGCACCCCTGCTCGGCGGCTGCGGCCTGAAACTTGCGCGCTACCCTTACTACGATGGCGCCACCCACGAGGTGCGCTTTGAGGCGATGCTGGAGCGACTACAGGCTGCGCCGGCAGGCGATGTCGTGCTTATTCACGCATGCTGCCACAACCCTACGGGTGCGGATCTGAAGCCCGCACAGTGGCAGGCGGTAGCGCAGCTCCTGGCAAGGCGGCGGCTGGTTCCTTTCCTGGATCTGGCGTATCAGGGATTTGCCTCATCGCTCGATGAGGATGCCGTTGCAGTGCGCATGGTCGTGGAGCAAGTACCGGAGGCTCTTATCGCAGTGTCGTTCTCCAAAAACCTGGGGCTCTACCGGGAGCGCGTCGGCGCGTTGATCATCGTCAGTGAAAATGCTGCCCGTGCCGATGCGGTGGAAAGCCACATGCTGCAAATCGCCCGCAGTATTTACTCGATGCCGCCGGATCATGGCGCAGCGATCGCAGCAAGAATTTTTGCGGACGCGCAGCTCAAGCGCGGGTGGATCTTAGAGCTCGACTCGATGCGCACGCGCATTCAGGAGATGCGCGACTTGCTGGCCCAAAAGCTTCAAGAAGTGAGGGGCGATGACGCCTTCGGCTTCATCCGCCGGCAGCACGGTATGTTTTCGCTGCTCGGCGTGCCTCGTGAGGCGGTAGATCGGCTGCGAGAAAAGCACCATATTTATATGCTGCCGGACAGCCGCATGAACTTAGCGGGCATCCTGCCGCAAAATGTCTCATACGTTGCCGAAGCGTTCGCCGCGGAGACTCGGGTAGAGCAGCTTGGCGGCGCCGCTCGGGGAAGCTAGGCCAGGGCCTGACTCAGGGCAGTGACCTCGGCGGCCGAGTCCTGCATCACCGACAGCGTTTTCGATTGGTCCATACCAAGCCGCTGCGCCGCGGGCAGTTCTTGCAATGCCAATTCCAGGCCGGAGATGTCCGTGCCAGAGGAAACCATCAAGATGGCAACGCCGATGACGTCCGCAAGGTCGGGCTCGCCCGCTTCGGTGCGGGCGAAATCTTCTTGACCGACCGCGCGGGCCATGGCGTCGGAAAATTTCCAATTTTCCAAAATAGCCTTGCCGATCGACGTGTGCCAATCATTAATGATTTCATTCAGCGCATCTTTGCTGGCGAAAAGCTGCGGATGATCGGTGGCCCGCGTCAGGATATAAAGCTTGCCAAGGCCGTGCATCATTCCGGTCAGCATGGCCTCGTCCGGGTTGACGCGAGTGCAAGTTCGGGCGAGCACATAGGCGTAAGCCGCCACATAAGTGCTGCGCTCCCAAAGGTCAATCAAATAAGGCGCCAAGCTCTCGAGCTTGTTGGCCTTGCGGATCTGATTCATTGAAAAGGAGATGGAAGCGCTGCGCACCATGTTGTGACCGATGCGAGCTATGGCCGTGCGCAGATCGGTGACAGTTTTCCCGCTGCGATTCATCGACGCGGAGTTTGCAATGCGCAGCAGTCGGGCGGCGAGCGCGGGCTCCGAACCGACCACGCGCACAACCTGCTCGGCCGTTGTCTTCGGATCCGAGAGGATGCGCCGGACCTGCAAGGCAATTTCGGGAAACGACGGCAGATCGACGTAGCCCTTGGACAACTCCTCGGCCAAGCTACGGATGAACTCGAAAGCGACGCTGGAGGGAGTTTGCACAGGCTTAGACTGTCGACCAGTTGGACTGTTTCTTGAGCCCGCGGCGCCTTTATTTCTTCGACGTCGAGGGACGGCTGGCAAAGCGCTGCTGGATCTCGCCATTGCGCGAGCGCTCCGTGAAGCGCCCCGCACTGTACCGCGCGACCACATGGCGCCAAAACGACACGGAGCCCGGATGCCGCATATATTCTACGATTTCCCAATCGCCCGCGAATCGATCGAAAATCAACGTCGCGGCATCGCGGCCGATACCGGATCGCCGATGAGCCATGCGAATAAAAAATTCCGACATTCGATAGTCGGCGGCCTTCTCACCTGCCGCCGGAATGCGAGGGCGAGTCACCAAGGCGAAGCCTACCGGATCCATGCCCTGAAGGATCAACAACGGGTGCGATTGATCACTGGAAAACCAATGCGCAAAAATTTCATCTTCGTGGGGATTGTTCGCCCCGATCACCGAGAATAATCCCGTATTTAAATCAGCAAGGGATTCGATGTACTCGCCGTAGACGCTCTCGATCCATAGGCGATCCTGCTTTGAATGCCTGACATCGCGGATACTGACGGGCAACGCATCCTACCTAAACTTGGTACACCGCCCGGACAAACCTGCCGAAGGCAGACCCGTCCGGGCTGGTGTTTATCAGCTTTCGATCAAATCTATTGCGGCTTCTTATCTGATGCAGCATTCGCAGCGGCGGCAGCTGCATCGGCAGCGGCTTTTGCGGCGGCGGCGGAATCAGCGGCCGAAGAGGCAGCCGCGTCAGCGCCCGGCGCAGGAGCGGGGTTGACGGTCGTGGTTTGAACCGGGACAGGAGCCTCGGTCTTGCTGCCGCAGGCACCCAGCATGAATGCAGCGACAAAGGCGGTCAGAGCAAGTTTAGTCTTCATCTATCGATACCCCAGAAATTTTAAGGTGAAAAAATTAGCCCGAACGTTGTTTTTGGGCATCACCCAAAAAGTCGACTCGATTTTAGAGTGTTTCGGCCCATTTTCATATCTCTTTCGCGGACGCGCGTACTTGACATGAAAGCTCTACAGGCCCACGGCGCAACTGGCGCATAATTTAGATTGCGGCAACATCGGAGGTCATGTGAGGGGTTCCAGTCTCGATCAGCTGTACGCAGCGCACTTGGATAGGCTCATGCGGCGCACCGACCGCTCGCTCGAGGCCAGTGGTTTTGAGGCATTGGTCATTCATGCAGGACGCGCCCCGATCCAATTTCTGGACGACCAAGACTATCCGTTCAAGGTCAATCCACAATTCAAAGCCTGGGTGCCGATTACCGATAATCCACGCTGCATATTGGTCTATTCACCTGGCAACCGGCCCACCGTCTTGTTCTACCAGCCTAACGACTTTTGGCACAAGAGCGCCACGTTGCCTGCGGCGGCATGGACAGCAGAGGTGAACCTTGTCGCCATGGATGATGAATCCAAGGCCGCAGCACATTGGGCGAAACTTGGCCGAGTCGCCTTTATCGGTCCTCGATGCCTTATGCCGGATGCGGATCCGAAGTGCATTAATCCTCAAGGGTTGATGGCGCTGCTCGACTATGAGCGCGCCGTGAAGACACCTTACGAACTCGAATGTTTGCGCGAAGCGAGCGAGCTTGGGGCGCGCGGGCATGCGGCGGCGCTCGCTGCATTTAATCGAGGCGGCTCGGAATACGATGCACACATGAGCTATTTGCAAGCCTGCAAGCAGCGCGAAGAGGAGCTGCCCTACAACAACATCGTCGCCTATAACGAGAACGCCGCTGTGCTGCACTATCAGCATCTGGAACGCGCTGCGCCCGCACCTCTGCGCTCGTTCTTAATCGACGCAGGGGCCCAGTACCGCGGTTATGCATCGGATATTACCCGCACCCATGCGCGCGGCGGCGGCCGATTCGCCGATTTGGTGCAGGCGATGGATGGGGCTCAGCAGACTTTGTGCAGCGCGATAATCGCGGGCCGCGACTTTTGCGACGTACATCTGTCGGCACACCGAATTTTGGGCGATGTCATGCAGCAAATTGGCCTGACCAAGTTGCCTGGCCAGGCGGCGCTCGAATGCGGGGTGACCAGCACATTTTTCCCGCATGGCATTGGTCATTTGCTCGGCCTACAGGTTCATGACGTCGGAGGCGTCATGGCCGACTCGCAAGGGGCGCTGCGTGAGCGGCCCAAGGGCCATCCATTTCTGCGTCTCACGCGCATGCTCGAGCCCGGAGTGGTCGTGACGGTCGAGCCCGGCATCTACCTGATCGAATCGCTGCTCGCGGCTGCGCACGCCGATGAGCGGCGCTCGCATATCGACTGGGCTGTGGCCGAGGAACTCAAGCCCTTCGGCGGGGTTCGGATCGAGGACAATGTGGCCACGACCCAAGATAAGCCAGAAAACATGACTCGAGACGCATTCGCTCGAGTCGCCAATGCCGAAACCGCCTAGGCGGCCGCCTTCTTGGCTTTGCGGCGCTTTGGCTTGACCTCCGCTTCGCTCTCTTCGGCCGCAGGTGCGCCTTTCTTGGTCTTTTTCGGCGCCTTGGCGGCCTTAACTTCGTTCTTTTCCGCCGCCACCACCGCCCGATCGACCAATTGCATGAGGGCCATATCGGCCGAATCGCCGGGGCGCGGTTCCATCTTCAGTATCCGCGTGTAACCGCCGGCGCGCGCTTTGAAGCGCGGCCCCAAGTCGGCGAACAGCTTTTCAACTACCGTGTCATCGCGCAACCGCGCATAGGCCAAGCGTCGCATCGCCACGGAGTCAATCTTGGCCAACGTGATCAGAGGTTCCACCACACGGCGCAATTCCTTGGCTTTCGGCACCGTCGTGCGGATGCTTTCGTGTTGCAGCAGGGAGGTTGCCATATTGCGCAACATCGCATGTCGATGCGAGGCATTTCGCGATAGCTGACGGCCGCTGTTTCTGTGACGCATGTTCTTCTCTTAAATCGTTATTGCCGGCTTAAATGCCGTCGCGCTCGTCATCGCGCTTCAGTCCCGGCGGGGGCCAATTGTCGATGCGCATCCCTAGGGTCAAGCCATGACTCTCCAGAACCTCTTTGATCTCGGTCAAGGACTTCTTTCCCAGGTTAGGCGTGCGCAGCAATTCCACTTCAGTACGCTGCACCAGATCGCCGATGTAGTGGATGTTCTCTGCTTTCAAGCAGTTGGCAGAACGAACTGTCAGCTCCAATTCATCGACTGGGCGCAGCAGAATTGGATCGAACTGGGTTTCGGTCGCCTTGGTGGTCGACTCGTCCTGACCCTGGAGATCGACGAACACCGACAACTGATCCTTGAGGATGCCGCCGGCGCGGCGGATCGCCTCTTCCGGATCAATCGTACCGTTGGTCTCGATATCGAGAATCAGCTTATCCAAGTCGGTGCGCTGCTCGACGCGAGCACTCTCGACGTTATACGTCACCTTGCGCACGGGACTGAACGAGGCATCCAGCTGCAGGCGTCCGATGGCGCGCGTCTGCTCTTCAAAAGCCATACGCTGTGCCGCGGGACGATAACCGCGTCCGCGCTCTACTTTGAGAGACATCGATAATTCGCCGGCCTTTGTCAGGTTAGCGATGACCAGATCAGGATTCAAAATTTCAATGTCATGATCTCCGGCAATATCGCCGGCGGTCACGGGACCGGGACCTTTCTTGTGCAAGCGTACTTCGGCCACATCGCGGGTGTGCATGCGAATGGCCACCGCCTTCAAATTCAGAAGAATGTCGACGACATCTTCCTGCACTCCCTCGATGGCGGTGTACTCGTGCAGCACACCCTCGATTTCGATCTCGGTGATCGCCGCTCCAGGCAAGGAAGACAGCAATACGCGGCGCAACGCATTGCCCAGCGCGTGGCCGAAACCGCGTTCGAACGGTTCGATTACGATGCGCGCATGCCGAGGCGACACGGGCTGCACTTTCACGACCCGCGGCTTCAAAAATTCATTGATCGATCCCTGCATGGATTTCACCTACGTTAACTTAACCGGGGACAACGCGGCTGACGCCGCGGTGCGTTACTTGGAATACAACTCGACGACTAGGCTCTCATTGATGTCCGGCAGGATCTCCTGCCGATCAGGGACGGATTTTAATATCCCTGAGAACTTCTTATCGTCCACTTCGACCCAGTCCGGAAAACCGACCTGGGATGCGATGGTCAAGGCCGCAGCAATACGCGTTTGCTTCTTGGCCTTTTCACGCAAACTGATGACATCGCCGGCCTTGCACTGATACGAGGCAATATTGACCAGCTTGTCATTCACTGACACGGCTTTGTGGCTCACCAGCTGCCGGGCTTCGGCCCGCGTTGAGGCGAACCCCATGCGGTAGACCACGTTGTCCAGGCGGCATTCCAAAAATTGCAGTAGCGTCTCGCCGGTCGCGCCGGGGCGGCCCGCAGCCTTCTGGTAGTAATTTCGAAACTGGCGCTCGAGAACGCCATACATGCGGCGCAACTTCTGCTTCTCGCGCAACTGCAGGCCGTACTCCGACAGGCGTTGCTTGCGCTCGCTCTTCACGCCGCCCGGTGGGACTTCGAGCTTGCACTTGGATTCAAGAGGCTTCACGCCGCTCTTCAGGAACAGATCGGTTCCCTCGCGACGAGACAGCTTGCACTTCGGACCGGTATATTTTGCCATTGCGAACCTTTTTGTCTTACGACGCCCTTAGACGCGGCGTTTTTTGGGCGGACGGCAACCGTTATGCGGAATTGGCGTCACGTCCTCAATGTTGGTGATCTTCAAACCGCAGCCATTAAGTGCTCGAACCGCCGATTCGCGTCCCGGACCCGGTCCCATGACGCGCACTTCGACATTCTTAACGCCGTGCTCTTGAGCGGCCGTGCCGGCCCGCTCCGCGGCGACTTGTGCCGCAAACGGGGTGGATTTTCGCGAACCGCGATAGCCGCAACCGCCGGAGGTGGCCCATGAGAGCGTGTTGCCTTGCCGATCAGTGATGGTAATGATGGTGTTGTTGAAAGAAGCATGCACATGTGCGATCGCATCGAGCACATTTTTGCGCACCTTCTTGCGCGCCGGCTTGCCCCCTTGGGCGGCCGCAGCGGCCTGCTGCGTATTTTGTTTCGGATCAGCCATGAATAGTTACCTTGTTAAACCTTGCCCGGCGGCGCGTTCATTTTAACCGCTTGTTTGCGCGGACCTTTACGCGTCCGAGCGTTGGTACGCGTGCGCTGCCCGCGCAGGGGCAAGCCCTTGCGATGGCGGATGCCGCGATAGCAGCCCAAGTCCATCAAACGCTTGATGTTCATCGATACTTCGCGGCGCAAGTCCCCTTCCACCGCAAACTTCGCCACCTGAGAACGCAGCGAGGCCACCTCGGCATCGGTCAAGTCTTTGACCTTGACCTGATACTTCACGCCGGCCGCATCGCAAATACGCGCGGCTCGGCTGTTGCCGACGCCAAAAATGTGAGTTAGGCCGATGATCACATGCTTGTTCATCGGTATATTGATGCCGGCGATACGCGCCATCTATTTCTCCACCTGCGCCCTCGAAAAAAAGCGCGCTAGTATATTAGAAAACTCTCTCAAGATCAAGTCATTAGCCCTGACGCTGCTTGTGCCGCGCATCAGAGGAACAAATGATGTAAACGATGCCGCGTCGCCGCACGACTTTGCAGTTCTTGCAGATCTTCTTCACCGAAGGACGAACTTTCATTTCTTAGCTCCAATACCCCGAAGACTGGCCTTTTTCATGAGGCCCTCGTATTGCTGCGACATCATGTGAGACTGCAGCTGTGCGACGAAATCCATGACGCCGACCACAATGATCAGCAGCGAAGTACCGCCGAACTGGAAGGGAATCGCAGGATTCACCATGCGTATAATTTCGGGCAGCAAACAAACCGCCATGATGTAGAGCCCGCCCCACAGGGTCAGGCGCGTCAATACCTTGTCCAAATACTCACCCGTCTGCAGGCCGGGCCGGATGCCGGGAATGAAGGCGCCGGCCTTCTTGAGATTCTCGGCCGTATCACGGGCGTCATACACCAGGGCCACGTAGAAGAACGCGAATCCGATCACCAGCAACCCGAACAGCACGACGTGCAGAGGCTGTCCATAATTGAGGATGGCAGCGATCTTTTGCAAGGTCCTCTGAATGACATTGGGGTTCGGGCTGTTGCCGAAAAATTGCGCGATCGTCGCCGGAAACACCAGCAGGCTGGAGGCAAAGATCGGCGGGATAACGCCGGCCATGTTCAATTTAAACGGCAGGTGCGTGCTTTGGCCCTGCATCATGCGCCGCCCCACCTGGCGCTTGGCGTAATTCACTTGGATCTTGCGCAGCGCCCGTTCGACGAACACGCAAAACAGCGTCACCAGTACCACCACCACCAGAATCAGTAAAACGATCAATGGGTTCATTTCACCGGTACGCACCATATCCAGCGTATTGCCGATGGCCCGCGGCAATCCGGCAATGATACCGGCAACGATGATCATGGTGATGCCGTTGCCGATGCCGCGCTCGGTAATCTGCTCGCCCAGCCACATGACAAACAGCGTGCCGGTGGTGATCGAGATGGTCGCAACGAATAGAAACTGCGGACCGGGATTCGGCACCAGATTGCTGCCGGAGTTTTGGATGGCGAGCGCCGCACCAAAACCTTGGAACGCAGCCAGCGCCACGGTGCCGTACCTCGTGTACTGCATCAGCTTGCGCCGTCCCGATTCGCCGTCCTTGCGGATCTGGTTCCACGGAGGGTAGACCATCGATGCCATCTGCACGATGATGGACGCGGTGATATAGGGCATGACGTTCAGCGCGAAAATACTGAAGCGCTGTAGCGCACCGCCGGAAAACATATTGAACATGCCGAGCAGCGTGCCGTTCTGCGTCGAGAAGAACGCTGCAAATTTAGCCGCATCGATGCCCGGAACGGGAATGAATGTGCCGATCCGGTACACCACCAGCGCACCGAGTAAAAACAGCAATCGCTTGCGCATTTCTGCGAAGCGAGTGATGTCTCCCAGGGCTGCGGCGGCATTGGTGCTGGATGTGGCCACGGGACTCTCTTAAGCCTCTAACTTTCCGCCGGCCGACTCAATGGCGCTCTTGGCACCCTTGGTCGCGGTAATCACTGAATCTTTGATGGTAAACGCTCTGCTGAGCTTGCCGGACAATATGATCTTCACACGCTTGGTGCTTGCGGGGACCAGGTTCGCTTCGATGAGACCCGCCAGCGTGACCTCGGCGCCAGCCACGCGCATCAGGTCGGAAAGGGTCAGTTCCGCGCGCGACGCCTTCATGGCGGAACGAAAACCAATCTTCGGCAAACGCCGCTGCAAAGGCATCTGGCCGCCTTCAAATCCCACTTTGTGGTAGCCGCCCTTGCGCGCTCGCTGTCCCTTGACACCGCGGCCGCAGGTCTTGCCTTGGCCCGCTGAAGCACCGCGCCCCACCCGCAAGCGAGTGCGCTTGGAGCCAGCGCCCGGCTTAATGGTATTTAATCTCATCACTCTTTCCCCGAACCCAATGCCGACTCGACTTTGAGCATATGGCTTGCGGCGTTGACCATGCCTCGATTAGACGGCGTATCCGCGACCACGACGCTGTGTCCGATCCGGCGCAACCCCAAGCCCTTGACCGAACCGCGAATACTGGCAAGCTGCCCGAAGATGCTCTTGACCAACGTCACCCTGATCGATTTTTCGGCAATCGCCTTCTCGGCATGTGCTTTGCTGGCCATCGTTAACTCACCAGCTCTTCGACGCTCTTGCCGCGCTTCGCCGCAATGTCATCAGGCGTACGCAGCTTGGCCAACGCGTCCATGGTGGCTCGCACCACATTGATGGGATTGCGCGATCCGTAGCTCTTCGCCAACACGTTGCGGACCCCGGCACATTCGAAAACCGCCCGCATGCCGCCGCCGGCAATCACACCGGTACCGTCCGCGGCCGGCTGCATGTACACCCGCGTGGTCCCATGCTTTCCTTTGACCGCATAGAACAGGGTTTCGTTCTTCAAAGAGACGGTGACCAGGCTTTTTCGGGCCTGCATCATCGCCTTGGATATCGCGACCGGCACTTCACGCGCCTTGCCGTAGCCAAATCCAACCCGTCCGGCGCCATCGCCCACGACGGTCAGCGCGGTGAAGCCGAATTGCTTGCCGCCCTTGACCACCTTCGCCACACGATTCACCGCGACCAGCTTTTCGAGCAAGTCGTCGCCGGACATCGGTTTTTCTGTTCTCGCCATAGTGCCTTAGACCTTCAGTTAGAACTCGAGACCGGCTTCGCGAGCCGCCTCTGCCAGCGCCTTGACGCGCCCGTGATACATGAAACCAGAGCGGTCGAAAGCGACCTTTGCAATCCCGGCGGCCTTGGCACGCTGCGCAATGGCGCGACCCACTGCCTTCGCGGCTTCAATGTTGCCCGTGGTTTTCAACTCGCCGCGCACGTCCTTCTGCAAGGTCGAGGCGGCGATTAGAACCTTATCGCCCTGCGGCGCAATGATCTGCGCATACATATGCTGCGGTGTACGGTGTACCGAAAGGCGCAAAGCGCTGAGCTCTTTGATCTTTACCCGGCCACGCAGCGCGCGGCGCAGGCGTGTGTCTTGTTTGGTCATTTTCATGATTACTTCTTCTTCGCCTCTTTCAGCGAAATCTTCTCGTCGGAATACTTCACGCCCTTGCCCTTGTACGGCTCCGGCGGCCGAAAGCCGCGGATCTCCGCAGCGGTCTGGCCGACACGCTGTCGATCGATGCCCTTGACGATGATTTCCGTCTGGCTCGGCGTCTCGATCGTGATGCCCTCTGGAACCGCGTAGTTGATGAGGTGCGAGTAGCCCAACGTCAGGGTGAGGCTCTTGGCCTGAACCGCGGCGCGATAGCCCACGCCCACTAGTTCCAGCTTCTTCTCATAACCCTTGGTAACCCCCAACACCATGTTGGCCAGGTGTGCGCGAGTCGCACCGGCGATGGCATTCATGCCCTCAGCCGCCTCATCGGTCTGCACTTCCAAGTGCTTGTCTTGTTGCACGACCTTGACGCCGTGCTTGATAGCCAATGTCAGGGAGCCCTTGGCGCCCTTCAACGTAACGGCTTCCGCACCGATCGTGACGGTAACACCCTGCGGCAGATCGACCGGCATTTTTGCGACTCGAGACATAGTGAAAAACCTTAACGTTCCTGGACGTACTATTGGACGACGAACAATACTTCGCCGCCGGTGCCGGCCGCGCGCGCTTGCTTGTCGGACATGATGCCCTGCGGTGTCGAGACCACGGCGACGCCGAGACCACCGAGCACCTTGGGCAACTCATCCTTGCCGCGATAAATTCGCAGTCCCGGACGGCTGATGCGTTCTATCCGATCGATAACGGGCCGGCCATCGTGGTACTTCAGCTCGATGGACAGGGTGCTCTTCGTCCCGCTGCTATCGACATCGAAGCCGGCAATGTAGCCCTCCGCCTTCAGTACCTTCAAAATGGCTACCTTGAGCTTCGAGGCGCCCATGCCCACGGTCGGCTTGCCAGCGGATTGCGCATTGCGGACGCGCGTCAAAAGATCAGCAATAGGATCAGTCATGCTCATTGTGCGCGCCTCACCAACTCGCCTTCGACAGGCCTGGAATCTCACCGCGATTGGCAGCTTCACGCAGCTTGGTGCGCGCCAACCCAAACTTGCGGTACACACCGCGTGAACGGCCGGTAATCGAGCAGCGATTACGCTGACGCGTCGCACCCGCATCGCGCGGCTGCTTCTGTAGCTCGATCTGCGCGGTTTCGCGAGCTTCCGGCGAGGTCTTCGGATCGCGGATCAGCTCCTTAATCTCAGCGCGCCGCTTAGCGTATTTCTTCGCTATCTTGAGGCGTTTTTTCTCGCGCATGAGCATATTCGTCTTGGCCATGGGCAATACCCTACTTACGGAACGGAAAGTTAAAAGCTTCTAACAACGCTCGCCCGCGCTTGTCATCGCGCGCCGACGTGGAGATGGTGATGTCCATGCCACGGATTTGATCGATCTGGTCGTACTGGATTTCGGGAAAAATAATCTGCTCTTTGATGCCCAGGCTGTAATTCCCGCGGCCGTCGAACGAGCGGGTGCTGATGCCACGAAAATCCCGGATGCGAGGAATCGCGATGCTCACCAGACGGTCCAAGAATTCGTACATCCGATCGCCGCGCAAGGTCACTTTGCAGCCGATCGCCTGGCCGTCGCGGACTTTAAAGGTCGCGACCGATTTCTTAGCTTTCGTCACTGCCGGCTTTTGGCCCGTAATCTTCGCCATGTCGGCGGTGGCAGCATCCATGACCTTTTTGTCGGCTACGGCTTCTCCCACACCCATGTTCACGGTGATCTTCAGTATCCGCGGAACTTCCATCGTGTTCTTCAGTTCAAGCTTTTGCTTGAGCTCCGGCACGATCTTTTCGTTGAAAATCTGTTTGAGTCTTGCTGCCATGTATTTAAGTGCTGACGCACCCCTGCAACGAGGATGAAGACACCCTCGACGGATAGCGCTCGCCGGAGGAGCGGGGAGAATCTTTGAAAAACCAACTCATTTCGCGTCGACCATTTCTTTGTTCGATTTGAACAGGCGCACCTTGCGGCCGTCTTCGAGCGACTTGAAGCCGACACGATCGCCCTTTTGAGTCGCGGGATTGAAAATCATCACATTTGAAACGTGCAGCGGCGCCTCCGTCTCGATGATGCCGCCCTGCACGCCCATTTGCGGATTGGGCTTCTGGTGCTTCTTGGACATATTGAGGCCCTCGATGCGCAGGCGGTCATCCGCCAGCACTTCGATAACGGCGCCCTTGCGTCCTTTGTCTCGACCGGCGATCAAAATCACCGTGTCGCCTTTGCGAATCTTTTTCATCTGCCAATTCCTACAATCAGAGCACTTCGGGTGCTAGCGAAATAATCTTCATGAACTGCACGTTGCGCAGCTCGCGCGTGACCGGTCCGAAAATACGCGTGCCGATCGGTTCGAGCTTATTGGTCAACAGCACAGCGGCATTGGTATCGAAGCGAATCAACGATCCGTCGGCACGGCGTACGCCACTCTTGGTGCGCACGACCACCGCGTCGTAAACCTCGCCCTTCTTGACCTTGCCGCGTGGAATCGCGTCCTTGACGCTGACCTTGATGACGTCTCCGACCGCGGCGTAGCGGCGCTTCGAGCCGCCGAGCACTTTGATGCACATCAATCGCTTGGCGCCGCTATTGTCAGCGACGTTCAAGATGGTTCGCATTTGAATCATTCGTGCAGCCCTTTATTCGGAACGGGCGCGATCGACAACGCGCACGACCACCCAAGATTTACGACGCGACATCGGTCGGCACGGTTTGATGGAAACCGTGTCGCCTTCCTTGCATTCATTGCTTTCGTCATGCGCCAACAATTTGGTGGTGCGGCGAATGTACTTGCCATAAGTGGGATGCTTGACCAGTCGCTCCACAGAAACCGCGATGGTCTTGTCCATCTTATTGCTCACCACTTTACCGGTAAGCAGACGCTGTCCCGCAATCGGCGCTGCTCCAGGCGCTACGGCCGTCGATTCGGTTGGTTGTGCTTCGCTCGACATCACGCCTTACCTCCGGCTGCCTTGGATTGGGCAAGCACCGTCTTTACGCGCGCAATGTTCTTACGCACCTTGGCAAATTGATCCGGTTTCGCGGCCTGCCCCGTGGCACGGGCCATCCGCAAATTGAACTGTTCGCGGCGCAGCTTGAGCAGCTCCTCGCCCAGATCCTTGGGTGGTTTCGCACGCAACTCTTTCGCCTTCATGTACGCACCTGACGCTTGACGAATGCGGTCGACACCGACAGTTTGGCCGAGGCCAGTCGAAACGCCTCGCGGGCGATGGTTTCGCTCATGCCTTCGATCTCAAACAGGACCTTGCCCGGCAGCACCTTCGCCACCCAATATTCAACATTACCCTTGCCCGAGCCCATTCGCACTTCGAGCGGTTTCTGGGTGATCGGCACATCCGGAAACACGCGTATCCAGATACGCCCGCCGCGCTTCACGTAGCGCGAAATCGCGCGGCGCGCCGCCTCGATTTCGCGAGCGGTCCTCCGGCATCGGTCGGTGGCCTTCAGTCCGAACTCGCCGAAAGCTACGGAATTTCCGCGCTGTGCGCTGCCAGAGATCTTGCCCTTGAATTGTTTGCGGAACTTGGTCCGCTTCGGCTGCATCATGCTTATTTACCTAATCAGCTTGGCGTAGGTGCCGCAGTGTCGGGGGTTTTGGCGCCGGGCGGCGTTGCGCCGGCTGCCGCCGCGCCCTCAGCCTCGCCCTCTAGAACTTCTTCGGCAGGCTTGTCGAATATTTCGCCCTTGAAGATCCACACCTTGATGCCGATCACGCCATACGTGGTCTGAGCCTCCGCCAACCCGTAGTCGATGTCGGCGCGAAAAGTATGCAGCGGCACGCGGCCTTCACGGTTGGTCTCGGTGCGCGCAATTTCTGAGCCGTTCAACCGGCCGGAAATGCGCACCTTAATACCGAGTGCACCCGAACGCATGGTGTTGGTCACCGCCCGCTTCATCGCGCGCCGGAACATCACACGCTTTTCCAACTGCTGGGAAATTCCCTCGGCTACCAGTTTCGCGTCCAACTCAGGCTTGCGGATCTCGGCAATGTTCAAACGCACGTCGTTCATCGTCATACCCAAGATTTTGGCGACCGCGGTGCGCAGTTTCTCGATGTCCTCGCCCTTCTTGCCGATTACGATGCCTGGCCGAGCGGTGTGAATCGTAATATTGGCGCGGCGCGCCGCGCGCTCGATATGAATATTGCTGACCGAGGCATCGGCGAGCTTCTTGCTCAGGTACTTTCGCACCAGAAAGTCGGTGTGAATGTTCGAGGCGAAATTCTTCGTATGCGCATACCACTTCGACGACCAATCGCGAGTTATGCCTAGACGAATACCAATCGGATTTACTTTCTGACCCATTACGCCTCTCGCTTGCCGTCAGACACTTGAACCAGGATATGGCTGTTGCGCTTCGCGATGCGCACTCCGCGCCCCTTGGCGCGCGCATGGAAGCGCTTGAGCATGGGCGCCGGATCCACTTCCACGCGGGTGACTTTCAGATCATCCACATCGGCATTGAAATTGTTGTAGGCGTTGGCGATCGCCGAATCGAGAACCTTGAGAACGATCTTCGCACCTTTTTTCGGCATGAACTTCAACGTGTTCACGGCGAGAGTGGCGGATTTGCCCCGAATCGTATCGACAACCAGGCGGCATTTCTGCGGCGAGATGCGCGCGTAGCGTAAAACAGCTTTGGTCTGCATGACTATTCTGCCGCCGTGACTTTCTTGTCGCCGGAATGTGCTTTGAAAGTCCGCGTCGGGGCGAACTCGCCGAGTTTGTGACCAACCATGTTTTCCGACACGAGCACCGGCACATGCAGCCGGCCGTTGTGCACGGCGATGGTCAAGCCGACCATATCGGGAATGACCATGGAACGCCGCGACCAGGTCTTGATCGGGCGGCGGTCATTCTTTTGGCTGGCGGTCTGCACCTTCTTGGCGAGGTGCAAATCCACGAATGGGCCTTTCTTGAGCGAACGAGGCACTTTAGCTTTCTCCAGTCTTACAGTCGTTTGTTCTTGCGACGCTGAACGATCATGCCGTCAGTGCGCTTGTTGCGACGCGTCTTCTTGCCCTTGGTCTGCAGGCCCCAGGGGCTTACCGGGTGCGGATTACCTTGACCGGATTTGCCTTCGCCGCCGCCGTGCGGGTGGTCGACGGGGTTCATCACAACACCGCGCACCGTGGGGCGCACGCCCAACCAACGCACCGCACCGGCCTTGCCGAAGACGCGCAAGTTATGCTCGTCATTGCCGACCTCACCGATCGTGGCACGGCAATCGACATGCACCTTGCGCATTTCGCCCGACTTCAAGCGCAGGCTGGCATACACCCCTTCGCGCGCGGCGAACTGCGCAGAGGCTCCGGCGCTGCGCGCCATCTGCCCGCCCTTGCCGACCTTCATTTCAATGTTGTGCACCGTGCTGCCGACTGGAATGTGCCGCAACGGCATGGCATTTCCGGCCTTGATCGGCGCATCGGATCCGGAACGGATTTCATCTCCGGCCTTGACGCCCTTGGGTGCAAGGATGTAGCGGCGTTCGCCGTCCTTGTACAGCACCAAAGCCAGGTGTGAAGTGCGGTTAGGATCGTATTCAAGCCGCTCCACTACACCAGGTATACCGTCCTTATCGCGCTTGAAATCGACCAAACGATAGCGCTGCTTATGGCCACCACCGATGTGGCGCGTAGTCTGCCTTCCCGAGTGATTGCGCGCGCCGGTGCGGTTTTTCTTAGTAGTCAACGACTCGAGCGGCCCGCCTTTGTGCAGGTGCGAACGGTCCACTTTGACTACGAAGCGCGTGCCCGGAGAGGTCGGCTTCATCTTGATGAGTGCCATGCCGTAAGGTCCTTATTTCGCCGAGGCGCCGGTAAAGTCGATGGACTGGCCGCTAGCCAAGCGGACATAGGCTTTCTTGAAGCCATTGCGCTTGCCCGCCATGTTTTTGAAGCGCCGCGTCTTACCGGGACGATTCAACAGATTGACGCCTTCTACCTTGACCTCGAACATCAATTCAACCGCCTGCTTGACCTCGGCTTTCGACGCATCATCACGCACGCGAAATACGTACTGATTTGCCTTCTCCGTCACGGTCGCCGCCTTTTCCGACACGTGCGGCTGAATTAGCACGGTCATCAATCGTTCTTTATTCATTTACGCCTCCGAGACGCTGGTCGAGCAACTTCAGTGCTCCCACGGTGGCGATGACCTTGTCGTGCTTGATCAAGCTCAAAGGGTCGAGAGCCGACACCGCCATGACTTCGACGTGAGGCACGTTGCGGGCCGCCAAAAACAATTTCTCCTCGTACGCTTCGACCAGGATTAGCGCACGCGTCAATCCGAATTCTGCCAGCTTGCTGATGAGCAGCTTGGTGCGGGGCGCGGTGAGCTCGATCGATTCGACGGCAACCAAACGGTCTTGCCGCACCAGCTGCGACACCATGGTTTGCATCGCAGCGCGGTACATCTTGCGATTGACCTTTTGCGAAAAATCGCGCGGCTTGGCCGCGAAAGCGCGTCCGCCGCCCACCCAAATGGGGCTGCGAATCGAACCGGCGCGTGCCTGACCCGTACCCTTCTGGCTCCAAGGCTTTTTGCCGCCGCCGCGCACTTCGGCGCGCGTCTTCTGAGCTTTGGTGCCGGAACGGCCGGCTGCCATGTAAGCGGTGACAACTTGGTGCACCAGCGCTTCGTTGTAATCGCGCCCAAAGGCCGCATCCGACAACTGAATCTCGCTGGCAGGGCTGGCATTTTTTAGCTGGACTTTCATGGGTTACTTCTTGTCGGCCTTGGCAGCGCCCGCTTTCGGGGCTGCGCCTTTCGGAGCGGCTCCCTTGGCAGCGGCCGGAGCCTTGTTCGGTGCCAACTTCTGACGCCGCGCTTTGCCCATGGCTTTCACGGAGGGCCTCACGATCACCCGGCCGCCCTCGGCACCCGGCACCGCACCGCTGATGAGAAGCAGGTTGCGCACGGCATCAACCTCGACGATGCGCAGATTTTCGATGGTGCGATTGCGCACGCCCATGTGTCCGGACATGCGCTTGCCTTTGAACACGCGGCCCGGCGTTTGACGCTGCCCAATGGAGCCTGGAGCGCGATGCGACACCGAGTTTCCGTGCGTCTTCATGCCGCCCGCGAAATTGTGACGCTTCATCGTGCCCTGGAAACCTTTGCCCACGGTCGTGCCGGTGACATCGACCACTTGCCCCGCTTTGAACATGTCGACCTTGATTTCACCGCCCGCGGCCAGCTCCTCGCCTTCGCCCTTGGCCAATCGGAATTCCTGAGCGGTATAGCCGGCAGCCACGTTCGCCTTAGCAAAATGGCCGGCCTGGGCTTTGGTGATCCGCGATGGACGGCGGGTTCCCAGAGTGACCTGAACCGCGCGATAGCCGTCAATTTTATCGCTTTTGACTTGCGAGATGCGATTCGGCAACGCCTCGACGACCGTCACGGGGACAGTCACACCGGCATCGGTGAACACTCGGGTCATGCCGCACTTGCGGCCAACCAGACCAATGGACATTGTCAATCCTCATACAGCGAGGGCTTTTTCAAAGTGCCTCGCATCGTTGCGACAGATCAGCGGTTTGGACACACGGACCCCAAATCCCCGTGAGAATTTGGCGTCGGCGCCCACGCGCTCCGACCTCTAAAATGGACGCAGGAGTATAGGGATCTCATGCGCTTCACGCAAGCTCAACTGCACCGCGCTACAACATAAGGGGCCCACG
>JANYAD010000191.1 GCA_025355165.1 Gammaproteobacteria bacterium | reverse complement strand
CCGTGGAATGGGACCTAAGCGGCCGCGAGCTCGAGATGACGGATTGTTGGGTCAATATCATGCCGCGGCAAACGGTACACAGTTTGCACCTTCACCCGCACTCGACGTTAAGCGGGACTTACTATGTGCAAGTGCCGCGAGGTTCGCCGGGCACGAAATTCGAGGATCCACGCCTGGATCGATTTATGGCGGCCCCCACCCGCAGGGCCGATGCAAGTCGCCATGCCCGTCCTTGGATCACCTTTCCGGCCGAGGCCGGGCGGCTGCTGCTGTTCGAGAGTTGGCTTCGCCATGAGGTGGTAGCCAACGGCGTCAGTGCCGAACGAATCAGCGTAAGCTTCAATTACAACTGGTTCTGAAGGATAGTGCATGTCGGCCAAAGCGTCTGATTCCACAATGGCGGTATTTCTTGATCTGGAGAACATCGCCCTGGGGGCACGCGATGCGAAATACCCCAGTTTCGATATCAAGAAAGTGCTGGAGCGTTTGCTACTCAAGGGCCACATCGTTGTGAAAAAGGCCTATTGCGACTTTGAACGCTACAAGGACTTCAAACGCGGTCTGCACGAAGCGGCATTCGAACTCATTGAGATACCCCACGTCAGGCAGTCTGGCAAGAACTCCGCGGACATACGCATGGTCGTGGACGCGCTCGATCTGTGCTACACCAAAGGGCATGTCGATACCTTTGTCATCCTCAGCGGCGATTCCGATTTTTCGCCCTTGGTCAGCAAGCTGCGGGAAAATGCAAAGACCGTGATTGGCGTCGGCGTCAAGAACTCGACGTCTGATCTTTTCATCAATAACTGCGATGAATTCATCTACTACGACGATCTGGTACGCAAGGAACCCTCCAAATTGCGACACCGCAGCACGGCGCGCGCCCCGGCTGCGGAGAGCGCCACGGCAGCCCCCGAGAGTGGCACTGAGCGCAAGGGGCCGAACTTGAATGACGCGCTCGAGCTGATCGTCGAAACCCTGGAAGCATTGGGTGAAGAGCGCGGCGGAAGCGAACCCATTTGGGGCTCGATGATCAAACAGGCCATCAAAAGACGCCAACCTGGGTTTAACGAGCGTTTCTACGGTTTCAGATCGTTCAACGACATGCTTGCGGATGCCGAAAAACGCGGCTTACTGACATTGCGGGCAGACGAGAAATCGGGCGGCTATACGGTGCAGGTGGGCGACCGGCCGCCGCCGCGCCCTCACTGAGGGCGCTTGAGCGGTGCAAGTCTTTACGCGTCGACCGCGCTCACGCGCCTACAGGTCTATTTTTTCATCATGCCTAGTTTGCGGCCACCAGCGCTGCAGCAATGCGGCGGCCCAGTTTTTGCCACCGAGTCCAAATGCCAATGCCAGAGCAAGCATGATGCCCGCCAGAATAATGAGAAAAGTTCTCTGCACGATGTCGCCGCCGACTTCGACTTGGCTCAGCGCGATCATCACCACAAAAGTCATGATCACATAGCGAACGATGCGGCCGAGCATGTCGGCATCGGAGATTTGCGCATCGATGCAATAAGCATGTACGGCGTTGCCGACGAATCGCGCGCAATACGACCCGAATACTACGATGAGCATTGCCATGAGTAATTTGGGGGTGAACAGCACCACGCGCCCCAACAAATCGGTGATGTAGGTGAGGCCCAGCCCGTTGAAGGCGATGATGAGTGCGGCAAGCACGACCAGCCAAAACGCCACAACGCCAAACAGCGAGGTGGTATCGCCGCGCGAACCCGCCTGCCTTAAAAAGTGGTCCGTCCCGGCCCGCTCCGTCAAGACGTTGAAATTCACGGCCCGCAGGGCGCGCTCCACGGCGAACCGAACCGCCTTGGCCAGAAGCCATCCCCCCGCGACGACCAGTAGCGCCAAGAGCAGTCGCGGCAGGAACGCGGCCATTTGATGCAAGAACTCTCGGCTCGCATCCACCAACATATCAATGCTTTGCATCAAAGCCTCCGATTAGCTGCCCCAGTCGAGAATTCCTTGCAGCGGAATGCCGACCCAACCCGGTCTGTTGCCGAGTTCGTAGCGCAATTCGTACAGCGCTTTCTCCAGCTCGAACATTCCGAGCAACCCCTGCCCTGTTTGCAGCAGTTCGTACAACGACGCAGTGCGAGACGCCGCATCGTACGCGGATAAGAATGCGTTGCGCACCTCGATTTCCCAGGCGCGCGCCAAGGGCAGCAACCGCGCCGCTTCGGCCTCGTTGTGCGCAACGCTCCTCAATGCGCTGTGCTGCACATAGGCGAACGATCGCAGCATTCCGGCGACATCGCGCAAGGGCGATTGCTTGGCCCGACGCTGCTCCAGACTATGTCCTGGCTCACCTTCGAAATCGATGATCACGAAATCGTTGCGCGTCACCAGCACCTGACCGAGATGGTAGTCGCCGTGGATGCGTATCTTCGTGCCCTGCGGCCCCACTTTGGCGCAAGCCTCGATGCGATCACTGATCTGCTCACGCTGCGCAAGCACGGCATTGGCGCGCTCGCGGTCCGCCGGCGAGAGGGATTCCAAGGTCAAGCCCAAAAGATCCAGCGCTTTGCGTGCCTCATCCAAGGCGCGCTGCCGATAGGCGTCGATATCACTGCCGGAAATCGGCTGCGGTGAAAATGACGCATCGGTCGTGGGCCGTGCCAGCGCCCGGTGCAGCTCGGCAGTTCGCACCGCCAGCACGCGGATCGTCGTCAAATACGCTTCGTGCGCATTCATCGGCAGCGCATCGGTCGCGGGCGTGGTTCGATATTGCTCCAGATGACGCCGCACATATTCCAACGAGTAGGTCCAGCCATCTCCTTGATTGGGAACGTATGCCTGCAGCATCGCCAGCAACCGATTCTGGCCGTCGTTTGCAACGTATTCGAGCACGCCGGCCAAGCGCGCGCAATTTGCGTAGTGCACCACTTCGGTAAGATAAAGTCCCATCTCGAGTTCGGGATTGATCCCGACGCGCAACCGCCTGTAGCCCTTGAGCATCAACCGTTCGGGCATGTTGACCACGGTATTCGAACTCGAACCACGCGGCCGCTCCACGGGCAGGGAGGCGAATTTTCGGCCGGCGATTTCCGAAAAAGCCGCGGTCCGCCTGAACTGCAATTTGCCCTGCGGCATGGGTATTTCCCGCCCCGCGGCAATGGCGGCGACTACCGTGCGGCAGAACATTTCATCGGCAAATGCGTCTCCAATCACGCCGACATCGGCTTGCTGGCGCACCTTGGCCACCGCCGAGGTCGATAGATTTCGCACGCGTTCCTCGTCGCGATCCTCCCACGCCAAAGCCAGCGGCAGGAAGTAGCTGGCTCGCTCCTCCAAGCCATCGAGCTCGACCAACGCCAACAACCAAGCGAGCTTTCCCTCCTGCCACAGCACGCTCTCCGTGATGCGAGCCCGATCAATCGTCTTGCCCTTTGCCGCGTACCAACGCTGAGTTTCGATATAGCGCGGCAGGGCGTCGGTTTCGAATTGCGTACGGGTTTTTTCTGCCATTCCGATGCGCCAGGGCACGACGCGTTCGCGGAATAGACTGGTCCAGCCGTCAAACAACACCAGTACCGGACGTTCCTCGACAGATACGATTTGCTCGTGCCAGGAAGGGCCCGCGGCGTCGGTAGCCAGCCTGAACCAGTAGAATCCATAACCCGATATGGTCAACAAATACGGCAATTCGCCGATCGGCGGAAAGGCCGTGCGCCCGAGCATTTCCACAGGCACCCGTCCCTTGAAAGGGCCGAGATTCAGTTCCACCGGCTGCGCCGAGCGCGACAGATTGGCCACGCATAAGATCGTGTCTTCGCCGATTTCGCGCAAATAGGCCAATATCTTGCGATTGCCCGGCTTGAGGAAACGGCGTGCGCCGCGCCCGAACGCCTGGCTGGTCTTGCGAACCGCGAGCATGCGCTTGGTCCAGCTCAATAGTGAGCTAGGATCGCGCGATTGCGCTTCCACATTGGTCGACAGGTAGCCGTACACCGCGTCCATAATCGGCGGCAGGTACAGGCGCTGCGGATCCGCGCGCGAAAATCCGGCATTGCGGTCCGGACTCCATTGCATTGGCGTGCGAACGCCGTTGCGGTCGCCAATGAAGAAATTATCGCCCATTCCGATCTCATCGCCGTAGTAGAGAATCGGTGAGCCCGGCATCGACAGCAGCAAGCTGTTCATCAGTTTGATGCGGTCCAAATCATTTTCCATCAGCGGCGCAAGACGGCGTCGAATACCCAGATTGATTCGCGCTTGCAAATCGGCGGCATACGTCGTGTACATGTAGTCGCGTTCCTTGCTAGTGACCATCTCCAGGGTCAGTTCGTCGTGGTTGCGCAGAAATATCGCCCATTGGCAGGTCTCCGGAATATCCGGCGTCTGCTGCATGATCTCGATGATGGGATAGCGGTCCTCCTGAGCGATCGCCATATAAATGCGCGGCATCAGGGGGAAGTGATACGCCATGTTGCATTCATCGCCGTCACCGAAATACTCGCGCACGTCCTCCGGCCACTGATTCGCTTCCGCCAGGAGAAACCGGTTTTTATAAGACGCATCGATGGCGGCGCGCAGCTCCTTGATGACGGCATGGGTCTCCCGGAGGTTTTCATTATTGGTGCCTTCGCGTTCAACCAGATAGGGGATGGCGTCGAGGCGAAACCCATCGACCCCCATGTCGAGCCAGAAGCGCATGATTTGCAGCACCGCTTTCATCACTTGCGGGTTGTCGAAATTCAGATCCGGCTGATGACTGAAAAATCGATGCCAGTAATAAGCCTTGGCGACCGGATCCCA
>JANYAD010000180.1 GCA_025355165.1 Gammaproteobacteria bacterium | reverse complement strand
GCAGACGGTCACGGCGTTGCCCATGACTTCGTATTTCTCATCCGCGGACAGCTTTGCCATGATCCGCGGCGGACACATCGATTTCGCCGTTCTCGGGGCCATGGAAGTGGCGGAGAATGGCGACTTGGCGAATTGGATGGTCCCGGGGAAAGTCGTCAAAGGCATGGGTGGCGCCATGGACTTGGTGGCCGGCGTCAAGCGCGTGGCGGTGGTGATGGAACACACCTCCAAAGATGGCGAGTCGAAATTCAAGAAACGCTGTGAATTGCCCCTGACCGGCACGAATTGCGTCGACATGCTGATCACGGATCTAGCGGTGTTCACTCGATCGACGCGAAAAGATTTGTTTAAGCTAGTCGAACTCGCGCCCGGGGTATCGCGCGAGGAACTCAAACGCAAAACGCCGGCGGCGTATCTCGAATAGCCGCTGCGCCGCGGGCTAGATTGCGGCGCGAACGCCAGCGCGACGCTGTTGTTCCTCGCGGACTTCCGAATCGGATAAGCCGGTGTTGGCGGCGATAATCTCGACCAGACGATGCGCGGGATCCTTCGGCAACGTCACTTCGTGAATACGCTCCCAGATGCGGATTCGTTCCTCGGCCGTCTTCAAGCGAGAGGACTGCTCCGCCAAGTCCATGCGGCGTCGTTCAGCCGCTTCAGCTTGCTGATGCACCAAGCGCGCCCTAAAATCCATCATCGGATCTTCGGGAGAGGAGTTCGAGGGTCGCCCCAGGGCGGGGTTGGGTTTGTATTGATTCACGCGAGTCTCCTTGATATCACGCCAAGGTAACACTGTATCGCGCATCACGAGCCAGTTTCGGTTGGCAGTGCGATCAAGCTGGGCGCTTAGAGGCTTTTATAGCCAAATTCGGCCAACGCCTCACATACTCGGCCTGCTCCTCGGTCTCCGGTACCCTAGGCCAGACGGCGGCGCGGGCACTGCGCCGCCACAACGAGTTCACGTGCTCGAGTGCAGCCTTTCCATCGCCTCCCTGATGCGCCAGATAACAACCGGCGATGAGATTGGTGCGGCCGATGCCGGCACGGCAATGAAGGTATATGCACCGTTGCGCCGCCAACGCAGCGCGAATATCCGCCAGCAGTCGCTTGATGGGTGCACTGTTGCTCGGCACACCATGATCGGGAATGGGGCAACGCAGGTATTTGACCCGGAATGGCAACAAATGACGATAAGCGGGTAGTTCTCCCTCTTCGGTGAGGTCGACAAAATAATCGACGCCCGCCTCCTGCACCTGCGCCAGACGTGCACGCGAATCGCTAAAGTCGGCGCTGGCCGGGTATCCGCCCGCCAACAAACGACCCGGGATCACCCAGTAAGAGTTTGGCGGCGTTGCATCGAGCGCGTAATTGGAATTCTTGGGGCCCATTTGCGATGGTGGCATTGCACGTGGGCCCGATGTTATCAGATGGTCTTATTTCCTATGTTCGACATCGCACTTTCCACGCCGTCCGCGTTATAGGCTGCCACAGCAAAGTAATAAGTGCCGGCACTGAGTCCCGTTACGTTGTATTTGGTCGCTGAGGACCCAACGACCTCAATGACGCTGCTGAAGATGCCCGGGTCGGTGCTGTAGTAAACGTGATATCCGGTTAGACCCGCGATAGCCGTGCCGTCTTCATTCGACGTCGGGGCGCTCCAAGAGAGTGCCGCTGAGCCCGACCCGGTAGCCTCGACGGAGATGGGGAACGGCCCGATCGAGGCGCTGTTGGCTCCATCGCTTACGGAGATGGTGATGCTAGGCGTCTGGCCCTCGTCATTGGGCGATGGCATGCCGCTGACAGTGCCGGTGGCGGTATCGAAGTGCATCCAATTCGCCTCACCTTTTATGCTGAAGGTGAGCCCCGTGGCGCTGACCGAAACGGTGGGCTTGAAAGAGTACGTGTTGCCTACCGCTGCAGTGGATGGTGGCGTGCCTTGAAGTGAAAGCTTTGATGTGGTGTTGGGGGCATGGCTCGCGGAAGGAGTAGTAGTGCTCGGGGCTTGTGTTCCACTGCAGGCGGTCAGCAGTAAAATAATGGCCGATAATACTGCCAAGCGCGTTCGTCTGATTCTGGCCCCGAATTCATGCATGAGTCACTCGCTCCACAATTCATAATGTGAGGCGATTTAATTCGGTGATGAACGTAGGCGCAACCTGTCGTCGAAAGGTGACGATTTCCTACAGGTACATGAGGATATTTCTGACGAGCTTGGAGAAATGCACTACGGAGATCAGTGCAACAGCTGGATCCTGACTATTTGTTGATTTCTGAAGTGTGACTTTTCCTACGGCGTTGCTATCTGATGCAAGGTATTATGCGGTTGTGACAAACAAAAAAACTTTTCAAATCGGGACGTTGCTCACACTCTTGATTTCAAGCGTTTACACGCTGAACCTCCTGGGTGGGACTGATATCGCGTTTGCGGCCGAAGCGCCGTCAAAGAGCGCGGTATCCCCGGATTATGTCATCGGACCCGGCGATACCCTCGAGGTGTTTGTCTGGCGAAATTCGGATCTCTCGGTGACGGTCCCGGTGCGTCCTGATGGAAAAATTTCAACTCCGCTGGTGGAGGACATGGTTGCCGTGGGCAAGACGCCGTCGCGTTTAGCTCGCGATGTCGAGACCGCTCTCAGCGTTTATGTCAAGTCTCCCCAGGTCAACATCATTGTGACGATACCGGCGAGCGCCTTAAGTCAAGTCAAAGTCATCGGTCAAGTGGCACACCCGCAGGCTGTGCCTTATCGTCAAGGGATGACGGTAATCGATGCCGTGCTTGCGGTGGGCGGATTGACGCAATTCGCGGCGGGCAATCGCGCGCGTGTAGTGCGCAATGTCAA
>JANYAD010000174.1 GCA_025355165.1 Gammaproteobacteria bacterium | reverse complement strand
CCAAAGGGAGCATCTCAAAGACGAGCATGAGGCGCGTCTGCATTTCTTGCGCGGCCAGGCCCGCGAGGTAGACATCCGCAGATTCGGTCTGTGCCTGCGAGTCGTCTTCCAGCTTTTTCTCGTGCTGGCCGCGACCGTCATCGGCGTAAGTGTCGCCATGATGGTCCACGACTCCATTACCTCGCGCCGCGTGGTCATTGAGCCGTTCCATGCGCCTCCCGGCTTAGCAGCGCGTGGGATTGACGGAGTGGTCGTCGCCAACGGACTGCTCGATGAGCTCAGCCGTTTGCAGGATGCGACGCGCAGCAGCGCCGCTGCGCGCAGCCTCAGCGGTGCCTGGACGAGCAACATCAGGCTCGACGTGCCGGAGACCGGAATTTCCATTAGTGAGATCTCACGGCTATTGAGAGAGCGGTTCGGAAACGACGTGCACATCGATGGGGATCTCATCGAAATCGCGACGGGAGGCCTCGCGCTCACAGTCCGCGGCAAGGGTGTGCCGCCAAAGACCTTCAGCAGGTCAGCGACGGAGCTTGAGAGTCTCACGGTGGGGGCGGCCGAGTACGTCTACTCGCAATCCCAACCCGCGCGGTGGGCTGCCTATCTCAACAACTCCGATCGCTACGATGAGGTGATTGCGTTCTGCCGGTCGGCAGTCGCGAGCGTTGATCCCGCCGAGCGGCCGTGGCTCCTCAATGCCTGGGCCATCTCGATTCAAAGCACCGGCGGCTCGATCCGCGAGTCACTCGCGCTCTACCGCGCGGCCGTGAAAATCCAACCGGACTTTTGGACTGCGCACGCGAACATCCAGAACTCCCTGATGGTCCTAGGCGACGAGGAGGGTGCGTGGCGGGCGGGCGAGGAGATGCGGATGGTCGCTGGAGGTCGCCCGGGGCGAGGGCGCGAGACTGATTACGTCAATTGGGACTACCTCACATGGAATCTTCAGGCATGGTTGTATGGGGTCGTAGCCGACGCCGAAGCCAATGCCGGGATGGGAACCGCTCCCGCCGCGGCCGGGCCAGCCATCGCTGACATTCAGGCTCGACTGCACGATCCCGAAGCAGCGGAACTCGCACTCAAGACGACGAAGGAAGACCCCCACGATCCGACGATCGGCGCGATTAGTCACTTCGTGCGCGGCCGGTTAGCCGCTGAAGCGGGGGATGTAGCCACCGCCGCGAGCGAGATGGAAGCCTATGGTAAGGCCTATGCGAATCCGGCGGTATCGACCAACAATCCGGGCTACCACTGCTGGATCGCGCCCGCCGAAGAAGCGGCGGGGCATCCGGACAAGGCCGATGCACTGCTTAAGTCGGCCGGTACGTTCGCCGACTGCTACCGCTTCCGCGCCGACATCCTTGAACGCCGTGGAGACTTGACGGGGGCGCAAAAGGCGTATGCGGATGCCGCCGCGCTTGCCCCGGATCTACCTGCTGCCTTTTACTCCTGGGGTGTGGCGCTCGCCAAGCACGGCGATCTCTCAGGCGCCGAGGCGAAACTCAAGGACGCGAATCAGCGCGGGCCGCACTGGGCCGATCCGCTCAAGGTCTGGGGCGATGTGCTCGTGAAGCAGGGCAAGACCAAAGAGGCACTCACAAAGTACGACGAGGCGCGCAAGTACGCGCCGAACTGGAAAGAGCTTAAAGTAGCGCGCGAGGGACTAACGAAGCAGAAGATCTGATTGGGCTGCCGCGAAGCTGCCGGTCGCGAGTGACAGATAGGGGTCGTTAAGCGCCTAATAGTCTGCGCGCAAGCAACGACCCCATGTCTCGGCGTCCGTCGACAACAACGTAGACGATAACTTGTTTCTCATGCACCCTGTAGATCAGCCGGTAGGGTTTAAAGAAGATTTGTCGATATTCCGAGATCCCAAGAGAGCGCAACTCGCTTACGTAAGAACCGCGGTCAGGAGAGGATCTGAGCGCGTCGGTCGCCTGGACCAGCCGCTCTAGGATGTGGTTAGCGCTAGCTCGCGAATCGCGCTCAGCAATGTAAAAGTAGATTTCTTCCAGGTCACGCTCTGCGTCCTTCGTCAGCGAGACCTCGTAGGACATCAGGGGATCGTAGCCTTGGAGCGCAGGCGACTCGCGACTTCCCCGATCGGCCTGGTTTCTCCACGTTCAACTTGTTGGTTGCCGAGTGCAAGAATCTTTAACAGCGCCAGCGTCTCTTGTGTTTCCTCGTAGGAGGCAACGTCCTGAATTACGGCCTTGGCTTCGCCATTTTGCGTGATGATCATCGGCTTACGCTGCTCCTCCAGCACCTGAAGGACCTCGGCGGCATTCGCTTTCAAGTAGCTAATAGGCCTTATTTGGGTCGAATAGCGCATGGTACCTCCAAACGATCGCAAGACTTAATATAGTCTTTTTATGGTCCTCTCGCAATATTCGCCGCTTAGGAGCAATTTGAGTCGGTCCGCTGTCCGCGAATTGGCATCCACCTTCAGACCGGCCAGACAGCGCCGCCAAGATCCCATTAGCCGACATTCGCCAGTGGAGGTCGAGCTGGTCTTGATATGCTGCCTCAATCCTGTTGTAAAGGCGGCGCTCGCGCATCTGCAATTCGAAACCATTCACCCGTTTTTGGACGGCAATGGTCGTGTCGGGCGCTTGTTAATTGCCCTGCTGCTCTGTCATGACAAAGTACTGCACAAACCGCTGCTATATCCCAGCTTATATTTCAAGCAACACCGTCAGCAGTACTATGACGAGCTGAATGCGGTGCGTGCAAGCGGCGACTATGAGCGTTGGATCGATTTTTTTGCGGAGGCAATTCGTCACAGTGCCGAAGTCGCTATTGAAACCGGCAGGCGCGTGACGCAGGCGTTTCATGAGGATCGAGCCCAATTGCGTGCCATTCCGCGGATTGCCGGCTCGCTCCTCATGCTACAGGAAGCACTCCAAACGAAGCCTGTCACTACGGTGTCGATAGTGAAAACGGCCACGGGGCTCACGACACCGACCGTCAATTCGCTGCTGAGAGAACTCGAGCTGCTGGGGATCGTGAAAGAATCAACCGGGCGAGCCCGAGATCGTGTGTACGTTTATCGACGTTACCTCGACGCATTGGCGGCTGAGGAGGAAAGACCTTCCCCGTAATTGCTGTCCGCTTCGGCGTTAGAAGAGTAGAGCGACGTTTGTGAGGGTCATTTAGCGACGGACTATCGACTACTTTCTACGATTAGCCCAGGAATGATTCGTGGGGGTAACATTGGGAGTAACCACGATATTCAAATTGATAAATAGTCTATTAAAAAAGGCATTTCCTGCGCTAATTCGATGGTGAGCGGACCATCAATTCGTAACGTTCGGAGAAGATCTGGGACGATTAGAGAGGGACGGCATCGAGCCAAAATTTTTAGAAAAATGGGGCTATCGGACTCGAATTAGTGAGAAATGACGTTCGCTAACGATCGGCAAGGATCGGCACCGATCGAGAGAAACCTGGGTAACTTCCTGGGTAACTTTGCGAGCGACATTTGAGTTACCCAGGTTTTTGCGCTCAAGCGTGGGGAAGTCCCTGCAAAAAAGCCCTTTGGTTGCACTACTGTCGCTCCGCCAGGCCTGGAATTCGATTTCGCTCCTCGGACTTGAATTGCGCGCATAGGGAGCTTGTTTGTGTATCCGATGGGATACAATATCGCTTGATGAATACGCTCGTCCGCTCGGTGGAATTCGTCGCTTGGCTTGACGGTCTACGTGACTTGAAAGGGAAGGCGCGAATTCTTTCTAGGTTGGATCTGGCCTCGCTCGGCCATTTCAGTGATTGCAAATCTGTCGGCGAGGGTGTGAGTGAGATGCGTGTCGATGTTGGCCCTGGTTATGGGGTTTATTACCGTCGTCGCGACGAGCGTATGTACCTTCTGCTCGCCGGTGGCGACAAGTCGAATCAAGACAGGGATATCAAACGCGCCAAGGAAATGGTTGGAATTCTAAATACGGAGGCGAGACATGAAAAAGGTAAAAAGAACAAAGGAAAAAATTGGACTCGCGCCGTTTGATACGTCGGAACACCTCGATAGCGAAGAGGTAATCGAGGAGTATCTGAAAACGGCGCTGGAAGATCCGAATCCGGATTTGTTTCTGTTGGCTGTAGCCAATGTAGACAAGGCACGCGGTATGGCAAAGGTGGCGAAGGATTCAGGGCTAGGTCGCCAGAGTTTGTACAAGGCGCTCGCTCCGGGGGCAAAGCCGCGCTATGAAACGGTTCGGAAACTCATGGACTCGCTCGGCATGCGCTTGACGGTAACGTCGGCTTAGTGCCTGCCTACGCACTATAGGCAGACAGAGATAGCCGCCCCAAAGGAACGGAGACTTGCTCGCCCTGATCAAGTGCTGACGTGCCATCGGCAGCTGAAGGCGTGGTTTGCCGTCAAACAGCGGATGGACCCCGCGGGGGTGCGGCGTTTCCAAACCGGTGTTGAAGCGGGCCCTGGAGTATTGGCACAACGTCGATAAGACCCTCGGCGATCGTATCGCTAAGGGAATGATACAGAAGTAGAAAGCATCGGCTCGATGAAACAAACCCGGGCCCGCGAGGCCCCGGCCGGGTATGGGCGGCGAACGCGCCGGAGCTGCAGGAGGACTTTGGCTCTGAGCAAGCGGTGAGTGGTCCATGTAGCGCAGCCATTCTAATGGATCGGAATCGGGCATTAGACCGGAACACTGAGCAGCGTTGCGGTCTTTGGCGCGCCGACGCACTAATTTCCGTAACCCTGTCTCACGGCTCGGCATGCCCCTCGTGAATGAGGTCGTCATCGGTCTTCCGGATAAAAATAAGTTCAATCGCAGCCGGCCGGAGAATGATGCGCAATTTCTCACCTACGTTACGAATCCGACCTCGCCGGTGCTGCTCAATTTCCTGTTTGGCGATGCTGCGAAGGTACCGGAGACACCTCGCAGTGATCCAATCGCGGCATTTTTGACGAGAGTTAAAGGCTTGAATCAACCGGTCCACGTGAAGCCCGCTGAAATGTTGCGTCTTAATACCTCTACCGCGCCAACCCCGCCCGCAAAACAAAATGATCTCGGCGTACTGAGAGGAGATCTTGCCGGAGTCCCGAATCGCAGACGCCCGTACGATGATGTAGTCGACATCACCCTGCGAGTGGCCGAAGGCGCGCTCTGCGGTGCCATCGGCACCTGCGGATCGGAAACCAAAAACCCCAATAACGGAGCACCGTACACCGACGGGGTGCGCGCAGCGGGCCCCACGCAATCCGTATAGCATGTGAGCGGGCAAATCAATCCGGCCGACACGTACCTCGCGGAAACTCCTTACCTGTTCTCGCCCATACCGGGTTCGCCGCCGGGTGCCCAGCCTTAAGAATTGCGCCTTGCGTGTCCGTTTAGCGGGAGTCGGACAACCGACTCCCGCCTCATCGACCCTCGCGAGAGGTCGGCGGCTTTGGAGGCTTCTGATGTAGACTTTTTTTGTGGATATTTTTATAGCTCACTTTGAACGTCGGGCAGTCTTCCGGCCGGCTTTGGCGCCGAATCATAGGGGAACGGCGGCGACCAACTCGATCGAGCCTCAGGCCGACATCGCGAAGGTGCAGGAGTGGTTGGGTCGAATATCGCTATGACGGAGTAGGAAGGAAAGTAGGGCGCGCCCACGCAGGGCCTCAAGGTCATCGCCGGCGGGGAGATTCAGGAGTTGGCGCGCCGCGGCATTCCGAGTGCTGGTGTCTCGCCCTTCATAGCTCTCAACTTTCGGTCGCTCTGCCGCCTTGATTGCATTCGTGGGCACCGAGTTCTGATTGCAGAGGCCAAGTGACGGGTGATCTGACAGCGGCCTCAGCAAATCCTACACACTAATAGTCGTTAAGGGGCTACTACGAGCTGCCCAATCTCGTAGGCTCGACTCCTGTTACTGATACGCCGCCGACCCTGACACCAGATTAGACCGTGGCCGCCAACTCAGCCGTTTGCAAGTGATCCCATTTTATTCATTCCGAGGAGGCGTGGCCATGAGTTATTTCGCAACGAACGACAATGTAAATCTGTACTGCAAAGACTGGGGTCAGGGTCGACCGGTAATTATGATGCACGGCTGGCCGCTCTCATCCGACAGCTTCGATGATATGGGGATGACGCTCGCTGGCGCGGGCTTTCGCGCCATAGCTTATGACCGCCGGGGATTTGGAAGGTCCGATCAGCCGTGGGACGGTTACAACTATGACGCGTTGGCGGACGATTTGGCTGCGGTGATTAAGCACACGGGTGCTGAGGAAGCGACCCTCCTCGGGTTTTCCATGGGGGGCGGCGAGGTCGCGCGTTACATGTCACGCCATCACGGGGCGCATGTCGCCCAGGCTGTTCTCGTGTCCTC
>JANYAD010000135.1 GCA_025355165.1 Gammaproteobacteria bacterium | reverse complement strand
GATCCGAGCACATCGAGAGATTCATCCCCGTGGCCGAAGCTCGCAACGAGCGTGACCTAAAGGCCGATAACCCGATCGAAAACACCTCGAAACATTCGATCGCATCCATCACAGCAACACGAGAAATGCCGAAGTTTCAGGGCGCAAAACGCCCGGCGCCGCCCGCGAGCACCAACCAGGTCGCACGCAATGAGCGCAAAAACGTGCCCCCACCCAAGGCCGCGCAAAAGGCACTCGCCCGGCAACCACCCAAAAAGCCCTCGGCTCAGTCCGAGCGGGCCCCCATCACGGAAGAGGCTCGAGACCAAGTCATTGCCGATGCAGTGCGCTTGGTACAATGGGGCAGGAAATGGTTCGAGCTGCCCGAACTCATTGCCCGAATGGCGGACCGCCCCGCATTACCCGATGTCAGGCGTATCCTCAAGGAAAATAAGATCGCGATCGACAAGAAGGCGGGCAACGCTTAGATCGCCGTCAAAGCAATTTTAATTGCTTCGTTGCCTGATAAAATTTACGGAACCTCCAGGACAAACCACGCTCAAAGGCGCCATGATTACGACGAAACATTTATCCAAGCGGTATGGAGATAACCTGGCGGTCGACGACCTCACCTTCTCGGTGGCGCCCGGCGAAGTGCTCGGCTTCCTGGGAGCCAATGGTGCGGGAAAATCTACCACCATGCGCATGATTGCCGGCTTCATTTCCCCCTCCGCTGGGCAGGTATCGGTCTGCGGGCACGATATCGCCAAGCAGCCGGTCGAGGCGAAAGCCTGCATGGGCTACCTGCCGGAGGGCGCGCCGAGCTACGGCGAGATGACGGTCGGCGAATTCTTGGATTTCGTGGCCGATATTCGCGCACTCAACGGCGAACGCCGCCGAGAACGACGCGCGCTGGTCATCGACCGGCTGGGATTGTCGCCTGTTATCGATCAAGTGATCGAGACGCTGTCCAAGGGCTTTCGCCGACGAGTCGGCCTGGCTCAGGCCTTGATTCACGACCCGCAAGTGTTGATCCTCGATGAACCAACGGATGGCCTTGACCCGAATCAAAAGCACGAAGTGCGCCGCCTCATCAATGAGCTGAGCAAGGACAAGCTGGTCATTGTTTCTACTCACATACTGGAGGAAGTGCACGAGGTGTGTACGCGCGCCATCATCATCGCGAATGGCCGCATCGTGGCGGACGAAACACCGAGCGCGCTCGAGGCTCGCTCGCGCTATCACCACGCGGTGAGCTTACGATTTGAAAAAGCGGATGACCTGGCTGCAGCCCGCCGTGAAATAGCGCTCCTGCCGGAGGTCGTCGCGGTCGAATCTGATGCGCGCGAATTGAGGCTCACCGCGATCCCCAAGCCCGGAGCCAATGTTTTGGCCGGGGTCGGCGCATTGATCGAAAGAAACCAGTGGCACGTGCCGGAATTACACTTAGAATCAGGCCGTCTCGATGAGGTGTTCCGCTCGTTGACGGAGCCCAGGGGCATCGACTCATCGGCCGCCGCGGAGCTTTGCGCATGAGCAAAGTGCTGGTGGTATTCAAGCGCGAGTTGCGCAGCTATTTCGCGACGCCCTTGGCGTATGTGTTTATCGTCATATTCCTGGTGTTGGCGGCTGTGTTCACTTTTCAAGTGGGCGGATTTTTAGAGCGCAACCAATCCGACCTGCAGTCATTCTTCCGCTGGCACCCTTGGTTATATTTGGTGCTGATTCCGGCCATTTCGATGAGACTGTGGGCGGAGGAGCGCAACAGCGGCAGTATTGAATTGCTCATGACGTTTCCAATCACCTTGTGGCAGGCGGTGGTCGGCAAATTCCTGGCCGCTTGGTGCTTCGCCGGCATCGCCTTGGCTCTGACCTTTCCGGTATGGATCACCGTGAATTATTTGGGATCTCCGGACAACGGCGCAATCATCGCGGCGTACGTCGGCAGCTTTCTCATGGCCGGCGGCTTTTTGTCCATTGGAATGTGCCTGTCAGCGGCCACCCGCAATCAGGTAGTCGCCTTCATCACGGCGGCTTTGGTCGGATTCGTGTTTCTGCTGGCGGGTTTTCCGCTGGTGCTTGATTTTGTGCGCGGCGTATTGCCGCAGGCGATTGTCGATGGCATTGCATCGTTGAGTTTTTTCACACACTTCGATGCGATCTCCAAGGGTGTGATCGATTTACGCGATCTGGTGTATTTTACCGCCCTCATCGGCTTTTGGTTGGCGGCCACGGCCGTGGTACTCGACATGAAGAAGGCGGAATAGTGAACGGTAATCGATGGCGCAGTGTCAGTGTGGGTATCGGCGGACTGGTCCTGCTCGCGGTACTCTTTTTGGCGGTGGTGATGGCCTCCAACGTGGGCCTGCGTGGCGTTCGAGCGGACCTCACGCAAAACAAGCTATACACCTTGAGCAAGGGCACGCAGCAGGTGATTTCGGATTTGAAGGAACCGGTCAACCTGTATTTTTATTTCTCGCGGGAAGTGGCCGCGAAACAATCGCCGCTGGTCATGCCGTACGCAGTGCGGGTGCGTGAATTTCTTGAGGAAATTTCCGCGCGGGCCGCGGGCAAGGTACATTTGCAGGTTATCGATCCTCAACCCTTCTCGGATGATGAGGATCGCGCGGCGGAGTTCGGCCTGCAGGCGGTCCATCCGGCCGCGATGGGCGATGCATTGTACTTCGGCTTGGCGGGCACCAACTCAACTGATGGGCGCACTTCCATCCCTGCTTTCACGCCGGACCGCGAGGAATTCTTAGAATACGACGTGGCCAAACTCATCCAAGAATTGGGCACGTCGAAAAAACCCGTGATCGGCCTCATGGACTCGATCGGCATCCAAGGCCAGTTCAATCCCCAAACGCGGCAGATGGGCGAACCCTGGCCCATCTACACGCAGATGCAGCAACTGTTCAACGTGCGTACGCTGACCTTCGATCTCGATCACATCGACAAGGATGTCGACGTCTTGATGGTGGTGCATCCGAAAAACCTGCCGCCCAAGACTCTGTATGCGATCGACCAATTCGTGATGCGCGGCGGCCGCATGTTGCTGATGGTCGACCCGAACGCGGGCGCCGATGTGAGCGGCCAAGATGCCTCGAATCCCCTCAGCGCCGCAATGGCCAACCATTCCTCGGACTTGCAGCCGCTGCTGGCCACGTGGGGCGTTGACTACGATGCCACCAAGGTGATCGGCGACTTAGGACGGGGGCTCGAAGTGCGTAGCAGCGCCTCCTCCGCTCCGGTCCGGCACATCGGCATTCTGGGGTTGCGTCATGCCGACATGGAGCAGAAGGATGTCGTGACCGCATCGCTCGAATCCATCAACCTCGCGACGGTCGGTTCGCTTTCCGCGCGCGCCGGCGCCAAGACCTCCTTCGAGCCGCTGTTGTTCAGCTCCGCAAGCTCTGAACCGTTGCCTGCGCAGCGCTTCAACGCGCTGGTTGACCCGGCCGCGTTGCGCGACGGCTTTAAGTCAACCGGTGTGCGCTACGCCATCGCTGCGCGGATCACCGGCCCGGTGGATTCTGCCTATCCGGACGGTCCGCCCGCGCAACTGAAGCCCGCCGCGGGGCCGCCCACATCGCACCTGGCAAAGTCCACGGCGCCAGCCAATATTGTCGTGATTGCCGATACCGATTTCTTGATGGACTATATGTGGGTTCAAACCCGTGAAGTGCTCGGCCAACGCATTGCCCAGCCCTTTGCCAATAATGGTGATTTGATCGACAACCTTCTCGACAATTTGAGCGGCAGCAGTGCGCTCATCAGTGTGCGGGGCCGCGCTTCCTTTTCCCGTCCCTTCGAGCGGATCGAGGCGCTCAAGCGCCAAGCCGACGATCGCTTGCGGGCCAAGGCTCTCGAACTCCAAGCGCAATTGCAACAGACGGAGAGGAATCTGACCGAGTTGCAAAGCAAGCGCAACGATCAGAACTCGCTAATGTTGTCGCCGGAGCAAGAAGTGGAGCTTAAGAGCTTCACTGCTGAAAAGGCCCGCGTCCGCAAGGAATTGCGCGAGACCGAGCGGGGCCTGGATGTCGATATCAACCGATTGGGCTCCCGCTTGAAGGCAATCAACATCGGATTGCCACCGCTGCTGGTTGCGATCGCTGGGGTGATCATCCTTTCCTTGCGTCGACGCAGACGCACGATGCCGAAGGCCGCCGTCTCGGGTACAACATGAACAGGCAACGATTGATCGCCTTGGGCATCGCGGCGTTTCTCGCGATTGCCGGGGCCTTATTGTTAAGCACGCAGCGCAATTTACCGCGCGATCCTCACGGGTCAAGCTTCTTGCCCTCGCTGGCGGCAGAGCTCAACACGGTCACCTCCTTAAGCGTACTGAAGAGCAGTCCGACTCCCGCTGTGACGATTCACAAGCAAGGCGATCAATGGACCGTCGCGGAACGCGCGGACTTTCCGGCTGACGTCCTCAAGCTGCGTAGCTTGTTGCAGTCGCTCAACGATGCCAAGATCCGCGAGGAGAAGACCTCCAATCCTGCCAACTACTCGATCATCGGCGTCGAGGACCCGCTGAAGCCGCGCGCCTCGGGGGCTCAGATCGAGCTGATTACGCAAAACCGCAAGCATGATGTGATCATCGGTAAATCGGTCGGCAACGGTAACTACGTGAGGCGCGCGGGTGAGAGCGCCAGCTACGTGATTGAACCTTCCATTCTTGTGGAAACCGAGCCACGCTTCTGGATCGATACGAAGCTGCTCGACTTGCCGGCGGACAAAATCCAAAGCATCGAGGCTAAACCGGCGACGGGACCCGGATATTTCGTGCACCGAACAGCAGCCGGCAATAAGCCCCCGGACGCCAACGCACCGTCAGCCGCCCCGGTGTCACCTGCGCCCGCTGACAAGTTCGTGCTGGATGCGGTGCCCGCCGGCCGTCAAGCCGCCGACCCGCAAACATTGGCGAATTCAGCTACGCTGTTGAACAATCTGACGATTGAGGATGTCGCGCCCGTC
>JANYAD010000119.1 GCA_025355165.1 Gammaproteobacteria bacterium | reverse complement strand
CCGCCTCGGCATCCAACAATCCGTTCAGCGTCTCCTCGACGCTTGAGCGCACGGCTTCATCAATATGGCTCCGTAACTGGCCGGCATCAACTCGAATCGCATCCTTCAAGCTCTCAGTTGTATCCTCTTGCATGGTGGTGGTCCTTGGCTCTGGTTGAGGGGCTGTGTGGTAACAACCATTCTTCCAGACCGAGGCCACCGCCTCAAAATGTGCGCAAACTACGGTACGTCATCTGCCCGGTGAGGGAAATGTTAGCCGGACGGCAAGCGTGTCTCGGGCGAGACGTTACCCCCATCCTGAGAGCGCAAATCCTTTTCAATTTGTTTCCGAATGATAAACTTTTGAATCTTTCCGGTAACCGTCATGGGAAACGATTCGACGAAGCGCACATAACGCGGAACCTTATAGCGAGCAATTTTATCTCGGCAATACATTTGAATTTCCTCGGCGTCTGCGACGACTCCGTCCCGCAACTGAATAACCGCACAGATCTCTTCTCCGTATTTGCTGTCCGGTACACCCACAACGGCCACATCTTGCACTTTGGGGTGGTTATATAAGAACTCCTCGATCTCGCGCGGAAAGATGTTTTCCCCTCCTCGGATAAGCATGTCTTTGACTCTACCAACGACGTAACAATACCCTTGCTCATCAAGCGCGGCCAGATCTCCCGTGTGCATCCAACCAGCCGCGTCAATGACCTCGGCTGTGAGCTCCGGCTCTGCCCAATAGCCCCGCATTACGCTATAGCCGCGAGTGCAGAGTTCACCTGTTTCCCCAACTAACACCGTTCGCCCATTAGTATCGATTATTTTCGCCTGAACGTGCGGGTGAACTCGTCCCACGGTGCCGACGCGCTTCTCCACCGGATCCTTGCTAGATGACTGAAAACTTACCGGGCTGGTCTCTGTCATTCCGTAGCAAATAGTGATCTCGCGCATATGCATCTCGTTTATCACGCGACGCATAATTTCAATCGGGCATGGGGCTCCCGCCATGATTCCGGTGCGTAAACTTGAAAGGTTGAATTCGCTGAATCGCGGATGCTCCAACTCCGCTATGAACATGGTCGGTACGCCATATAGTGCGGTGCAGCGCTCTTCCGAGACACACCGTAAAACAAGCTCGGGGTCGAACAATTCTCCCGGAAATACGATACACGCACCGTGCGTGACAGCGGCAATTACGCCGAGCACCATCCCGAAGCAATGATATAGAGGTACAGGAATACAAACTCGGTCATCCGCCGTGAGATGCAGCGACTCGCCAACAAAATATCCGTTATTGACAATATTGAAGTGACTCAGCGTTGCCCCCTTGGGCTGGCCTGTGGTGCCGCTGGTGAATTGAATATTGATCGGGTGATCGGGATCTATCCCTGGTTGTAACGCGTCTAACGCATCTTCGGCAATGTCTTTCGCTCGTAGCAAGAGATCGTCGAAGCTCAGGAAATCAAAGATGTTCTCGCGACCTAGTTGCACAAGCAGCTTCAAATTCGGGAATTCTTCGCAGTCCAAGGTTCCCAGTCCAGTAAGCGCCGTCAGCGGCACCATGGAGCGGATCATGTCCACATAATTACTCGATTTAAAGGATGGCGCGAAAACCAGTGCCTTGCATCCGGACTTTTGCAGGGCGAACCGCAATTCCGCCTGGCGGTAGGCGGGATTGATATTTACAAGAATGATTCCTGCACGGGCAGTGGCGAATTGCGAAAGCAGCCACTCAACACAGTTGGGAGACCAAATGCCAAGTCTGTCACCGGTTTTGAGGCCGCTAGCCAATAGTGCTTTTGCGAGACGGCTAACTTTCTGATCAAACTCGCGGTAGCTGAGTTGAGCATCTTGGTGCCGCACCAGAACTGCATCGTGGTCAGGCCAGCGCTCCGCGGCCTTAGAAAGAACGTCACCGACCGATCGGTAGAGAAGCGGCCGATCGACATTCCCGCACACGTAGCTCAACCGGCCACCTCTCGCGTTGTTGGTGGGATCACTCAACTGCTCTTAGCTCCCTTTAGGTTCGGAAAATCTTCCTCCCAATATTCGAGCGGCCGTCGATACAAACCTGCCGGTCTAGCCTCTTCGATGGCACGCAGCTCACCGCGTCGAATCTTGCCTGATATCGTCTTGGGCAGGGACGCGAACTCAATTCGGCGAATGCGCTTGAACGACGAAACTCGACTGCGCACATGAACCAGCAACGATTCAGCCACCGCCGCAGTCGACTCATAATCCGTGGCGAGAACCACAAACGCCTTCGGCACAGCCAAGCGCATTTTGTCCGGACTGGGGACCACGGCGGCTTCAATAACCGCTGGATGCTCGATAAGCACGCTTTCAAGTTCGAACGGGCTTATCCGATAGTCGGAAGACTTGAACAAGTCGTCCAGTCGGCCGACATAAGTTAGAAAGCCATCCTCGTCGACCGCAGCGACGTCGCCCGTATGATAGAAGCCGCCACGCTTCGCCCATGATGTAAGGTCGGGATCGTCCAGATATTCGCGCAGCAGTGCGCAAGGATTATTTTTCAGATCAATACATATCTCTCCCTCTTCGCAGAGTGCACCGTGGTCATCAAGCAGGACTATTGGGCATCCGGGAAGAGGCCGACCCATCGAGCCTAGCTTAACTCGCTGTCCAGGTGTATTGCCGATCAATGCCGTCGTCTCGGTCTGTCCAAAGCCGTCTCGAATCGTCAGCCCCCAAGCATCGCGTACGCAGGAAATAACTTCAGGATTTAGAGGCTCGCCGGCACTGACGGCTTCGCGGATCGCGACGCGCCATGCCGAAAGATCTTGCTGAATGAGGAAACGCCACACTGTCGGCGGTGCGCAGAAAGTGGTGACTTCGCAGCGAACCAATTGGTCCAGTAGTGCTCGCGCGTCAAAGCGCGTGTAGTTGTATGCAACAACCGCAGCCTCCGCAGACCACGGCGCAAAAAAACAGGACCATGCGTGCTTCGCCCAGCCCGGTGAACTCAGATTCAGGTGGACATCTCCGGGTTTGGCGCCGAGCCAATACATCGTCGATAGATGTCCGATCGGATAGCTCGCGTGAGTATGTGCGACGAGCTTTGGTCGAGCAGTTGTGCCCGAAGTGAAATAGAGAAAAAGCAATTCCTCAGAGCACGTGGGCGTAGGAGCATAGAAGAACGAGTCATAGGCCCGAGAAAGCTCGTAGTCCAACCACCCTGTTTGCGCGCCCTTGCCGACGGCAATGCGCACCTGGACACTGCTCAGGGCCGGAAACCTATCGGTAAGCGAGGCATGCGTGAGAACCGCTTTGACGTTGCCGCGCGCCATACGATCGCGAAGTTCGTCGCGCTCCAGCATAGTCGTCGCCGGGATGATAACAGCGCCCACCTTCATCGAAGCTAGCATGGCCTCCCATAAAGAAGCTACGTTGCCAAGCATAATCAAAATTCGGTCACCTCGACCAATCCCTTGATCCGCGAGGAAATTGGCCAGCTGCGAGGAACGCGTCGAAATAGCCGAAAAGGAAACTGTTTGATCTCCGGAGAAATCATCAACTACGCGCAGTGCCGGTTGCGAGTTTCCCGCCGCGACAAGATCAAAATAATCCAGCGCCCAATTAAAATGTTCCATCCGCGGCCAGCGAAAATCACGAAGGGCGGCGTCGAAATCCGTGCGGCTTCTCAGAAGCTCATCCCGGGCGTCAATGAACGCTTTTCCTGTAGACATCTATTCCTCAGTGTCGAGCAAGCAGCGCGGATGTTGCGAAGGGCCGTTGAATCTGAAAACGCGCAACGCCTATTAGAAAAAGAGTGACATGTTTTTTAGTTTATGTCAGCCACAACAACCTGAAAGTTGTGCGCGTAGTTTCACAGGGGTTGCGGATGATACTGTGGGACATGTCGATAACACTCTAGGTATCGCGGGTGGAATAACGATCGTGTACCGTCAGGGTGTCTATCGGAAACGACGCCGTCGCTATCGACGCTCGACAACAAACGAATCCGGATTCGAGTGGAGGAGATATGTTAGCCGCTATCTACAATCAGCCGGGACTGATTTTCAGTGGTCTAGTTTTAAATCTTGTTGTAAGTGCCATGAGTGCTTCAGCGGCAGATGCACCCGCGACCGACCTTCAATTGCAGTCACAGCCGTCGCAGAACAGCGCCACAAATGCAGTGCGTCCAAGAGAGCAATCGGATCAGAACGTGGCCCTTGAGCAGATCGTCGTAACCGCGACGAGAACCGACAAAGACCTCGGCAGCGTGCCAATCAGCATCACCGCCTTTACTCAAAAAGGGCTGGACCAGCGAGGCGTGAATTCCATCGATGACATTGCGCAGTTCACGCCGGGGATCTCGTTTACGAGAGGCAACGCGGGCGATACCGTCGTCTCCATTCGCGGAATAAGCTCTGATGCTGGGTCGTCGCCCACCGGGGTCTATATCAACGACACACCCATTCAGTCGCGGGTAATCGGCTTCTCGAGCACGACGGTATTTCCCGCGGTTTTTGATCTTCAGCGGGTCGAAGTACTCAGGGGGCCGCAGGGCACATTGTTTGGAGCCGGATCTGAAGGCGGAACGATCAGGTTCATAACGCCGGAAGCAAGTTTGGATACCTACACCAGCTACGGAAAAAGCGAGCTGGGATTCACGCAGCACGGCGATCAGAGTTACGAAGCGGGATACGCTATTGGTGGTCCTATCGTGGACGACAAAGTCGGATTTCGGGCTAGCATCGCTTATCGTCGTGATGGAGGGTATGTAGATAAGGTAAACAAACTAACGGGGGATTTAGAAGCTACGGATCCAGACTGGAGCAGAACGTATAACGCTCGCCTGGCCTTTTCGATAAAGCCCATCGAAGGGCTTTACATCAAGCCGTCGTTCTACTTTCAGCAGCTTTACGTAAACGACGCACAAACCTATTGGAATTACCTATCCGACCCGAGTAGAGGTGTATTCAATAATGGTGCGACGGCGACGGCGCCATTTCAGGGGTCGACTTACCTGCCTTCGCTAAATGTTTCATACGAGACGCGGTGGTTTAACATCATCTCCAACACGTCGTTCTTTGAACAAAGCAACTGGAATAACCGTGATATGGGGTCGATTATCCCTAACGCACTCGGAATTACGGTGACCCCGGCACAGCCAAATCCAGTCGGCATTGCCGATTTCAGATCTCAAGATCTTTTTGTTGACACCCAACGCGCGTGGACACAGGAGGTGAGGCTGCAATCGAAAGACAGCGCAGACTCGCGGTTGAATTGGGTACTGGGATTCTTTTTTCAAAAGGAACACCAGTCGTCTCACCAATTCGTACCGGATACCCCTGAAGATTTCAATTTGCTATCTCTGGCAGCGTTTGGCCAACCTTCGTCGGTAGTCTTTCCTGACGGCTTATTCGAGGGCAAGTATAGCTATCGTTCGTTCATCGAATCAGAGGACAAACAATCTGCAGTCTTCGGTCAGGTCGACTACAGGCTAATCGGAGGTTTAACGTTGACGGCTGGCGTTCGCGTAGCGAAGGCGAAGTTCAGTGTTGTCAACAGTACGGATGGGCCGTTTAACGGTGGGTCGACAGTCGTTCCTGGGAATGAGTCGGAAACGCCCGTCACTCCAAAGTATGGTCTGTCATATGCATTTGATGACCACAACCTCGTGTACGCTAGCGCGTCAAAAGGTTATCGCACTGGCGGGGCGAACTCAGGAATTCCCTCGCGTTGCGACACGGACCTTCATGCATTGGGTTACACGACGGCACCAGTGTCTTACGGTCCGGATTCAGTGTGGAACTACGAGGCCGGATCGAAAAATCAATTACTGAATGGGCGTCTGCAGTTGGCTGGAAGTGTGTATCACGATAAATGGTCCGGGATTCAGGAGTCCATTCTTCTGCCCAGCTGCGCACTCGATTTTGTCGCGAATCTTGGGGAAGCTACCAGCAAGGGGTTTGATCTTCAAGGTGATTTGCTTCTAGGTACCCAGGTAACTCTGGGCCTTGCGGCGGGTTACACGAAGGCCGAGTATTCAAAATCTTTGTTTTCGCCCCCCAATCCAGTCACTGGTGTCCGGAGTTCCGTTGCACTGCAGGGCAACGCGCTTTCTGCCGCGCATCCTTGGACAGTTGCAGTCAATGGCAGGTATGACTTCCATGCCTGGGAGCGCGCCAGTTATTTTCGAGTCGACTACGAGTATGCCAGCGCGCAGACGATGCCGACTGCTAACGAGGATATTAGGAACCAGATCTACTCTCCTGGGTTCATCTTGACACCCGCGACGAACCTCGTGTCGATGCGTCTCGGAACGAACATCAGTGATTTTGATATTTCACTATTCATGAACAATGTTTTCGATTCGCACACGCCTTTCTACCAAAATGGCGGAGCGCAAGATTTCATTTATACTCAACGCACGTTTCGGCCCCGCACAATTGGCATAACTTTCATCTTGAGGCGATAGATCAGCAATGCTCAGATTAAAGTGTCTCTTGGTTTCGGTTTTCATGTTCGTCGCTTGTGGCGGGGCATCGGCTGCGGCGACCTGCGCCAGCCTGTCGCAATTGAATTTGCCCAATACGACCATTACCGGGGCCGAGTCATTCGCCGCCGGGAAATTTACTCCCCCAGCTCAGGCTATTTTCCGTCAGCAGCAACCGGCGATTCCGGTTGCTTTCTGCCGGGTGACCGGCAGTATCAAACCAACCACTGATTCTGACATTAAATTCGAGGTCTGGTTGCCGGAATCAGGTTGGACCGGTCGATATGAGTCTGTCGGCAACGGCGGCTTTGCAGGGTCAATTCGCTACGATTCGATGGTTAGGCCTCTCATCGCTGGCTCCGCGGTAGCATCGACGGATGACGGCCACAGTGGTCCCGCCGTTGGTCCAAATAGTGCCAGCTGGGCATTAGGACATCCACAAAAAATCATAGATTATGGCTACCGAGCTGTGCATTTGACGGCGAAGAATGCAAAACAGATTACGGCGGCCTTCTACGGCAGCCAGCCGAAGCATTCGTATTTTGTGGGATGCTCGAAAGGTGGTCAGGAAGGACTCATGGAAGCGCAGCGGTATCCAGAGGACTTCGATGGGATCGTCAGCGGAGCGGCCGCCAATCAGTGGACTAATCTATTTTCGAGTTTCTCTTGGGGCGCAAAAATCAATTTGGCTAATCGCGCCAGTTACATCGCACCACAAGACCTCGACAAAATTGGCTTTGCAGTTGCGGCAGCTTGTGATGCTGCCGATGGCGTGAAAGACGGTGTGATTAACAATCCGCTACGTTGCCGCGTGGAGCCATCTGCCTTGAAGCTGACGGCCGAACAACTCAAAACGTTTGAAGCTATACATAATGGCCCGAAAACGGATTCTGGGGAGCGAGTCTATGAGGGACTTCCTTACGGCGGTGAAACCATCGAATGGAACCATACCGTAACGGGTCCAAGCTTCGAATTGGCTCCGGTCGAAGCCGAAGAGAGCATGTATGGGAATGGCTTTTTCAGCAATTTCGTCTATCGGGATCCGAATTGGACCTTCCGTCACTTCGACCTTGACAAGACTCCAATTGAAGCTCGGAACAGAGTTGGGAAGTTTCTAAATGCTGACGACGTACACTTTACGAAATTTAGAGCGCACCACGGGAAGATTATCGCATTTCATGGCTGGGCAGACTCGATCGTCACACCTCTAGGTATGATTAGCTACTATCGCAAGGTGATAGACGCCCAAAATCCAGCAGGACGGAACGGCACCGCGGAGGGCAGCGCCATCGAAACGCGAGCCTTGGAAGAAACTCAAAAATTCTTTAGGTTATTCCTTGCGCCTGCCGTCGGGCACTGTGCCGGTGGTCCCGGGCCTAACGAGTTTGGTCAGAGAGGAGGTGACGGTGACGCAGAGCATGACATCGTCTCGGCTCTTGAGCGCTGGGTGGAGAAAGATATTCCGCCAGAGAGCATCATAGCGACGAAATTCGAGGGTGATGATCGCGCCAAACCCGTTGTCATGACGCGCCCCTTGTGTGCGTTTCCTGCGGTGGCGAAGTATAACGGCAAGGGTCGAACTGATGAAGCGACCAGCTTCGTATGTGCGGCCGACTAATGACTGCTGCTACGTAATCAACATTTCACGCGGGATCACGTACAAGGTTTCTTTTGTGCACAGCCGCACCGCGGCAGCCCCTATTCGTCCTACACCATTGCCCGTTGCCGAAACTCGAGGTCCGGCCTGACAACTGCGCACAGTTTCTAGCCAGGCCCTCGCCGGTGCCTCGGCGAATTCCTATGGTTTGCCATCGAAATTTGGTACCTTATGCTCGCAGCAAACCAAATGGTCGTCCGGAGAAAAAGTTCAGGGGAAAGTGCATGGATCAAAGCGCCATCGCGCACAGTGGCAGTAAATTCAACTCCGAACGCGAAGACGACAATTTGGTCGGCTCCGTGCGCGAATACAGTGATATTAACGAGCGCTGGATACGGTTCATAGATCGAAATCTCTTTAAATATAAAGTAGCTAATACAGACCCGGAAAATACACGTTTTGAGGTTAATGCTCGAAGCCGCTCCATGAATGGATTTACTCTGGCTCGATTTCGGACCACAAGCGGCAAATATAAGTTAGTAAGACAGCCTCAGGAGATTGGTAGTGACGGCCGGGATCGATATGTCGTTTATTTACCGTTAGGCGGCGACATTGAGTTTTCTCAATTTGGTCGCCAGTTGACATGTGGCCCGTCATCGTCCTTCGCGCTCCTTTCGGCGGCGGAGCCTCTGACACACATTAAGCTCGGCAATAATGACACTCTGTGCTTCCTGATGCCGAGAGTCTTCGTGGATCAGCGGCTTGTTAACGGTCAGGATAAATGCGTGCGCCCTTCAGAAGGCGCAGTCGGCATAGGTCATTTGGCATGCGTTAGTTTGGCCACCTTCGCCCGTGACGCGGAAACAATGAGCGCACAAGAATTTCAAAGCGTCTGCCACATGATCGGCGATATTGTACTGCTTGCGCTAAGTTGCAATGCGGATTTGATGAGCGGCGAGAGATCCATCAGGGCGGCTACTCTGGCACGGATAAAGGGTATGGTCCGCTCACGCGTGGCTGATCCAGATTGTTCTCCGGGAGGTATCGCGAAGCAATGCAAGCTTTCTCTGAGCTATGTCCATAATTTGTTCCGGGACGAAGGGCAGACCCTTGGAGAATTTATTAAATCTGAGCGTCTCCAGCGCGCCCATCAGTTGTTGAAGTCACCTTTCGGTCCACGCATGACCGTCACCGATGTTGCCCTGGAATGCGGATTCTCGAATTCATCACATTTCAGTCGAGCCTTTAGGCAGGCTTTTGGATTGCCTCCCAGGGAAGTTTTGCGCACACGTTGCGCGTGGCTAGAATAAGGCGACTAAAACTTGTGATGTGCGGTGGTCAAAAAACGGTCTTTGGACTTGACAGCCAATCGACGCATTGAGCTCCGGCCGCGGTGATCTTTTCGCAGACCTAAGAATCCGTACGACGTCGATCAGCCGGCGCGCGCCTTGAATGTGCGTGACATTGCCGAGCCGATCGGCTGCTCACCGGGGCAAAAAGAGGAACTACAATTCCCAGTCGAAGGGACGCCAGCGGCACCGTTTCAGAAAGAGGGCAACGATCGGTTCTTCGGCAGTGTCCGTGCGACGATCTTTGACAATCCGAACGAAATGCCTTGGATTAGTTTGCGACCAGCGCGGCGCGTCAAGGACATGGAGATCTCGATGCAAGCCGCTGCAAAAAGCGTGGGCGCGTCCGTTCGAGGACAACAGGTCTCTTTAATGTGACAGCAAGCGTGCGCGCTGTCGGGGTTGGCCGTTCTACCTTTGCCTAGGGGCCGAGTCGGCGCACGTCGACGCGCCGGCTGCGGGCGTGATGAGAGAACTGTCACTGCAGTAACGGTGTTACCGATATCGACCAATAGCGCTTCACTGGGCGCCGCCGCCATGAGACCGAAGCCAGACGCAGAATTATTACGGAGCTCTTTTTCCGCATCGCAATCCCGTGGACGGGGTTAGTGGGCGGAGGAATCAAGGGAAGGCATGCGGTTCTCAATGCTCCAAGAAGGGGGTAAGTCCTCGTAAATCTACGCGCATTTTGCTAACGCCGTAGACCTGGATTCCTACGATTAAAAGCGGCGTTTGACCTATGTCGGACAAATTCTTGATTTCTATACTCCCCACATCAAATCGGCTCGATGAGCTAGGAGGGAGGAATGATGAGTGCGTTAGTGCCAATGTGGATCATCGGCGGATCCTTTGTTGGGTTGCTGATACTTGCATTTTCGTTCAAGGGATCGAGTGCCAGGGGAGGCAGCATGCCGCGGCTCGCAGGTCGACCCGATCAACTCGGCAACGATCCATCCGCACCTCTGTTGGACCCTATGGCCCCGGGCGCTCCGCGGCGCTTTGTATAACGATGCGGGCCGATACGCCAGATGTATGTCATGACGGGGCGGCGCTCAACGCGCCGCGCGTGAACACGCGCCAGCTCGATGGCTGACGCAACCATCGAACACATTAAGAAAACTTTCAGCACGTCCAAGCGTGCTCTCTGAATAGCACCATCAAGGAGAATTTTCATGTCGATTTTCGATAAAGTTGTCGCAGCGGTTACACCGCCTGAAAGTGACACGGCGCGCGCCGAAGCCCGCGCTAAGGCACGAGCCGTTGCAACGCCCGGCGACTGGCTCTCAGCCGTGTTGGACCATCATGTGCAAATTGAATCCGCGTTCGCCACAGTCAAGAACACCACCGATTCGGCTTCTCGGATCAAAGCGCTGAAGGCGCTTGCCACGCTGCTGACCGGCCATTCGATTGCCGAAGAAGTCGCGCTGTATCCGGCGTTGGCGCAGGCGGATGAGAAGGGTCACGCCACCATGGCCTATACCGAGCAATCGGGCGCGAAATTGCAAATGGGCCTGCTCGAGGATTTGCCGCCCATAAGTCAGGAGTTCTTGGACAAGCTCAAACACATCGAAGGCGCGGTCGCTCATCATGTGTATGAGGAAGAAAGCAACTGGTTCCTGGATTTGAAATCAAAGCTGCCAAAAGATGCCCAAGCCAAACTAACGCAGCGCTACGATGAGCAGTTTTCCCGTTATATGGGCATCGAGGCGACTGTGCCATCCCGACGAGCGGCGGGGTGACCTCATGGATCAACCTGTATCACGCCGTCAGGCCGTGGGCTTGGTGGGAATCGGTTTGGCCTCCGCGGCCAGCGGTTCTGCCATCGCTCAAACATCGTCCCCCGCCACCGGCACGGGCGGAGCATCGGTGATGAAAGACGACCCTCGCTCGAAGTACCCCAAGCCTCCGTTTCAAGAACAGACGCAGGCCTGGCCGGGCCTTGCCGGCAAGATGACCCCAAAGCCGGATCACGGAGAAACGAGCTACAAAGGCTCGGGCCGGTTAACAGGCAGAAAAGCATTGATCACCGGCGGGGATTCTGGAATGGGGCGCGCAGCCGCCATCGCCTATGCGCGAGAGGGTGCGGATGTGGCGATCAATTATCTTCCCGCAGAAGAGCCGGACGCTCGGGAGGTAATTCAGCTGATTAAGGATGCCGGCAGGATTGGCGTTGCGATTCCCGGGGATTTACGAGATCGCGCTTTCTGCCAGCGACTGGTAGAAGAGGCGGTTAAGAAGCTTGGGGGTCTTGACATCGTGGTAAACAACGCCGGCCGCCAGCAATCGAAGTCCTCGATCCTCGATATCACGGATGAAGATTTCGATGCGACGATGAAGACCAACATCTACGCTCCGTTCTACATCATCAAGGCCGCGCTGCCCCACTTGAGCGAGGGCTCCTGCATTATCGGTACCACCTCAGAACAAGCCTATGACCCTTCCGCCGAGTTGTATGACTATGCCCAAACCAAGGCGGCGACGATGAATTACGTCAAGTCGCTGGCCAAGCAATTGGGTCCGCGAGGGATCCGTGTCAATGGGGTGGCGCCGGGTCCAATTTGGACTCCGCTACAAATCAGCGGCGGTGCTTCGGTACAGAAGTACAAGCAATTCGGCAGCACCACGGTTTTTGGCCGTCCAGGACAGCCTGTTGAGCTCGCCTCTATCTACGTTCAGCTAGCCGCCAGCGATGCGAGCTTTACGACGGGGCACGTGTATGGGGCCGCCGGTGGGCAGGGCCAGCCCTGATCGCGGCGGCAGGAATTCCTATTATTCAATGCGGAGAAAACCATGGCGCGAAAATACAGCAAGGCGGCCGGAACGACGGTTAAAAAGGCGATGCACGAACGCAAGGAGGGCACGCTTAAGAGTGGGCGCTCAGGTAAAACGGTGAAAAGTCGCAAGCAAGCCATCGCCATCGGGCTTTCTGAAGCACGTCGTGCGGGTAAGAAAGTACCAAAGAAGAAGCCCGGTAAATAGCGCGCCCGCTTTTAAGGGCTGCCCTGGCTGTCGAGTTCAGACTCCGCAGCGAGCCAATCTGCCACCTCATGACCGGGCACAAAGCCGCGCCGCTGCGCCCGGTAATAGGCGATTTCCGCCGTGAGTTCATGTCGGGACTTCATGCGGACGCGAAGTTCGACAAATCGAAGCGGATTAACCAACCTTGCGCCCCGGGGTTGTGCGGCCAGAGGGCTGTCAACGTCTATCAATGGATAGGCTGCTTGCGGCATAACGTGCCCCTTGTGCCGAGGTGTTTAATTCTCCTCCGCCGAGCGGTGGAGAAGTCCGGCTTTAGGCTATTTAACTTAGTCCCGTTTGCACATCAGAATAATCCGATCGGCATGTAGGTTTTCTCTGTCAGTAGGATGACAATCGGGCCTCTCACGAGTCACCCTGAGAATTTTGCGCAGCTCAACTGGGGTGGCCGCCTCTACTTCAGTGACCAGATTTGGGGCCGGGTCCGGGCCGTACTTTGCGCCTTGGCGTAACAGGCCTTAGTACCTCAAGGTGCTCGCGGTAGTGGCCGCTCACTGTTGTTAGCAACGGGCGGCTCGCCAGTGAACACTGCCAATTGGGCGTTGAAAGCCCGCTTGAAGGCGGGCCGCGCTTCGCCGCGAGCGACATAGGCGGACAGGTTCGGATATTCCTCCAGAATTCCCGATCCCTTCGATCTGAAGAGCACCGCCACCATCAGAAGGTCTCCTGCGTTGAATGCACCTTCGAGCCATTCGGCCTCGCCAAGGCGATTGGAAAGTTCGCCCAGCCGTCTACGGGCGCGATCCTCGAGAAAAGGCTGGCGCTGCTCGTACCAAGTCTTGTCGCGCTCCAGGAGCATGGCCATTCCACGCTCCACGAGAGGTGGCTCCACCGTGTTAAGCGCCGCAAACATCCATGCAATCGAGCGCGCCCTGGCATTCATTTCCTCTGGCAGCAGGCCGGCATGACGCTCCGCGATGTGCAACACGATCGCCCCGGACTCGAACAGGGCGAGATCGCCTTCTTCATAAGTCGGGATCTGCCCGAAAGGATGGAGCGCAAGATGCGCGGGTTGCTTCATCTCACTCATGGAAACAAGGCGAACCTCGTATGGCTGGCCCACCTCGCCCAGCGCCCAGCGAACGCGTAGGTCACGCGCCAGTCCTCTGCCGCGATCGGGCGACCGTGCAAAGGCCGTGATGGTGGGGGTCATGCGCAGACTCCCCGCAGTTGGATTGCGAACGCCTTTCTCACTGTCATTTCTCCTTCATTCCCTAAGGGGCAAGCTGTCTAGGCCACCACGAAGCAGCGACCTGAAATTCGACTAGGGGTGCGCTTGCTCATGAGGCCAGATTCCTAGCATCGTAAACGGGAGCCGCGCTGCCTAGAAATCCTTGTCAAAGTGTGACGTGCAGGCGCGTTCAAGCGAGCTGCGCAGCTGCCTAGCGCTGCAGCAACATTGCCCAGTGCCACGGATAGCCGGGGAGCTGATGTACCAGGCGCCGGCAGCGAAATCCAGTGCGCTCAGCCCATTCTCGGCACAGTTGCGGGGGCGGGCGAATGGCAAGGGGCGGTCCGCGTGGTGTTTCAATATCGTGCTTCCAATGGATCACGGCTGCAACACCGTCCCCGCGAAGGATCCGGTGAGTCTCGCAAAGTAGATCGAGCGGCTCTTCGATATGCAAAATGTTGAACAACATGACCAAGCTCACCGACCCATCGAGTCGACCGCTCCCCGCGCTCACGAAGTCGCGCTGTTCTGATTTAATATTTACCATTCCCATCTGTTCCGCACGTGCGGCGGTGGCGCTGACCATGGTCGGATCGATGTCCAGTGCATAAAGGCTGCCCGATACCCGCGGAGCCAAAGCGACCGTGAAGGTGCCGTATCCACAGCCGAATTCCACTGCATCGCCGTGCACCGTGTGACATCCCAGCGCGTCAAAAATATCCGCGGGCGAGCCAAAAAAACTCTCCCATAACTCCACCGGCGGCATTCCGCTATCTCGGCCTTTTACCACGTTGTCTCCAATCACTGCCCTTTGACAAGGGACGATAGGGCGGCTGAAGCATCCCCACACTACCGTTTGGGGATATTTTTGCTGCGACTTTTTCAATGCTCAGGTTGTGATAGGGTGGCCGCCAGCCTCGAAATGCGGACGTGCAGTACCATGAGTGCGAAGCCGGCGAACGAGAATATCGAGCCGTATGTTACGCGGCAGCGCGATGGGGCCGCGATTGCGCTGTCGCTGAATCGCGGCGCACACTTCAATCCGCTGTCGTTGGCCATGATTTCGGCGCTGCAAGCTACCCTCGATGAGATCGCAGAGGATTCCTCGATCCAAGTGATCGTGCTTCGCGGCGAGGGGCGGGGATTCTGCGCCGGTCATGACCTTGAGGAAATCCGGCTTCTCAAAAACGATGCGGCTCGTCTTGCCGAGCTATTCGACTCATGCAATCGGCTGATGCTCACGATTACGCGGCTCCCGCAGCCGGTGATCGCGCGCGTACACGGCATCGCGACGGCCGCCGGGTGCCAGCTTGTTTCCATGTGCGACTTAGCAGTTGCGGATGAGTCCGCGAAATTCGCATTGCCGGGCATCAATATCGGGGTGTTTTGTTCAACGCCTGCCGTCGGCGTGGCGAGGAACATCGGCCGTAAACATTCGATGGAAATGTTGCTGACAGGTGATGTAATCGACGCCGCTACGGCACTTCAGTGGGGGCTGGTGAACCGCGTCGTTGCCGCCGAGAATCTCGATAATGAGATTCGGCGATTTACAGATCGGATCTTGGCACGCAGCGGCGCCGTCATTGCTGTCGGGAAAAAGGCTTTTTACGAGCAACTCGACTCGGGGCTTGACTCTGCCTACGCGATTGCGGCCCGCGCCATGGCTCGCAATCTGCAGTTCGAAGATGCCGGCGAAGGCATTGACGCATTTTTTGCCAAACGCCCTCCCTCCTGGCGCAATCTCTAATAGCTCGCAATGCAGCCCGGACAGTTCGGGCTGACCTACTCAGTCGGCTCGATTGGCCTAAAGTGGGGCTCCACTTTGACGGGCGCGGTCTCCGGCATGACGACCAGTGCCAGCAGGCCCACTATTACGCCGCCGAGCATGTACCACGCGGGCGTCAGCGGATTGCCGGTGAGACGCGTGACCCAGGCAACGATGAACTGGGTGGAGCCGCCGAAGATGGAAATCGCCACGGCATACAAAATGCCGAGTGCGGCGGAGCGCACCCGGTGCGGCAGGGCTTCGGTGATGGCCACCAGAGACGTCGAGGTTGAAAGGGTCGACGCGCACGCCAGCACCAGGCAAGCGACATACAGCGCCGTACCGCTGCGCTCCCGCTCCAGCAGTGCAAAACACGGAAAAACAGCGAGCGCCAGGCAACCCCAAGGAATGATCATGATCGGCTTGCGGCCGAAGCGGTCCGAGAGCCAACCCCCGATCGGATCGCAGATGACCCCGCAGAGGCCGACTACGGCAGTGGCGCCAAGGGCGGTGCGGGCGGGCATGCCGAGTGTCGAATTCGCATAGGTGGTCATGTAACTGAGCAAGTAATTGGTCGTGGTGGCTGCCGCCAGCAGTGCCAATCCCGCCACCGCCACGCGACCGTAGTTGCGCAATGTCGGTACATTTTCAGCCGCGTGCAGCGGTTCCAATGTTTCGCCAAGCGTGCGCCGCATCATCAAGCCAAACGGAATGATCACCGCGCCCGCCAGCAGGGCGACACGCCATCCCCAGCTCTCGAGGGCTGCTGCGTCCAAGGAGCTCGCCAGGGCGAGCCCAACCAGCCCGGCCACCATCACCGCCGCATCCGCGCTCATGGCTTGCAGGGAGATGTACAACCCGCGTCGCAGCGGTGGCGCCGCTTCCATCAGAAACGCCGTGCTGGGTCCCACCTCGCCGCCAAGCGCAAAGCCTTGGATGAGCCTGAACCCGACCGCGAGAATGGGCGCGATCATGCCGATGGAAGCATAGGAGGGTATCAACGGCAAACCGATCACGCCCACACCAATCAAAGTGAATGAGGTAAGCATGGCCGGCTTTCGGCCGACACGATCGCCGATGCGGCCCAGCACAAATGCACCCAGCGGCCGGGTTAAAAATCCCGCGCCGAAAGTCGCGAGGGAGGCGAGCAAACTGGTACCGGGGGAATCGGAGGGGAAGAAAGTGCGGCCGATTTGCGCCGCGAAGAATGCATAGGTGACGAAGTCGTAAAATTCGATTGCGTTGCCCATGGCCACCGCGGCCACATGCCGCGCCGGCAATCGAATTTGTGCGGTGTTGCTGATGCGCTTTCGCTACCTGGTCATGGCGTGACCGGCAGATCGATGTAGCTCGCCGCGTCCGGTTTGTGAAACACGCGCTGCGTCGCCTTCACATAGTCTGCGGGCTTGGCGAAGAAAATATTCGACACGTAGGTCTGTGGGTTGCGGTCGTAGAGCGGGAACCAACTCGACTGCACCTGCACCATGATCCGGTGTCCCTTCAGGAACACATGATCGGCGTTGGGCAATTTGAGCATGTAGCCCACGATCTTACCGGCGGGAATCGCCGAAGGATTGGCGGGGTCATCGCGGTAGCGTCCCCGCAGGATGTCCATTGCAATGGGCAGCTGATAACTTCCCATTTCCACTTTGCCGGGTACCTCGTCCGGGTACACATCGATTAGCTTCACCACCCAGTCGCTATCGGTTCCGCTGGTGGAGGCAAACAGGTGTGCTACCGGCTGGCCCGCGATTCGCACCGGTGCGGTTAAAACCTCCGAAGTGTAGGTGAGCACGTCGCTACGATCCGATGCAAATCGCTGGTCGTCAACCAGCCAGCGGCCCCAGGTAGAATCGGACGCATAAGTGGGTCGGATCGGACGAGTACGGTAGGTGACGGGCTTCGCCGGATCCGAAATGTACTCATCGTACGCTGCCGCCGCAGCCGGTGGTCTCTCGAACGATAGCGCGGCACCGGCAGTCAAATACAACGCTTCGGACTTGTGAGGGCAGCCGCTCGCACAGGATTGAGGCCATTGATCGTAACGGCGCCATTCATTGGCCCCGGTCTCGAAGGCAGTCACGGTCGCGATATCCGCTTTAGGCGCGCCGTCTTTGAGATGGGAGTCGAAGAATGGCAGCAGCACGTGCACCCTGAACCAGCGGCCGGTATCGCCATCGAATTTGATCGCCCCCAAAGACGAGCCGTCGCCGTTGCCGCCGCCGTGCCTCCACGGCCCGATCACCAGATAGGAGTTGTCCCGTCCGACGCCGGCTTGCGCGCGCGTAGCGGCGAACGTCGCGGGCGCGCCGTAAATGTCTTCCTGGTCCCACTGACTGTGAACATACAGGGTGGGAACGGTTAGGGGACGCGCGGCGAGGATCTTATCCACTGCCTGCGCGCTCCAATAGTGATCGTAGGCAGTATGCTGGATGAGGCGCTGCCAAAATGGCAGTTGATCCATGCCCAGATCTTTGCCCAGCGTGCCCGCCGACCCAATAGCCAGCCAGGTCCCGTAGGCGTCGTAGCGCGGCGCTATCCACTTATTTTCCGATGACTTGTCCGCCGTCTGCTCGAAAATGTAATCGGCGTAGGTTTGGCGCAGCGCACCGTTGTGAAACCAATCATCACCCATCCAAGGATCCACCATTGGGTTGAAGGGCGCTGCGGCCTTCAACGCCGGATGCGGGTTCACCAGACTCATAAGCACCGTAAATCCGTCATAACTCGTGCCCATGGTGCCAACTTTGCCATTGGATTCCGGGACGTTTTTTACCAGCCAATCGATGCTGTCCCAAGCATCCGTGGAATGATCGACCGGCGTGTGGTTCAAATCCCCGGACAGAGGGCGATTCATTACGTAGTCGCCTTCGGATTTGTATTTCCCGCGCACATCTTGGGCGACGATGATGTAGCCGGCGTCAGACAATTCCCCGTAGCTTAGGGGCAATATCAGAGCGCGGCGCGGACTCTCGGTGCTGGAGGTGAACTTGCTGGCATTGTAGGGAGTGCGATCGAGAATCATGGGTGCGCGAGTCGCGCCTTTCGGAATGACAATGACCGTATGCAGTTTTACCCCGTCGCGCATGGGGATCATCACGTCGCGCTTGATGTAGTCGTTCGCCTCCGTGATGACCCCAAAGTCCGCAGGGATATCGCCGCCGGCTGGGGGCGCCAACGGTTTTGCAGGCGCTGGCTTCGCCGAGGGTGCCCGGGCGGGGGCGGCCCAAACGGGCGCCGTCCAAAAGGCGGCCAGAATGAAAGTCGCCGCTGCGGTCACGCCAACGCCTTGGATCTGCTTAAGGTTCATTGTGCAATCCCTTTTTTAAAAAAACCATAAGAGCACTGCGTGTTTGCCGAGGGCAAGTGATAAGCGACTCACTCAAGGCATAACAAGGGTGCTATGCATCGAGTAGCCGGCGTCGGGGTGGATCTGCCATCGTCCAAGCGGATGTTGTGAGCGGTAAAACTGACCGGCATTCCGTCTCCGCGTGATGGTGAGCGGGAATCTTAACCCCTTTTCGCTGCGGTTATCGATTCAGGTAAGGACCTAAGTAACACGGAGTTCAGCATGAAATGCGCATGGCTAGGGATTTTACTTATTGGCATCGCCATTGATGCACGGGCCGTCGGCGGTGTTGCCGATATCCAAATCATCGATCGTGATACGGGGAGCCTGCTGCCAACCTACCGATGCCGCGGCGAATACTGGGTCGCGGGCAGACCAGGCGCCCGCTATTCCATCCGGGTGCAGAGCCATCGTGGCGAGCGCCTGCTGGCCGTAACGACCGTGGACGGCATCAATGTGGTGAGCGGCGAGAACGGAGCGTGGGGTGAGAGCGGCTACGTGCTCAACGGCGGCGCGAGTTATGAAATTGCCGGCTGGCGCAAGAGTGATGCGGAAATTGCTGCCTTTAATTTTACCTCCGCCGGAGAATCATATGCGCAAAGAACGGGCAGACCCGCAAATATCGGCGTCATCGGAGTCGCGTTGTTCCTCGAGCGTCCCGCGGCAGCCGCCGTTTATGAAACCAACCATCAGCGATCGGAGTCTTCGGCGTCCCGCGATCAGGGTAGCGCCGCGCGCGCCGCTGCGCCAAGTCCGAGTGCTTCAGCCTCGGGGTCTGCTGCGACATCCGCCGACCTGCAGGCCGAATCGAACCTGGCCAATCTGGCGCCCGCGGAAAAGCTCGGTACCGGTCATGGGGCTCGCGAGGCATCGTACGTACAGAGTACAAGCTTTGAGCGCCAATCAAACAGGCCGAATGAGGTGATAAAGATTCGATATGACAGTTGGGAGAACTTGGTAGCAATGGGAGTGGTTGCCTCTCGGCCGGCATGGCATGCGGCCCCCAATCCGTTTCCCGAATCGATCCTGCCCAGGTATGTACCGGATCCGCCGCACGGCTGATAATGGAGTGAATGAGCCTGCCTGCGGAGACTGACGAGGACCTGATGTTGCGCTTCGGACGCGGCGAGGCGGCCGCGTTCGAAGCCTTGTATAGACGGCATGAGTCGCGGGTGTTTCGTTACCTGCACCGCAATGTGCACAACGAGGCCAGTGCCAACGATCTGATGCAGGAAGTATGGTTTGCGGTCGCGCGCGGCGCGCGAGGGTATCAACCCACCGCCAAATTCAGCACTTGGATTTTTACCATCGCTCACAACCGCATGGTTGACCTGATTCGAGCGAACGTACGAGACCAGAGCTTGGAAGCCGGCGATAAAACAGATTCACAGGGGGCGACTCTGCTGGATTCACTGGCCGCAGATGCAAAACTCGAGCCCTCGGCTGCAGTCCAATCCCAGGACGAGGCCGCAGCACTGCTGCATGCGGTCGCGCAATTACCGGCGGAGCAACGCGCCGCGTTTCTGTTGCAAGCGGAAGGGGAGCTCAGCGTTGAGGAAATTGCCGCCATTACCGAGTGCAACTTCGAGACGGTCAAGAGCCGGCTGCGCTATGCGCGCTCGAAACTCCGTCAACTGCTGTGGGAATACGCATGACCTCTCAAGACAGCACTCAGGATAAAGAATTGCTGGAACGCTACAGGCGTGCCAGCGACACGCAACCCGCGGCCCCAAGCGAGGCGGTACGGGCGGCTATTCTTGCTGAAGGCCGCCGCGTTGCGGAGCAGCGCGCCGCAGCGGCGTCCGAACAGCCCTTCGATGTCTCTCGCCGGGCCGCCAACGATTCACGCTGGAAAATCACCGCTTTTGGAACCGCGGGGGCCGCGCTGGTGGCGGCGCTGCTATTCGCACCGCGTTGGTGGGAACACGGTCCGAGGCCGGGGCCTCTAGCGAATAACGCGCCCGCCGTCCCGGCGGTGGCGACAGCCACTCAATCGCACACAACGCAAGCCGACTCGAGCGATGCATTCACCGCGCCCGCTTCCTCGATTGCCGCGCCGAAAGCAGAATCGAGGCCTCGGCTGCCGCAGGCTCGCCAGGGTTCGCTGGCCGCACTGGCGCCCGCAGAGAAGGCGCGGGGCGAGGAGCCGATTGAGAAAGGGAATGCTCAAAGCGCGGCGGAAAGGGCCGCGCCGGCGGCTGGTGGCGCTCCAACCGCTCGCAGCGCCCCGAGCTCTCCGCCGGCCGCCGGCTACAGTCAGAACGATGCTTCCGCTAAGAGTGTGCGAGCCGCTCGAGCAGAGGCGGTAGCAGAGCCCTTGGGATTGCTGCCGGCCGCAGCCTCCGGGGACACGCGCGAAATTCAAGCGTTGCTGGCTCAAGGTGCCGCGCTCGACCAGCGGGACGAACTGGGGCGCACTCCTCTGATGATGGCCGTCATTGACGGCCGGCGAGAGGCGGTGCGACTTCTGCTTGCTCGCGGTGCGGACCCCAATGCCGCCGATCATTCCGGGCGCACGCCGTTACAGATGGCGAGGCAGGCAAATTCTCAAGAGATCGCCGCGCTGCTCGAGCAATCGGGGGCGCGTCAGGGCTTGGGGAGATAATTCAGCCGAAGGCCGTTAAGCGCCGCTGACCGAGCGCTTGCGGGCCTGGCTCTGCAGGGCCCACCATGGCTCGACGCTGGCGGTCAGTCCCGCTAGATCAAGCCCCGCGCGTGCGAGACAGGTATCGCGTGTTCCGTGCTCGATGAAACGATCGGGGATGCCGATATTTAGCATGGGCAATTGCAAGCCGGTGGCATTGAGAAACTCACCGACTGCTGCGCCGGCACCACCCATGATGGCATTCTCCTCGATGGTGATGATGGCGCGATGACGTGTTGCAATGGACACGATCATTTTTTCATCGAGAGGTTTGACGAACCGCATGTTGACGATGGTTGCGTCCAAGTGTTCCGCGATCTTCTGCGCAGAATCGACCAGTGCGCCGAAGGCCAGTATGGCGAGCCCACTGCGGCCCTCGCGGCGCAGCTGCGACACCCCGACGGGAAGCGCAGTCATTTCTGCAACTATTGCTGCGCCCGGTCCGGTGCCTCGGGGATAGCGAATCACGGAGGGCGAACTCAGTGTGGTGCCGGTATATAGCATCTGCCGGCATTCATTCTCGTCCGCGGGCGCCATGATGGTCATATTGGGTATGCATCGCAGGAACGAGAGGTCGTAACTGCCTTGGTGCGTGGCGCCATCGCTGCCCACCAACCCGGCGCGATCGACCGCGAAAATCACCGGAAGATTTTGCAGCGCCACGTCGTGAATCAGCTGATCATAGGCACGCTGCAGAAAAGTGGAGTAGATCGCCACCACCGGCTTCAAACCCTCCACTGCCATGCCGGCGGCAAGCGTCACGGCGTGTTGTTCGGCGATCGCCACGTCGAAGTAGCGCGCCGGAAAACGCTTCGAGAATTCAACCAGGCCAGATCCTTCGCGCATGGCCGGCGTGATGCCGACGATCGCCGGATCGCGGTCAGCGATGTCGCAGAGCCATTTGCCGAAAATCTGCGAATAGGTAGGCCCGCTGCTCGCTTCCTTGAAAATCTGGCCGCTGGCGGGGTCGAAGGGGCCCGGACCGTGCCACTTGATCGGATCCGCCTCCGCCGGCGCATATCCCTTTCCCTTGCGCGTGACGACGTGCAAGAACTGCGGACCTCGCAGTTTTTTGAGATTGCTCAAGGTATCGACCAGCGCCTTCAAATCGTGGCCATCGACTGGCCCGATGTAGTTGAATCCCATCTCTTCGAACAATGTCCCTGGGAGCACCATGCCTTTGAAGTGCTCCTCCGAGCGGCGCGCCAGTTCCCAGACCGTCGGCATGTGGCGCAGAACCTTTTTGCCCGTATCGCGTAGGTGTGAATACATCTTGCCCGACAGCGCTCGCGCCAAATAATTGGAAAGTGCGCCGACATTCTCGGATATCGACATGTCATTGTCGTTCAGCACGATCAACAGATCTGCGGGCAGCGAGCCGGCGTGATTCAACGCTTCAAACGCCATGCCGGCCGTCAGCGCACCGTCGCCGATAATGGCCACGACCCGCCGATCCTCGCCACGTTGCGCCGCCGCTACGGCCATTCCCAAGGCGGCGCTGATGGAGGTGCTGGAGTGCCCCACACCGAACGTGTCGTACTCGCTCTCGCTGCGAGTCGGAAAGGGCGCGAGCCCCATATCCTGCTTGATGGTGTGCAGTTTATCGCGCCGTCCCGTCAACACTTTGTGCGGGTAAGCCTGGTGCCCAACGTCCCAAACCAGCCGGTCATGGGGGGTGTTGAACACATAATGCAGCGCGACCGTCAGCTCGACCGTGCCCAATCCTGCAGCAAAATGGCCGCCGCGGGTTGCGACGCTTTGGATGAGAAACTGCCGCAATTCCTGCGCCACTTCGGTCAGTTTCGCAGCCGGCAGCCGGCGCAGGTCGGCAGGCGAAGCCAGGGTTTCGAGCAGCGGATAGCTTAAGGGGGAGACGCTCATACTGCACCAGTTTATACTGCGTCACCCTTCTAGGGGCAATGAGCTACACAGATGTTGCGGATTTGCAGCATCGCATTGCGGCTGCCATGATGCTATTTTGCCGGGTTTCCGAGATACTGCCAGCATGGATTCCGTCAGTACAGATGAGGTCTACCAGGAACAGATTCTGCCGCATGTCTCGCGCACGTTCGCGTTGACCATACCGCAATTGCCGCCTGCCTTGAGCGTACCTGTCACCAGCGCTTACCTGCTCTGCAGAATAGCGGACACCATCGAAGATGAACCGGCCTTGTCGCCCCCGGAAACCTTGGCATTCTTACAACGCTTTAGCGCCGTGGTCGGCGGTATCGGCGAACCGACGGCGTTGGCGCGTGATCTGGAGCGCCGACTGTCGGACAGAACCCTGCCGACAGAGCGCGATTTGGTGCGCAACATGGAGCGTGTGGTGCGTGTGACGGCGAAACTCGGCCCAAGCCAGCACGCAGCGATAAAGCGGTGCGTGGAACTCATGTGCTATGGCATGCCGCGGTTTCAGTTCAATGCCAGCGTGAAGGGGCTGCCGCGAACCAGTGATTTGGACGACTATTGCTACTACGTGGCGGGGGTCGTCGGCGAAATGCTTACCGAGCTGTTCTGCGACTATTCGGCGCAGATTGCTCGGCGCCGCGCGCCCCTCAGCGCCTTGGCCGCATCGTTCGCACAAGGCTTGCAGATGACCAACATCTTGAAGGATGTCTGGGAGGACCGCAGCCGGGGCGCCTGCTGGTTGCCGCAGGATGTCTTTACTCGGCATGGGGTTGATCTCGGGCAGCTCTCCGCAGAATCGCAGGATGCACGATTCAGTGCGGCAATCGCAGAACTGGTTGGCGTTGCCCACGCGCATTTGCGCAATGCCTTGGATTACACCTTATTAATCCCTCAAGAGGAGCGTGGCATCAGGCGCTTCTGTCTATGGGCCATCGGTATGGCTATCCTTACCTTGCGCAAAATTGCCCAAAACCCCGCCTACACCGCGGGTGCCCAAGTTAAGATATCGAGGACAGCCGTCAGTCTGACCATGCTCATGACCAACACCTTTATCGGCAACGATTGGATGCTGCGGCGCCTATTCAGAATGGCCGCTCGCGGCGTGCCGCTGACCGGGCTGTCCGAGGTGCGGCGGCCGCGGCCTGCACTGGTCCTTAACGAGGGTTCGGACCAAGCCGGGCAAGAGCTGCGGCGCTACGGGAGTTCGGGATCGTGAATCGAACCGCGCCGAAACCCACTCCGTTTCCTGCGGAGCCGCCCGGCGCGCGCACCGATATCGTCGCGCACACGCTCAAGCGGGTAGCTGATTCCTCTCCCTTGGATCGAGCAATTGCCGAGGCGCGCGATGCGCTGATTGCACAGCAGAACGAGCAAGGCTACTGGCTGTACGAACTCGAGGCAGACTGCACCATTCCAGCGGAGTACATCATGATGATGCACTTCTTGGATGAGATTGATACGCCGCTCGAGGCAAAAATTGCCAATCATCTGCGCGCGCGACAAGCGGCGCATGGCGGTTGGCCGCTCTACCACAATGGCGAACTGGATTTGAGCTGCACCATCAAGGCTTACTACGCCCTGAAGCTTGCCGGCGATGATGTTCAAGCCCCGCACATGCTGAAAGCGCGCACCGCGATCTTGGAGCGTGGCGGCGCGGCTCGAGCGAATGTATTTACCCGGATTGCTTTGGCGCTTTTCGGCCAGTTGCCGTGGCGCGGCGTGCCGTATATTCCAGTGGAAATCATGCTGCTGCCGAAGTGGTTTCCGTTTCACATCGACAAGGTATCGTATTGGTCGCGCACGGTGATGGTGCCCTTGTTTATCCTGTGCACCCGCCGACCTAGGGCTAAGAATCCGCGTGGCATCGGCATCAATGAGTTGTTTACTACGCCGCCTGAAAAAGAACGGCACTACTTCCACCGCGACGGCCTGCTGGCCAAAGCGTTCTTGGTGTTCGACCACATTGGGCGTTGGATCGATCCCTTGATACCGACGATGGTGCGCGAGCGTGCGACGCGTCGGGCGGAGAGGTGGGTTTTGGAACGCTTAAACGGCGAGGATGGGCTCGGTGCCATCTTCCCCGCCATGGTCAATGCCCTGGAAGCCATGGTAATCCTCGGTTATCCCGCGGATGATCCTCGGCGTGTCACCGCCAAGCGAGCACTTCAAAAGCTTCTTGTTGTAGGTCCCTCCAGCGCATATTGCCAGCCCTGTGTTTCTCCGGTTTGGGATACCGCACTCGCATGCCTCGCCATGCAGGAAGCGAGCGACGAGCCCTCGCGCCACGCCTCCATGCGCGCACTCGACTGGCTGAAAACCAGACAGCTGCTCGATGAGCCCGGCGATTGGCGCGTGCGGCGGCCGAACTTGCCTGGCGGCGGTTGGGCGTTTCAATTTGCCAACGACTTTTATCCGGATCTCGACGACACCGCGGTGGTTGCCTGGGCCATGCATCAGGCACGCGATTCGGGCCGCTACGATGAGAGCGTGCGCCGCGCGCTCGATTGGCTAGTAGGGATGCAAAGTCGCGATGGTGGTTTCGCCGCGTTCGATGCCGATAACACCTGTTACTACTTGAATAAGATTCCCTTCGCCGATCATGGTGCGCTCTTGGATCCACCCACCAGCGATGTCACTGCGCGCGTAGTCACGGCGCTGGCGCGCATCGGCCGTCCGCAGGATAAGGTGGCGCTCGATCGGGGGATTGCGTATTTGCGCAGGCAGCAAGAAGCGGACGGCAGCTGGTTTGGTCGCTGGGGTACTAACTACATTTATGGCACATGGTCGGTGCTCACGGCCCTCGCTCAGGCGCATGTTGGACCCGATGATTCCATGGTGAAGAGGGCCGTGGCCTGGTTTAAACAGAAACAAAATGCGGATGGCGGCTGGGGCGAGAGCAATGACAGCTATGCCTGGCAGTCGCGGCCCGCCGAACAGTTCGGCAGCACGGCCTATCAAACAGCTTGGGCGCTTTTAGGGCTCATGGCAGCGGGAGAGGCCAATTCAGATGCCGTTCGCCGTGGCGCTGAGTTCTTGCTGCACTCTCGCCGTAGCGATGATTTGTGGAGTCATCCTAGTTATACGGCGCCCGGATTCCCGCGAGTGTTTTATTTGCGCTATCACGGCTATTGCGCTTATTTTCCGCTTTGGGCGCTCGCTGCATATCGGAACTTGACGCGCCGCGGAATCGCTCATTGAACGCCGCAGCCATTCGTTGAGCGGGGTGGGCGTCGTCGCGGCGCTCGCTGCCGAAGCACGCACCTTGGGAGCTTCCATGCCGCGCGGAGGGGATCCGCCCTTGAGCGAGCTCGCCTCGCTTGGCGATGGCGCGCTGCTCGCCGTCAGTGGGATGGGGCAGGTGGCTGCACAGCGGGCCGCGCTTGCCTTGATTCAGGCCGGGGCCTCGGCTCTCGTAACCTTCGGGATGGCTGGCGGGCTCGATCCTTCACTCAAGCCAGGCAGCGTTGTGCTTCCCTGCGAATTGATTTCCTCGGATGGTTCTCGATTCGCTGCGTGCCGATCGTGGCGCGAACGGGTCGCTGCCGCGGTCAGTCCTTTGCGCGCAGTCAGCGAAGGCAGCCTATTGACCAGCACGCGCCCCATTGACACACCCGCGGACAAAGCCGCGGCGTTTCGCCGCAGCGGGGCGGTCGCAGTCGATATGGAAAGTGCGGCGGTCGCTCGGGCAGCCGCCGATCACCAGCTGCCATTCATCGCTGTGCGTGTCATTGTGGATACGGCCGCCGATAGAATACCCCACACGGTAGTCAACGCCAGCCGAGCGGGGCAGCTGCGAATCGGGCGGCTGCTTGCCGGCCTTGTCCTCGCACCGGGCGAGATAGCTGGGCTGATCCGGCTCACGCAGCGGTATCGTATTGCCATGCGTTCCTTGCGCGTGATCGGTGCGCACATCGCATGAAAGCTCTGGTGACCGGTGCGACGGGATTTGTGGGTGCGGCGGTGGTCAGAGCGCTATTGGCGGCGCAATGGGAAGTGCGGGTACTGGCGCGTAAAGGTTCAAATCGGCGCAATCTTAACGCTCTGCCGGTCGAGATCGTGGAGGGCGATTTGAAGGAGGTGAGTTCCCTCGAGCACGCGGTCGCAGGCTGTCCCGCCTTGTTCCACGTTGCCGCGGATTACCGGCTCGGTGCCCGCGATCCTTCGCAATTGTATGAAGTTAACGTCGAAGGAACGCGCAACATCCTCAATGCTGCGCGCCGTGCAGGCGTGCAGCGCATCGTCTACACCAGCAGCGTGGCTACCATTGGTATCCCGGCGGACGGCACGCCCGGCGAGGAGGCAACGCCAAACTCGCTCGAGAATATGATCGGGCACTACAAGCGCTCGAAGTACTTGGCCGAAGAAGTCGTGCGCGAAGCGGCACGCGAAGCGCTACGCGAGGGCATGTCGGTCATCATCGTCAATCCTTCGACCCCGGTGGGACCCGGAGACGTGAAACCCACACCCACCGGCCAACTGGTGCTCGACGCGGCAGCCGGGCGAATGCCGGCCTATGTTGATACCGGATTAAACATTGTGCACGTCGATGATGTTGCTGCCGGGCACTTGCTGGCTTACGAGCGCGGCCAAGCCGGCGAACGCTATATCCTGGGCGGTGACGACATGTCGCTGCGGGAAATTCTTGCGCTCATTGCCGCGTTGGTGGGTCGCAGGCCGCCCCGCGTGCGCCTGCCTTACGGCCTCGTGCTTCCCATCGCCTATCTCGCCGAAGGCTACGGCGCGCTGACGGGGCGCAGCGGCCGCATCACGCTGGAAGGTGTGCGCATGTCGCGCAAGCGCATGTTTTTTTCGAGCTCGAAGGCTGCGCGAGAACTGGGCTATCGGTCTCGACCGCCTGTCGAAGCTTTCGCCGATGCGGTCCGATGGTTTCGTGAGACTGGATTACTGGTGAACTGAGGCAGCGTTACCCCGAGCCGCTATGATTCTCAAGAAGCTTACTTTGCGCTCTCATCTGTAATTCGAGGATTAGATGATTAATGTTTCGGCCGATCCCGACGCGCTGATCCTGGTCGATGAGGATGATCGCGGCTTGGGCTTTTTGAATAAAAACTTATGTCACGAGGGGCGTGGGATCCTGCATCGCGCCTTTTCATTACTGATTTTTAATGACAGCGGCGAATTGTTGATTCAGCAGCGCGCAGCAGCCAAGCGGTTGTGGCCGATGTACTGGTCCAATAGTTGTTGCAGCCACCCGCGTGGAAATGAGTCCATGGAGATTGCCACAGAACGTCGTTTGCGCGAGGAGTTGGGCATAGGCTGTCCGTTAAGTTTTCTGTTCAAATTCCAATATCAAGCCCAATTCGACGCGACTGGGGCGGAAAATGAGCTGTGTTCCGTGTTTGTAGGGCGAAGCGGCGAGCCCATTAGGGCAAATCCGCAAGAAATCCTCAATTGGCGTTGGATTGCCCCGCAAGCCCTGCAGCAGGAAATCGCCCACCATGGCGCTAGAACTTTTACGCCTTGGTTCATGCTCGAATGGTCACGAATCTGGCGCGACCATCGCCAGGCGCTGCTGGTAATATAGCGATATGGCTATACCCCTTCTGCAAATGTACAAGGTCGCGCGTTATATCGCCGGGCGCAAGCTCAGCGGCGACAAGCGTTATCCGCTGGTTTTGATGTTAGAGCCGTTGTTCCAATGTAATTTGGCCTGCTCCGGTTGCGGCAAGATCGACTACCCGAAGGAAATCCTTCAAAAGCGCGTCGGCCTCGAAGATGCGTTGCGTGCGGTCGATGAGTGCGGTGCGCCGATCATTTCCATTCCAGGCGGCGAACCTCTGATTCACAAGGAAATGCCCCAAATCGTCGCAGGCATCGTCGCCCGGAAGAAATTCGTTTACCTGTGCACCAACGCGATATTGCTGTCGAAGCACATTGATGAATACAAACCCTCGACCTACCTGACTTTTTCGATTCACCTTGATGGCAATAAAGATCGCCACGATGAGTCTGTGTGCCAGGAAGGTGTCTTCGAAAAGGCGGTAGCCGCGATCAAATTGGCGCGGGACAAGGGCTTTCGGGTGACCGTGAACTGCACGCTGTTCAATGGGGAAGACCCCGATGATGTGGCCGAATTTTTTGACACGGCGATGGAACTGGGCGTGGAAGGCATCACCGTATCCCCCGGCTACAGCTATCACCATGCGCCGCGCCAAGATGTATTTCTCGGACGCAATGCCAGCAAGCAGCTGTTCCGCAATATTTTCAGTCGGCAACGCCGCCCGTCCGGCAAGCCGGCGTGGTCATTCAACCACTCGGCTTTGTTCCTGGATTTCTTGGCCGGGAATCAAACCTATCAATGCACGCCGTGGAGCAATCCGACTTACAACATTTTCGGCTGGCAGAAGCCCTGCTATCTGTTGTCCGACGAGGGGTATGCCCCGACTTACAAGACCCTGATCGAGGACACCGAGTGGGAAAAATATGGCGTCGGCAAAAACCCGCGATGCGATAACTGCATGGCGCACTGCGGCTTTGAAGGAACAGCGGTCAACGATGCTTTCAGTAATCCTATCAAGGCGCTGCTTACATCTTTGCGAGGGCCTCGCGTAGCGGGACCGATGGCACCGGAGCTGCCCTTCGAATATACCGATGGCGGTGCGCGCTTCGCTGCTGTGACTGCAATACCGGTCAGTGACATCAAGCGCGTGAGCCGAGGGCCGTGAACGAGCCAGCTGATCGGCGCATACGACAAGATGATATTGAGGACTTCGGCGCGCAGCTGGAAAGCTGGCGCCTTCGCATGGAAGGCGCACTGGCGGCAAGGCTTCCGGAAGCGCATGTGGTGCCGGGGCGCTTGCACGAAGCGATGCGCTACAGCGTTCTCGGGGGTGGGAAACGGATCCGCCCGGCCTTGGTGTTCGCTACCGCCCGGGCCGTGGGACTTTGCGAAGACGAGGTACTGGCAGTGGCGTGCGCTATTGAACTGGTGCACGTCTATTCCCTGGTTCACGACGATTTGCCGGCCATGGACAATGACGATCTACGTCGCGGTCGGCCTACCTGCCACAGGGCATACGATGAGGCCACCGCGCTTCTGGTAGGAGACGCACTACAACCTTTGGCTTTCGAGCTGCTGGCGTGCGATCCGCAGTTGTCGGCGTCTGCCGCCGTGAGGCTGCGCCTCATCGACATGCTGGCGCAGGCGATCGGCACCCTCGGCATGGCCGGAGGCCAGGCGATCGATCTGGCCGTGCAAGGGCTGCGGCTCGAGATCGGGCAAGTGGAAGATATGCACGCGCGCAAGACCGGCGCGGTGATCCGCGCCAGCGTGCTGATGGCGGCAGAGTGCTCGCCGGCGCTTGATCCGAACCTGTACAACGGGTTGTCGCGATTTGCGAATGCGGTGGGTCTCGCATTCCAGATCCAGGACGACTTGCTGGATGTCACGGGCGACGCCTCGACCCTGGGTAAGGCGACCGGGGCCGATAGCGAGCGCGAAAAGCCTACTTATCCTGCGGTCATTGGCATATCCGCATCCCAGCAGCGGGTGCGGCTGTTGCACAATCAGGCGATTCAGGCGCTCGCGCCTTTTGGCCAAAGAGCAGAAACGTTGCGTTCCCTCGCGCATTGGCTCCTCTCGCGCCAATACTAATACTGTCCTACATCCGGCCGGGTCGGCGTCGCCCGATAGCGACTTTGGTTATTTAGCGTATAAAGGCCTAAGCTACTGATTCAACATATTCAAGGCGCACATTTAGATGGCGCTGGGGGATGGAACTGGTGCAACGCAGCGCGTTCACGCATGCAAGACTCATGCGCGAATCCACGGACCGGATCGAAGGCGCCTTACGCAGCCGTGATCCGCAGGAACATTTGGTGGCGCAGCGCATTTTAGCGACGCCCGGTGCGTGGTCTGCGTGGGAACTCGAGCATTCCGGCCTCATGCGCCAGGTCGCCGACTTCGTGGCTCTGCGTAATCAAGCGGCGGCGCTCAGGCATGCCTCGCTTCGGCTGATTCATGGCAAGGCTTTGTTCGAATATTTGAAGAAGCACAATCTGCGCGGCAGGGCACGCGCCCGGATTTTGGCGCACTTTCATCGCACACTGGTCTACGAACACGCGGTGGTAGCCGAGCACACGACCTATGTGCGCAAAGCCGGCAGCTACTTATGCGCCAGCCATCTCGGCACGGATCTCGTGCGTGACCCAGCGTTTCTCGATCCCATGCAACAATACGAATCGCTGTACACCGAATATTTTGAATTGTACTGCTCGACGTTGATGCCGCACGAGGAGCCCTCAGAATCCGAGCCCGCGCTCCTGCCGCTGCTCAAACACCAGCTGACGGAATGGCGTTGGGTGATATTGAATCCCAAGCAGTCCACCTCGCACGTGCGTCGTGAGAGCGAGCTGCGGCGGCCGCTCGGCGATACGCAAAAATTGCGGCTGCTCAAGTTCTAGAGCCGCCATTTCAGGTGCGGGTTGGGCGGCGCGCGTGCAGCAGCACGACGATCATGCCCAGCAACCCCGAAAATAGGCGCTCGAGGCCCATCAGGCATAAGAATGCGACCAGCCCTGACACAAAGGTGTGAATACTTAAGCCAGACACGGCGAATAGCGCTATTCCGCTGAGCAGGGTCAGCACGCCCACCGCGGCTCTGAACCACCAGATTTCCCGGATTGCATTCTGCTCCATGAGATCTCCCTAGCGCGCCCATTTACCATTATCATGCCGGACTTCTGCCCCATTCCCAAGTTGAATCCGGCCGTGCACTTGCTGCGAATAATAAGCTTAGTAGGCAATTAATGGATCCGTCCATGCTCCAACGCATTGCAAGCGGCGATTCCGCCGCCGTGCGGGAGTGCATCGACCAATACGGTCCGTTGGTTTGGAGTATTGCGCGCCGGCTTTCGCGCACGCCGTCGGATGCCGAGGATGCAACCCAGGAAATCTTTCTAGATATCTGGCGTAGTGCCGGCCGGTTCGACGCATCTCAGGGTTCCGACAAAGTGTTCATCGCGATGATCGCGCGCCGCCGTTTGATCGACCGGTTGCGTAAAACGAGCGCGGAACCGCCGATGGATCCTGTGGAAATGTTGGAAACCGTTGCATGGGCCGATCCCGGCACGGCCTCGGAGACCTCCGTTGAGGCCGAGCAGGCCACGCGAGCACTGGCGGAGCTGCGTCCTGAACAGCGGCAGGTATTGGAATTAGGTTTATTGCACGGATTGAGCCAGTCGGAAATCGCGGCTCGTCTAAGTATGCCATTGGGCACGGTGAAATCATTTATGCGCAGGGGTTTGATAAAGGTGCGCGAATACATGAACCTGGATGCGGAAGGCGTCTCGGTGAGGGTGTGATGACAGAAACACGTCCTCAAGGTCAGCCCGACGAAGCCATGCTGGATTTGCTTATCAAGCAGGTCACCGAGGGCTTGTCGCCGGCTGAGCAACGGGCGCTCGACGTGATGGACAACGCAGTGGCAAGCGCCTACACACGCGACCTCGAGCGCGCGGCTGCGGCCGTGACCCTGGCGGGGAGCGGCGCGCAGCCGCCTATTCCGCCTGCCTTGGCTGAAGGATTGGCTCGTCAGGCTGCGCAACACTTTGCATCGGCCAGTAACGTTGTCGACTTGACCAAGGTTCGTGACGCCACGGCCAAGTTGCCGGCGGCTCGCGCACCTCGGTATGGCGCCTATGGCTGGTTGGCGGCTGCGGCTTGCTTGGTGCTGGCCGTTTTCGGTTGGCTGCGATCGCCCGCACCACCGGCGCCCATCCCGCCGGTGGTACAAGTGGTTCCGGCTCCCGCGATAAAGGCGATTGAACCGCCGGTACCGCCGACCCCGGAAGAGCAACGCGCGGCGCTACTCGCAAAGTCCGATTCACTGAAAATTACCTTGGCGGCAACCAAGGATCCCGCCGGGGCGGGTATTCAAGGCGATGTGGTGTGGGACCCGGCCACCCAGCGCGGCTTCATGCACTTCACCGGGCTACAGCCGAACGACCCAGCCGTGCATCAGTATCAAATTTGGATTTTTGATGCGGGCCGCGACAAACGCTATCCGGTGGATGGCGGGGTGTTTGATGTGCCGGCCAACGGCAGCGAAGTCGTGATCCCGGTGCGAGCCGCACTTATGGTACACAAGCCGGCTGCCTTTGCCGTAACCGTCGAGAAGCCGGGTGGCGTCGTGGTTTCCGGCCGGGAACACGTCATTGCGCTCGGCGCAACCGGCTGATTAAGCGAGTCCCACCTCTAGCCTAGGAACGCCTTGCGCTCCTTCACCGGCGGGGGCGTCCATTGATAAATCCAAGTTTCAGTCAGCGGCCTGCCATCGATGCGCAAGTACAGGCGTAGATCGATTGCCTCGTTGCTGTCCTCCGGCGGGCGCACGTCGAAAAATGCGCGATAGCCTTTAAACTCCTCGACATAATGCACGGTGACGCGCTCGTAGCTGCCCTTCGAGGCGGTAATGACGGCTTCAACATTGGCGCTCCTCGACAGTGCACCGAGTTCACCGCCGGAAAAGTCCACGGTAAAATGCCACGAAAAGAATTGGCGCTTTTGTCCGACACCGCCGCCGATGCCGGTTCGGGTGGCGATGGTCTGCGCCAGGGGCGACTCATACGGCATACGGGTGCCCCAATGGAGCCTGTAGCTGTAAAGCAACTCATCGCCGGCCTTCGTTTTGTCGGCTGGATTCCAAAAAGCCACGATGTTGTCGAAAGTTTCGTCAACCGAGGGGATCTCAAATAATTGCACCGCGCCTTTGCCCCAACCGCCATGACTGCTGGGTTTGGGCTCGACCCAAAGGCTGGGCCGCCGGTCGTAGTACACACCGTCATCTTGGTAGTGATCCCAATTGCGGTCCCGCTGCAGTAAACCGAAGCCTCGCGGGTTTTCATCGAAGAACGAGTTCAAATGATTTTGCGCCGGATTGACCAACGGTCGCCAGATCCATTCGCCGGCACCGGTCAACATCGACAGACCGTCGGAGTCATGGATCTCCGGCCGCCAATCATTGGCGGCCCGCCGATCGTTCTCGCCGTAGAAAAACATGCTGGTGAGCGGTGCGATGCCCAATCGATCAATCGGCTTTCTCGGATACAGCGCCGAATCGATGTCCATCAACAGCGAGCCGCCCGGCGCAATCTGGAAACGCAGTGCACCTGCAACGCTGGGCGAGTCCATGAGGGCATGCAAAGTCAATGTGCTTTGTCCTTTGGCCGGCCGCTCGAACCAAAAAGAGGTGAAGTGAGGAAATTCCTCGGGTCGCGGATAGGCGGTATCCACCGCCAGGGCACGGGCGGACAATCCATACTGGCGCGTATCGCCTCCGACCGCCCTGAAGTACGCCGCGCCGAGGAAGGCGGCCACATCAGCCCTCCAGTCTGTTACGAACTGCACGCGAAATCCGGCGAAGCCGGCCTTGTCACGCATCACGCCAGGATCGATGCCGGCCTTGTCGAACTCGAACATAGATGGGTCGTAAACGATCTCGCGCGCCTGCCCATCACTGACTTCGTACATGTGCACGGCCTGCGAAAAACCGCGGCCGACCGGGAAGAACTGCAAGCGGAACATCAGTCCTGCATCGCCCCACAGCGAGTGTTCGCTGCGAAATCTTAAGGATTGGTATTGATCGTAGCTGAGCGTGGCCATTGTCGAGGGCAACGTTTCTTTGGAGGCTTGATAGGCGCTGCTGGCGAGAAAGCGTGCTTGGCCTTTGAGCCACGCAAAGTCGAATGGCTTCCCAGTTCCCGTGCCTGTAGCTGCGGCTTGTGCCGGCGCCGCAGCGCCTGCCAGCTTGGCGGAGGGCAGTTGCGCAGCGGTTAGCGCAACCGCAGTCTTTAAAATGTCGCGTCGATGAACCATAAGTTTGCAATCCTAAATGGAGGATGAGGGTTGGGCGGAATCGGGAAGCAGCGCGAGCTGGTTGAGAAAGCGTGTGACGCCGGCTACTTCGACACGTTCTGTCGGCGTCAGCCACTGCAAGGCCTCATCCAACGATCTGGCATCCGCCAGTTTCTGTGCTGCGGTGAAAACATGCGGATCAGGCTGACCGCGCGGGTCGGCAGGGCGCGGCAGATTCTCATTGATGTGGGCATCGCGCGCTTCGCGATGCCGGGCCAGGTAGCGCAAGCCATCGCTAGGCAGCGCTTCGCTGATTCGCTCGAGCTCCTCGCGCCGCTTGACCAGAGCAGGGGTATCGGCTTCTTCCGGGGTTCGCAGCAGCCCGAAGCGCGATAAAAATTTACCCAAGCCCTCGCTGCCGCTCAAGCGAGACAAGGGAACCGCCAGAAATAACCCGAGCAACGCCGGCGAGACCCAGGCGAGCAGAGGCGGGGAGATGAAATAGACGATGACGGCCGTAACGCAGCTTAGGGCCATGTGACGCCGATGAAAGTGCCAGGCATCCGCCCACGAGGTGCCGCCCGAGTCGCGACGCTGCGGCTTCCATCCGGAGTCACGCCCCATGAATACCTCTAAGACGTGGCGCGATTGAACAATCATGAGTATGGGGGCGTAGAGGGCCGACAGCACGGCCTCCAGAAGAACACCCGCGGCAACACCGATCACGCCGCCGGCACCGCGCCGAATGCTCCTGGAGAGAAGCGCGCGAATCAGGCCGATCATTTTGGGGATCAACAGCACCACCATGCTGAACCAGAACAACGCCATCATAAGAGTCACATCGAAACGCGGCCACGTTGGGAATAATTGAAAATCATGGCTGAAGTACTCGGGCCGAATCAGACGCGACTGAACCGCGAGCGCAAAGCCGATGCCGATCATCACCAGCCAGAGCGGCGAGGATAAATAGCTCATGATGCCGACGCCCAGGTGCATGCGGCTGATGAAACGCAGGCCCGCGCTGCCGATGATTTTCATGTGCTGCAAGTTGCCTTGCGCCCAGCGGCGGTCGCGGACGGCGATGTCAATCAAGGTTGGCGGAGACTCCTCCCACGAGCCGCCATATTCAGCAGTCAGTCGAACCTTCCAGCCGCCACGGCGCATGAGAGCGGCTTCGACAAAATCATGCGACAGCACGAAGCCGCCGAAAGGTTTACGTCCTTGGAGCTTGGGCAAGCCGCAGTATTGCGCGAAGGCGCGCACGCGGATGATGGCATTATGTCCCCAGTAATTGCCGCTATCACCGGACCAGGCCGCCAATCCGTGCGTGATCACGGGGCCATAGACGCAGGATGCGAACTGTTGCAGCCGTGCAAAGAAAGTTTTCGCCCCGATGAGCTGCGGCGCCGTCTGCAGAATTCCTAATCTTGGATCCGCCCTCATGGCCAGCACCAGTCGATGCAAAGTCGGCGCTTCGATGAGGCTGTCCGCATCGAGCACGATCATGTGATCGTAGCGCCCCCCCCAACGCAACACGAAGTCCTCTACATTGCCGGATTTGCGGGCTATGTTGAGCCAACGTCGCCGATACCAAACCGGCATGATGGTGCGCAACGCGCCGCGCAATCGGGCCACGGCCAAAGTTTCGCGAATCCAGGAATCTGCATTCGTGGAATCGGACAAGATGACGATTTCGAAGCCGTGGTGGACATCAAGATGTTGAAGTGCCTCACCCATGGCCTGCAACCCTGCCGCGGTGCGGGCTGGGTCTTCATTGTAGATCGGCATGACCAGTGCGGTGAGCGATGCGCCAACCCCGGACTTATCCGAGAGGATCGGTTCGCGGCGTTTCGCAGCGCCCGCCAGTACCGAGCCTGCCGCAAATGCTATCCAGCCCAAGGAGATCGCAAAGAAAAAAATCATCGTGCCTTGCAAGAAAGTCATGCTGGCAAAGCGCACCACTTGCAGCATCTGATACACGCCATACGTGGTGACGCCGATGGTGACGGAGATCAGAATGAAACGCGCATACAGTACCGCGGCTGAAATGAGATGTCCCGACTCCCGCCAAGGCTTGTAGCGCAGGTCCTGCGCGGGCATAGGCATCGGCGCTTCGGGGGGCATGCCGCCTGGCCCAGTACTGCTCTGCACAAAAGCCGGGGGGGTTAGCTGGACGTCCATCGATACAACCAGGTTTCACTGACCGGAGTGTCGCCGCGCATGACGCGCAACCGCATTTCGATCAAGTTGACGTCTTTCGGATCGATCTCAAAGCTGGCGCGAAGGCCATGCAGCTCGCGATTGGAGATCAGGCTGGAATTGGAGATCGCGCCAGCCGAAGCGCCAAGGTCAAGGCGCAAGCCATCGAGTTTTTCTCCAGCGCCCACGATATCCACTAAAAACACACGCCGCTTGCGGTCGATGCTGGCACCGGAGCGAGTGGCGATGACTTTCCCCAGACCCTTTGGAAACGGCGCTTCATCGCACCAGGTTAACCGGTAGGCGTATTGCGCCGGATGTCCCGGCGTGAGGGCTTGCGCCGGCCGCCAGAAGGCGACTATATTGTCGTTGGTCTCCCGCCCGGAGGGAATTTCCACGAGTTCGACACCGCCGGCGCCCCAATCGCCCTTGGGCGTAATCCAAGCACTGGGCCGCCTCTCGTACTGCATGTCGAAATCCTGAAAGTCGCGCTGTTGCCGCGAGCGTTGCACGAGCCCGAAACCCTCGGGCGCTTCTTTTGTGAAGGTCGATACTTGGAGCTTCAGCGGATTGGCGAGCGGTCGAAATAGGTGTTCGCCCGACTTGGTTGTGATTTGCAACCCGTCCGAATCGTGGACCTCGGGTCGGTAGTCATCCAAGCGCCCGCGGTTGCTTTCATCGAACAGAAACATCGAGGTCAGAGGTGCAAGGCCGGCCACGCGCATTTCGGCGCGCGGAAACAGCGCAAGCTCGACGTCGGTCAGCGTCTCTACACCCGGTTGCACGGTGAATTTGTATGCGCCTGCGCTGGACTGGCTCTCAAGTAATGCATAGATAACGATGGCCGATGCGCTGGCTGCTGGACGCTCGATCCAAAAATGGGTGAAGAGAGGAAACTCTTCGCCAGCGGGCTCTCCGACGTCGATTGCCAGGCCTCGGGCCGACAACCCGTACAAGAGATTTTTTGCGACCGCACGGAAGTAACTGGCGCCCTGGAAAACTAAAAATTCATCCCAGACCTTTGGAGAATTGATACGGTAGCGGATCCTGAAGCCAGACAGTGGCAGCGACACTGCCCCCAGTTGCTGCGGCGTGGCACCTGTTTGGAACATAGCCGGGGTTGCGACCAAGTCCTTGGCAACGCCGCCCTCGACGGTGGAGATGGTGACCGATGTCGGCATGTTGTATGCCGCTCGCAGCAGCTCGATCCGAAATGGCAGATTCTCTCCACGCCAAATACCCGCATCGGGATTGAAATGTATGCTGCGATACTGCTCCGGGCTCAGTTTGTCGAGCGCCGCAGGCACGCTGTTGCGTTGGGGGGAATAGGGGGTGGCGGCTCGGTGCTTGGCATCCTCCAGCAGCGTTTCAAAGGAAAAGGGATACCCAGCCTGCGTGTCGACGCCCGGCGCTTGCGGTTTCGCGGCCGCCTGCGCGCCCGCAGGCGCGGCTCCAACCTGCACTTGTAAGGCAGCAACGGCGAGCGCCATTACCCCGATGAACTTGGCAACTGATCCCGGCAAGGTTTACCCCAAAAAACCGCTAGTATAGTGCCAGCCCTATGTCGGTCGCAGATCATCCTGAGGCGGAGATGCAAAGTGCCGGGTCCGTGCTTATGGTGCGGCCTGCCCGCTTCGGCTGCAATCCGCAAACTGCCGATACCAACGCTTTCCAGCAGACTTCCTCGGTGGGCGAACAGTTCGGTGGCGTCCTACAGGAATTCGGCGCCCTTGCTGATGCGTTGAGGCAGAAGGGCGTGGAAGTGCTGGTTGCCCCCGACAGCGAGGAACCAGTTAAGCCCGACGCAATATTTCCCAACAATTGGGTCAGCTTCCACCACGACGGCACAGTGGCGCTTTATCCGATGCTGGCGGCCAACCGCCGCGCGGAGCGCCGGGAAGAAATCCTGGAGCAAGTTATTCGCTGCGGTGGGTTTCGGGTGTCGCGTACCGTGGATTTGAGCCATCGGGAAACCGAGGCGAAGTTTCTGGAGGGCACCGGCAGCCTGGTGCTCGACCGAGTGCATCGCGTTGCCTATGCATGTTCCTCGCCGCGTACGGATCTGGATGTGCTCGGCGAATTCGCACAGCTTTTAGACTATGAACTGATGACTTTCGATGCCGTGGACAGCAATGGACGTTTGATCTATCACACCAATGTGATGCTGGCGATTGGCACGGATTTTGCGGTGGTCTGTGGAGCGTCCCTGGCCAACACTGAGCATCGCGAAGCCGTTTTTTCACGGTTGCGTGGAACGGGTCACGAAGTTGTCGATATCTCGCTGCAACAAATGGCGCAGTTTGCAGCTAACGTGCTGGAGCTTTCGACCAAGAACTCTAAACTGCTGGCACTGTCCATGGGTGCCTTAGCCAGCTTGAATTCAACGCAGCGCCGTATGCTGGAGGCGCACGTGGAACTGGTGCCAGTGTCCATACCCACGATCGAGCGCGTGGGCGGCGGCGGGGTGCGCTGCATGCTGGCGGAAATCCATTTGCCGAAGCGCAATACCGCTGCACGTGCGTCCGCCCGCGTAGTTAAGCAATAATTGCCGAATGCTGGAACTCGGCTTCAAATTAGTTTTCGCGTACTTACTCGGAACCCTCCTTGGCAGCTTGATTCTTGGACGCCTGCGCGGCGTGGATATTCGCAGCATGGGCAGCGGCAACGCGGGTGCCACCAATGCATTGCGCACTCAGGGCAAGCTGTTCGGACTGATCGTGCTTATCATCGATATTGCGAAAGGCGTCGTCGCGGTGTGGTGGCTGCCGACGGCGGTATTGCCGGGGGTTGGCATTGACCCGGCGCTTGCACGCGAATGGCTTACGGTGGGTTGCGGCTTTGCCGTGATCATCGGGCATGTCTATCCGGTGTGGTTCGATTTTCGCGGCGGCAAGGGAGCCGCGACGGTGGTTGGGGTGATGGCAGCGCTCGACTTGCGCTTGCTGCTGCCTCTGCTGGCGAGTTGGTTCATCGTGGTGGCGTTGTCTGGCTTCGTCAGCCTGGCTAGCATATTGTCGACGGTCGCCTTGGCGATTGCGGTGCTGGTGCTGGAACCAAACAATGTCGCGCTCTGCATTTTCTGCGCGACGGTTGCCCTGTTTGTGATCTTTACTCATCGCAGCAACATCGCCCGCATGCGTGCGGGAAAAGAAACTCGAGCACGGCAGCTATGGTTGTTTCGGCCCCGAGCTGCATAAAGTCTCCGCCCGTGTTGATGCTGCTGGCAGACGGGGAACTGCATTCCGGGGAAGGACTGGCAGCGGGCCTGGGCCAAACGCGAGCGGCGGTGTGGAAGGGTATAGAAAAGCTGCGGGCCCTAGGGATCGAGGTGGAGGCATTGCCGCGCCGCGGCTACCGGCTCAAGAAACCCGTTGAATTGTTGGATGCGCAGCGCATCCGCGCCGAACTGGCGACTGAGCGTCAACCCCACCTACACGAGTTGGAATTATTGTTCGACGTCGATTCCACCAACACGCGCTTGCTGGGTGCGAGACCGCCGCCGCGGGGCACGGCGGATGTCTGCCTGAGCGAGTTGCAGCATGCCGGCCGAGGTCGCATGGGAAGGCATTGGATTGCACCTTTTGGGAGCGGCGTCGCCATGTCGCTTGGCTGGACGTGCAGCGATGTGGTGCGCACCTTGCCGGCCCTGAGCCTGGGTGTCGGCGTGGCGGTGTCCCGAGCGCTTGTGCGCGCGGGAGCCGCCGGGACTTCGCTCAAGTGGCCAAACGATATCTGGTACCGCGATCGCAAGCTCGGAGGTGTTCTCACCGAATTGCGGGCCGAGGCGGGCGGCCTGGCCCACGTGGTGATCGGCGTGGGAATCAACGTGGTGCTGCCTGAGGAGGCACGGCGCCAGATCGAGGCGAGCGGGGCGGCGGTGGCGGCCGTCGCCGATGCCTGCCAGGGGCGGCCATCGCGTAATTTGTTGGCCGGAGCCATCTTGGACGAACTTTTGAGTATGCTGCTGCAGTATGAGCGCTTTGGATTCCCTGCCTTTCGGGATGCGTGGACCGCTCTGGATGGCTTGAAAGACCGCCAAGCCCAGGTGGTGGTCGGCGGGACGACGATTGCAGGGATTGCCCGCGGCGTGGATTCAGAAGGAGCGCTGCTGCTCGAAACTGGGGATCGCATGCAACGATTTATTTCTGGCGAGGCGAGTTTGCGGATAGCACATGAGTGAGGGCGGACGCTTGATGATCTGGAAGACCCTGACCGTATGCTTGGTGCTCGCCAACGTGTGCTATTTCTTGTGGGCTCGCGATATCGCCAAAGTCCCAGAAAGCGCCGCGGCCGCAACACCCGCTACGCTCAAGCTTGCTTCCGAGGTCGGCAATTCCGCCGCCCCCGCTGCGGCGCGCACCGCTGAGAATGCCCCGGGCGGGTCCGCGGCCCCGCCTGCGATCCTCGGTGTCGAGGATGCACCGAGGCCTGGCGCCAATTCGGGCGCTCTGCTGACCAATGTGAAGCGCTGCATCAGCATAGGACCGTTTCGCGATGTATCTGAGACCGCACGCGCCGCGTCCACGCTGCGCGGCGGCGGCTATGACCCGCGACAGCGTGTGGCCGAGGGCGAGGTATGGGCGGGAGTGTGGGTTTATTTGCCGCTTCCCTCGGCCCGGCCGGCGGTGGAACAGGCGCTTACGAAGCTCAAGGCCGCTGGCATCGATGATGCACTGGAGATGCCCGGCCCCAACGAGGGCTCGGTGATTTCACTGGGTCTCTTTAGCGAAACGAAACGGGCGCAGTCGCGGGTAGCCCAGGCTCAAGCGTTGGGTTTCAATCCCGCCATTGCGGATCGCAAGCGCAATGGCAATGTCTTTTGGATCGACATCGATTTGAAGCCTACGGACGGATTGCTGAATCCCTCCGACCTGAAAGGCGAGTCCGGCCGCATCGTCCGACTGGAGGTCAAGGGATGTCCGTCGGCAGCGGGGCCCTCATGAAAGCGCGCACCTCGCTGCTGAAGCTCATGGCCGGAGTCGGCGCGCTGATCGGCTACGGATGCCTCGCGGCATTTCTCTATGTGATAGGGGCGCAAATATACAAATGGTTTCGGGATGGGGAATGGACCCGTATCGGCATGGGGGACGGGATGCGGATCAGCCTGGTGCATTGCTGCGCGAAGGATGGCGATACCGGCACGCTCGCGAGCTTTTTGCAGTGGTGGGAATCGCCGACGACTTGGCTGGGGCTGCATAAGGTGCTCGAGGTCGTTCCGGTGTCCTTGGCGTTGTTCGCGCTGAGTATCATTGGCAACAGTGTGTTCATTTATTGCCAAGACCAGTTGCGTAACCCGCCGCGGACTCGCAGCGAGATTTAAGTTTCTTCGATTCGGTGCCGACATAGTCTTCGATCAGCCGAGCGTACAGGCGGCCGACAACGGGTGCCAGAAATCCAGAGACTTCGAATGACAGTTCAACGCGGCTGCCGGCGCCATCGGGTTTAACCGAGTGTCCCGCTTTCATCTGAAGACCGGCTGCGCTCGCCTGCCAATTAAATCTGCGTTGCTCCTCAAGGTCAGTGACCTGCCAGATTGCGGGGCGCAATTTGGGCTGGCGCATCTCATATCGGCTGCCCACGGCCAACGGCCCGCCGCTCATCGGCCGCACGCTGAGCACGGTTGGCGTCCACTCGGGCCAGCGCTCGACATCGCAGAGCACCGCAAACACTTTCTGCGGGGGAGCTTGGATACTCACCGTCACGCGGTGGGGATTGTTGCGCATGACGCGAGAATACGCTGCAGGCCCGGCAATTTCAGCAGCGCTCGATTTGGCCGGCTCTCACGTACTGCGCTTGTGCCTCGATGAAACTTTGACGGCCACCGCCCACAGTGGCGGTACCTCATGAAGTTAATCGAGGTAATATAGCGGCTCCGTTAGTTCCTGATCGCATGAAGACACATCGACCCATCCGACTCTCTCGTATTCCTCGGCTACCAGCGCTTTGCTGGGTATTCGCCTGCATTTTGTTGGCGGCTCAAGGGCTGGTGGTTGCCGCGCCGCAGTGCGGTACCGAAACATCGACGTCAAGCATGCCGGGGATGGATATGAGCGCGCGTTCGCAGCCGCACGACGCCTCGGTCTGCCAGCATTGCCGATCGAAATCCCAGGGTTGCTCAAGTTCCCATGGCTGCAATGCTCAAACAGCCGCCGTAAAGGCCTTATCTGCGACCTTCGCGGTCATGCCACTTAAGTTAGCTCTGCTCCCCCCAGCGCTGCTAAGTGTTGCAGCCCTTGCGATCGACCCGCCTCTAAGACCTCCGCCCGACTAAGGAAAATCGACCACGCTGCGCCGTGGCATTGAAGATTCCTGTGCTTGTGCACGTGGGTGCTCGAGCATTCTCGGACTTTGGAGTTCGCATGAAATTCCCAGCATCGCGAGGCTGCGTCACCGACATCGCTCGGCGCCGCTTGGTCCAAGGATTGGCCTTGAGCGGCGCCGGCGCGGCTTCCGGCCTGTCTTTCTTCCCGTCAGCAAGTCGTGCGCAGAGCATCTCGAGCGCGAGCAGTCCTCAAATCTTAAGCGGCACCGAATTTGACTTAACCGTTGGCAGTACGCCAATGAATTTTAGTGGCCGCATGATGCTGACCACTTCCATTAACGGCAGCGTCCCAGGGCCGACCTTGCGGTGGCGCGAAGGGACCACGGTGACACTGCGTGTGCACAACAGCTTGCCCACCTCGAGTTCGATTCACTGGCACGGCCTTACTTTGCCTTTCAATATGGATGGGGTTCCCGGCATCAGCTTTCCGGGCATTCCCGCCGGTGCGACCTTCACATATCGATTTCCAGTGGTGCAAAGCGGCACCTACTGGTACCACAGCCACACTCGCTTTCAGGAACAGACGGGGCTTTACGGCGCGATCGTCATCGAACCGGCGGCGGGTGAGTCTATCCACACGGATCGCGACCACATCGTTCTGTTGAGCGACTGGACCGACGAAAGCCCCGAGCACATCTTCACGACGCTCAAGCAGATGAGCGACTTCTATAACTTTCAATTGCCCAGCGCCCAAGATTTTGCACGCGACGCATCATCGTTGGGGTTGAGAGGCGCTTTTGCCAAGCGGCGCATGTGGAACCAGATGCGCATGAATCCGACCGATTTAGGCGACGTCTCGGCATCGACCTACACCTATCTCATCAACGGCGCATCAGCATTGAAGAACTGGACTGGCATCGCTCAAGCGGGCGAGCGAGTGCGCCTGCGTTTGATCAATGCCTCCTCCTCGACGTTCTTTGATGTGCGAATTCCCGGCCTCAAAATGATGGTGATCAGCGCCGATGGCCAAGCGGTCGATCCGGTGACCGTGGAGGAGATCCGCTTAGGAGTGGCAGAGACCTACGATGTGATCGTTGAACCGCAGGATGACCGTGCCTATACGATTTTTGCGCAGTCTATGGATCGATCCGGGTACGCACGTGCAACCTTGAGCCCGCATCCGGGCATGGAAGCGGAAGTTCCGCGGGTCGATGCGAAGAGCTGGTTGACCATGGCCGACATGGGCCTAGCACACATGGGAACAGCCGGGCATGTGGTTATGCAAAGCATGCAAGGGATGCCGGGGATGGACATGAGTGCGATGCAGGGCCTATCCATGAAGGACATGAAAAGCAAAGATCCATCGGTCGATATGCACGTGATGAGTCCCTCGCGGGCGCTCGATGACCCGGGCCCCCGCCTAAGAGATAACGGCCGGCGGGAGCTGACCTATGCCGACCTGCACACGATCGGCGGCTCCAAGGATCCCCGCGCTGCCGCGCGCGAAATTCATTTACGGCTCACCGGCAACATGCAGCGCTTCATTTGGGGCTTCGATGGAAAGAAATTCTCTCAAAGTGAGCCGCTGCATTTCGATTATGGGGAACGGCTGCGCATCGTGCTTTCAAACGACACGATGATGGCCCACCCAATTCACCTGCACGGCATGTTCGGTGAATTAGAAGCCGCCAATGGCGAGGTGCTGGTGCGAAAGCACACCTTCGTCGTGCAGCCGGGCAAACAATTAAGCTACTTAGTCACCGCCGACAACCCGGGCCAGTGGGCCTACCACTGTCATATGCTCTATCACATGGAAGCCGGGATGTTCCGCGAGGTGGTAGTCGCGTGAAGGGGTACGCAACGAGCGCATTGATTAGTATTGTGATGGGGCTCATTGGCTCGGCGGCCGGCGCACAATCCTCGAACATACAGCCTCCGGCGTCGGCACCACCGGCGGATGATGATGCGCCCCGGCAAATGACACCCGAGCAGATGCGTCAAGTGCACCATTCGGCGTTGAAGGATCAACCCGCGCAGGAGACCCATGCACAGGATGCGACGCTGGAGCGGCCCGCTGCCAGTCAGAATTTTCGTCTGCCCATGATGAGCGGGATGGACACGGACATGAACGATGACGGCGTCCAGCACAGGGTTTGGCTCGAATATTTGGAAGGCTCGTGGGGTGCCAAGAATGGGAGCGCTTGGGACGCCCACGCCTGGCTGGGTGGCGATTTCGACAAGCTCTGGATCAAAACCGAAGGAAATGTGCCGGCGGGTAAAACGCGCCCCGCTAAAGCCGAGGCGTTCTGGGCGCATGCGATTTTGCCTTTCTGGGACACTCAGCTGGGGGTGCGCCATGATTTCAGCGGCGCTGCGAGTCGCGAGTGGGCCGCATTTGGCGTTCAAGGCGTTGCTCCCTATTGGTTCGACGTGGAACTGACGGGCTATCTCGGCCAAGCGCAACGCACCGCTGTCAGACTCAAAACGGAATACGAGATCCATCTCACGCAGCGCCTCATTTTTAAACCCGAGATTGAACTCAACGCCTATGGCAAGCCCGATCGAGCGCACGCCATCGGCGCGGGATTAAGTGACGGTCAGTTTGCAGTGCGCTTGCGCTACGAGTTCACGCGTCGCTTTGCTCCTTATGTCGGTTACCTATACGAGCGCAAGCTCGCAGGCTCGGCCACCCTCGCTCGTCAAGCGGGCGATACGCCCATCGATCATCGCGCCGTAGCTGGGGTGCAGTTCTTATTTTGAGCGGTGACCCCTTAGCCTGGATTTTCTTCGAGTGACGCCCGCTCAAATTCGACGCTGAGCGCACTGCATCAAGTCGAGTTGCCCGCTGCGCGGAGGGCCGCGCTCACAAGGGTGCTCGACTGCATCGACGCGATGTCTCACTATCGCTGCGTTGGGTCGGCCCATTGGGGCGATCACTGAAAGTTCGGCTCCTATCAGCGAGGTTTTTTCATGCGTGGACTACAAATCTTAGGCGCGGTATTGATCCTGGTGGGATTATTCGTGCTCATCAGATCCCCGTCTTACACCAGCGAAAAGAGCGTTCTTAAGATTGGGGATGTGGAAGCCAAGGTTTCGCAGCAACATGCGATTCCGGCATGGGCCGGGGGTCTCGCAGTGCTGGCTGGCGTGGTTCTCGTCATCGGTGCGCGCAAGGTTTGAAGTCGGCCGGCGCCGGTGGTTAGGTGCGCTAGCGAACACACTGCGCGAGGATTTGGCATATAGTCGATTAACGTATTTGTAGGCGGGGCCACAGGATTGATCACACCGAGATTCAATCTCCAAGGAGGAAGTTCTTTGGCTGCCACTTCCACTGATCCTCGAACCAATCGGTTGCTGGCAGCCTTGCCGGACACCGAGTGGCATCGCTGGCAACCTCACTTGGAGGCGGTGGCCATGCCCCTGGGGCAAGTGCTCTATGAACCTGGGGCGACGTTGAGCCACGTTTTTTTTCCAACGAATGCCATCGTGTCGCTGCTCTATGTCATGGAAAATGGCGCATCGGCGGAAATCGCGGTGGTCGGCTTCGAGGGCATCGTTGGAATCTCGCTGTTCATGGGCGGGGAATCAACGCCCAGCCGAGCCGTCGTGCAAAGTGGCGGGGTCGGTTTTCGCCTGCGTGCGCAAATGATGAAGGATGAGTTCAATCGCACCGGCCCCGTGCTTCATTTGCTGCTGCGCTACACTCAAGCGTTGATCACTCAAATGGCGCAGACCGCGGTTTGCAACCGGCATCACTCTTTGGAGCAACAGCTGTGCCGCTGGCTGCTCTTGAGCTTGGACAGGCTGCAGGGCAACGATCTGATCATGACGCAGGAATTGATTGCGAACATGTTGGGCGTGCGCCGCGAAGGGGTGACCGAAGGAGCTCTGAAATTGCAGCAAGATGGCCTTATTCGCTACGCCCGCGGCCACATCACGGTGCTCGATCGCGCCAGGCTGGAAAAGCGCACCTGCGAATGCTACGCAGTGGTGAAGAAGGAATACGACAGGCTCCTGCCGCAGTCGCTCGCGGTCTAGTTAGCGCCTCAGCGCTGTGTACTCTCGCGGAGAGTCGACATTCGGCATCGCGCCGATACTCACCGGAGGCGAATTTAGAATCACTGGTGGAAGCCGCGCCTGCGGTTCTGCGCCGCCGATCGGCTCACTCGGCCCCTCGGCTGACGCGCCGGCCTGATTTCTACGTATCATCGCAGCCCGACACTGAGCGCGGTTTTCAGGATCAGAGGCTGCCGCACACAAATGTAGCTCTAGTCTGACCTGTGCTGCATGCGGGCGAGTACAGCGTATCGTAGAAGTTGCGCGCAAAATGCTGTAGCCACACAAGGAATTAGATGATGCTCACTCAATGCCCATGGCGTGAAGGCGTACTTGCCTCGTTTATTGTCTTAGGTGGCATGGCCATCGCCGGTGCCGCCGACTTCGAGTTGCCGGCACTGAATAGCCCAGCCAGCAGCGAGCATCATGCAGGCAAGATGGTGTGGGCCGATCTCATCACTCCTGACCTTAGCACTGCCGAGAAATTCTATGGCGGTGTGTTCGGTTGGACCTTCAAGAGAATTCGCGCGGGCAGCTCCGACTATTCCCTCGCCATGTTCGGTGGCCGCCCCATCGGCGGCGTGATGCAACGAACCATGCCATCTGCAGAGCCCCATCAGTCGGCCTGGCTGACTTTCATGGCCTGCGCCGATGTCGAAGCGACCCAACGGGTCGCGGTGGAGCACGGCGCGAAAGTGCTGACCGATGCCAAGAACTATCCTCAGCGCGGCAAGCAAATCGTGCTGTCGGATCCAGAGGGCGCCGTGTTCGCCGTTCTGGCCTCGAGCAGCGGCGATTCGCCGGATTACCTTCCGGTCGTGGGCGAATGGATTTGGAGCTCGCTGCACGCCCAAAATGCCGGCAACGAGGCCGCTTTCTATCAAGAATTGTTCGGTTTTGACGTGTTTGAGGCGCCAAGCGCCGACGGTGCGGAGCATCTGATCTTATCGAGCGACAACTATGCCCGAGCGAGCGCCAATGGACACGCCTCTGAATCCTCACGCAAGCATTCGCACTGGCTTAACTTCGTGCGTGTGGAGAATGCCGCGCAAACCGCGGCGAAGGTGACCGCGATGGGCGGCCACGTATTGGTCAGGCCGCGCGTAGATCGGCACGGCGGCATGCTAGCGGTCATGTCAGATCCAGCAGGCGCGCCTTTCGGGGTCATGGAGTGGAGCGAGAGCGATATCAAGGCGGAGCCGAAATGAGAACCATGCACAGTCGTCTGTTGGCAGCAGCAGTGGGAGCGATGAGTCTGAGCATGCTGTTTGCTTGCAGTGTTACAGGCTACGGTGTCGAGGGCGGCGGCGCAGTGGGCTACGCCGGCAGCTATGAGCCTTATGGCTATTACGAGCCGTATGGCTACGATTATGGGGGTTGGGGCGGTTCCTACTGGGTGGGGCCCCGGCGTGGGGGCGAGGGTGCGGAGCATCGCGATGGGCGCAGCGAGGATCGTGGTGAGCGCGGTGGGGAAAGCGGCGATCGTGGCGGCTCTCGAGCTTTCGATCATGGCGGGGATCGCGGGCATGCTCCTGCGTATCGCCCCGCACCGGTCGGCCGATCGGCGCCATCCATTCCCAGCCGCCCTCGAGAACGGTAAAGGTACTCAGCAAGGACCCTGCCACCCCCTGGTGTACCATCGGCAAAATTTATAACGATTTGCCGGGGTAGCCTTTGCTCGATTCCGTTTCTGTGCCTGATGCATCGAATATGCGCCGAATCCTGTCGGCCAGCATGATCGGCACCACCATTGAGTTCTACGACTTCTACATCTATGCCACTGCGGCGGTGCTGGTATTTCCGAAGCTGTTCTTTCCAAAGGGGGATCCGGCCACCGCCACGCTGCAATCCTTGGCCACTCTGGCGCTGGCGTTTTTTGCGAGGCCGCTCGGCTCGGCGATTTTTGGCCACTTTGGCGATCGGATTGGGCGGAAGACGACCTTGGTCACCGCCTTGATGACCATGGGCATTTCGACCATTTGCATCGGCCTGTTGCCCACCTATGCCAGCATCGGTATCTACGCTCCCGTGCTGCTGGCTTTGTGCCGAGTGGGCCAGGGCATCGGATTAGGCGGCGAGTGGGGCGGAGCGGTGTTGCTCGCCACCGAGAATGCGCCTCCCGGCAAGCACGGCTGGTACGGCATGTTTCCACAGCTGGGCGCGCCCGTAGGTCTGATATTCTCAATCGGCGCATTTCTTTTGATTAGTAACCGCTTATCGGAGGCACAGCTGTTCACCTGGGGTTGGCGTGTGCCCTTCTTGGCGAGCACCATCCTCGTGGCGGTGGGGCTCTACATTCGGCTGCAACTGGTCGAAACGCCGGCGTTCAAGCGCAGCATCGCGCAAGGCGAAACGGTGCGCGTCCCTTTCGCGGTGGTATTTGCAAAATATCCCGCGCACCTTTTCTTGGGAACCCTGGGTTCCACGACCACTTTCCTGGTTTTCTACCTCGCCAACATTTTCGCCTTAAATTGGGCGACCCAATCATTGGGCTTTCCCCGGCAGACCTTTCTAGTCATGCAAATGATCGCCGCGGTGTTTTTTGGTCTCATGATTCCTGTCGCCGGATCGATTGCCGACCGTATCGGCGGGCGCAGCATTTTGATTATCGTCACGCTGCTCATCATCGCCTTCGGTTTTTCTTTTCAGCCGTTGCTGGGTCGTCATGAGACGGCGGCCTTATTCGTTTTTTTAGCGTGCGGCTTCGGTTTGAGCGGCCTATCCTACGGTCCGCTGGGCAGTGCACTGGCGGCGTTGTTTCCCACCCAGGTCCGCTACACCGGCACTTCCCTTGCGTTCAATCTCGCCGGCATTTTAGGCGCGTCGCTTGCCACGCCCATTGCAACCTGGCTGGCGCAACACTACGGACTCGCTTCGGTCGGCTATTATTTGTCGGCCGCCGGGCTCATGACGCTAGGTGCTCTTTTACTCATTCGGGGAGGGAAAAAATGATTAAGCAAACAATGATCACCGCCGCCGCACTTCTGTGCGCAGCTTTTCTGTTCGACGTGTTGCCAGCGAGTGCCGCTGATGAGTACGACGCCGCAGTCACGCACGCTGGACGCCCGGCGGAGGATTTGAAGCGCGATGCACTGGATCAGCCGGCACAGATGCTGCGACTCGCCGGCATCAAGACCGGCATGAAAGTCGCCGACGTGCTCGCGGGGGATGGCTACTACAGCGAACTGCTGAGCTATGTCGTCGGCCCCAAAGGGCAGGTCTTGATGATCAACAATCTTGCGTTCGACAATTGGAGCCAGCCGGCATTGCAGAACCGACTGGCGGGCAATCGCTTGACCAATGTCACGCACGAGACCGCCAACCTCAACGATTTAAAATTGGCCCCTGCCAGTTTGGATGCCGTGCTGCTGGTCAAGGTATATCACGACCTGTACTGGGTGGATGCCACGCCCGAGAGCCCGTGGCCGAAGATCGACGTCAGCGGCGTACTCGATCAACTGTCAAAGGCGCTTAAACCCGGCGGTGTCCTGTTGTTGATCGATCATTCGTCCAAGGCCGGCCATGGAAAATCCGACGCAGGCGAATTGCACCGGATTGAAGAAGCATTTGCGGTCAAAGATTTCGCCGCACACGGATTTAAGGTTGTCGCGAAGAGCGATGTGCTGCGACGAGCGGATGATTCGCGGGATTTAATCAGCTACAAGGGCCCTGGGGCCGGCAAAACGGATCGCTTCGTCTTGGTGTTTCACAAAACTTGACTGGCTCCGGCGCGCGGGGTGGCTTCGCGCGACCGTCAAACGATGGAGTTCAGCCATCGCGACATGGTTGATGAATCCATGGCGCCGGAATGACGGGCAATCTCCTTGCCCTTGCGAAAAACGATCATCGTCGGAATCGCGCGGATGTTGAAGCGCGCAGCCGGTGCCGGTTCGTCCTGGGTGTTCAATTTGGCGAATCTAAGTTTCGGCTCCATCTGGCGCGCCGTGGCTTCGTAGAACGGCGCCATGGTAATACACGGGCCGCACCAGGGAGCCCAGAAATCCACCACCACCGGCAAATCGCTGCGGCCCAAATGCTTGTCGAATTGGGCTGCCGTCAAGTCAACCGGCTTGCCTTCAAAAAGTGGCGAGTGACACTTGGGGCAGCGCGGCGCGTCTTTCAGCCGATCACTTGGTAGACCCACAACCGAATCGCAATGTCCGCAAACCACTTCTGTGCGTTCGTTCATGGTTTCACTTATTTAGGTTGAGCCACCAAGATCAGAAAACTGTCGGGAACCACGGTCGCGCGCGGCCTTGGCTGCTCCTCGGTCACCGCCGGCGGCGGACCGAAGTGCGCGGCGGGGAGGTAAATCTTGTGCGTGACCGGGTCAAGTGCCATGGTGCGGGCGCTTACCTGAGTCGTCACGGTGGCAATGACGCGGTATTCGTTGGGAGCGTCCTGGTGAATCACAGTCAGCGTGCCGTCGATGCCGTTGGAGCTGAAGACCAGTCCGAGCTCTGCATCGAACACGGTTGCGTCGGAGCCGCGGCCGATGACGACTTGGGCGATGAACTTGCCCGACGTTGAATCGGTCACAGCCATGACTTGGTTTGCGCACACAGAAAACAACCGACGGTTGGCGACATCGAAAGCAAGGCCGGTGGGGTTCGCACATTCTTTCAACGGCCAATTCGCCCTCACCGCGAGGGATTTGGCATCGATGAGAACCATCCTGCCCGGCGCACTGTTGATGTTCACATACACGTGTCCGGCGCCATCGGTGGCCATCACCTCCGGCGGACCGGGCAACGGCACAGTGCCAACCACTTGCAGCGTGCCGGCGTCGATCACGGAGATATTCGCGCTTTCGCGATTACCGGTAAAAATATGGTTTTGCTGCGGCTCATAGAGTATGGAATCCGGCGATATTCCGGAGACCGGCACCTCTTGTATGACGCGCAATGTGTCGAGTTCGAACACCGAGACCGTATTCGAGCGGCCGTTGGCGGTGAAACCGCGCTTTACAGGCGGCGCGAAGGCAACGCCATGAACGCCCGCCGTATGAGGAATGCTGCCGACCAGTTTGCCGCTCACGGTCTCGATGACATCGACCCGCTCGTCGCGGGTGACGAACAAGCGGGCGGCGTTCGCTTCCAATTCCGGATGGTCCCAGCCCCCAGCGCCACCCAGGCGCCATGATTTTGCCACGGTGTAATCCGCTGCGGGTATGGGCGAGGTATCGGCACGCACGTCCGCGGCCGCCAAGGGCACGGCGCACGCAGCGAACATGAAAAAATTGCGCAGCATCATGAGCCCTGGCCATCCGATTTGTTTAGTTTACGCATTGATTGCCAGCTGAAGAAATCGTGCGCAATCGCCGTGTAACTTCTACACCGATTGTCGTGCGGGGCTGCGGTGCGGGCATCATAATAACATTTCCGCATCAGAAACGACTCATACGACACTTCACAGTGCGGAACGTGTCACCGATGATGCGCGCTCTTAGGTTGGCCTTGGTGAGGAGAAGGTGATGTCAATTCGGTTAATGGCGGCTGCAGCGATCGGCGCCATTGCAGGCACATCTGCGGCGGCAGGCATTGAGGCCGGCGGCCTGGAGGAGGTCGTGGTGACCGCTCAGCGGCGCCAAGAGTCCGCCCAAAGCGTCGGCATCGCCATGTCGGTGCTATCGGGACAGAGTCTCGCGGACAAGTCGATCAGTTATGTCAATGACCTGCAAAATGCGGTTCCAAGCCTGCAAGTTGAGCCGGCATTCGGCAGCAGCCAGCCCCAATTTCGATTGCGGGGGGTAGGGTTTATCGACTACACCTCGAACAA
>JANYAD010000116.1 GCA_025355165.1 Gammaproteobacteria bacterium | reverse complement strand
GTCGATGAGGTAACGAAGCGTGCTAGGCGCACCGGCATCGCTATCCGTTTGATTTTACTGACCGCTGTGAGGCGCAGCGAGTTGATCTTAGCCAAGTGGTCCGAGCTGGACCTCGATGCTAGGACGCCCGTCTGGGACATTCCGGCCGGCCGAACTAAGACAGCGGTTGCGTTCGCAGTCCCACTGACGACGGCAGCCGTCGACGAGTTCAAACGCCTGAAGCGAATGGCGAACCGGTCCGCGTGGGTGTTCCCTTCCGAGACTGGCGACGGGCCGATGGACCCAAAACTCGTTACACGGAGCATAGCTCGCCATCTGGAAACCTTCGCCGAGCACAACGTGAAGGCCTTCACCGCACACGACTTACGCCGCACCGTTCGCACTGGCCTGGCCAAGCTTGGAATCCGACCCGACATTGCCGAACGCTGCCTCAATCACGCGCAGCCTGGTATCGTCGCGACGTACGACGTCCACCAATACCTCGACGAGAAACGCGACGCGCTAAGTAAATGGGCCGCGCACCTGGAATCGCTGCGGTCGCTGCGTCAAAGGGCCGCGTGAAACATCTGATCGTGCCAATTGCAGCGTACCACGGCCCGCGCCGCGACGACGACGAGCCATTGCGCCGAGCCCGACCACACCACTCAGCATGAGCCATGCGGCGGCGGGGAGCGGCACAGGGGCAAGTTGTCCAACTTGTCCCGGGCTCACCGCCAAGGTGTAGCCGGCGTTGGACTCAAAGTTGCCGAGCTGGCTGCCATTGTCGGTAGCAAAGGGCCACCCGTTGCCAAGAAACGCGGAAAATTGCGTTCCAGACCAGTACAGGTAGCTCTGCATATTGCTGAACAAAGATTGGACCTTTTAGATGGTTCGGCGGACAACCCGGTGAGCCTTTGCCGGATATCACCGGCTTCCCCGTGGCAAAACACACAAAAGGAAACGCGGAAGGCGAAAAGGCTGATCGCAAAAACCTCCGGGTTCTGAGCAAAGGCAAATTTGTGGAGATTAAATCCATCGTTGGCGTCATAGAGCAATTATTTGGGCCGAGGGCCTAGCTTTTAGTCCAGACTAATTTGGTAAATCCGTAATTTGTCCGATGCCACTCCAGGTATTTGCACTGTTCCGCTCTAAATGCGCCGACGTTGGCGTCTCGCCGCAATCCCAGCGCTGTAAGGATGTCGTCCCGAACATTCTGCGATACAAGAAGGTCGCCATTGTCCTCAAACGAAATATAGCCGCCATCGAAGAGATGGTCGACGTTTGGCGAAAGTAGAAGCCCGTTATAGCCGTCGAGCTTTTCACGATCGTCCGACTTTGACCACGGCTTAATATGGCTCGCCCGCAAATGTCGTCCATCCGAGATCCCCGTCACGCGACACCGCTTCTCAATCTGTTCCAGATTTGCGCGATAGACCCCCTGCCCTCGGCGTGCATTCACGAGCCGCGCCTTTTCTGTCAGCCCAATGTCTGTCCGCTGGTGAATGGCTTCTTCTACTGCGTCATCGACCGGTTCGCTGGCCGGTCTGTGGGGTTCCGTCGCTGGGTCTACGGCATAGCTCGGATTCGGCAGAGTTCGACCCAACACTTGCTCCAAGTACCGCAAAACCCCAGGAGAATGCGCTCGGCGAAACACACCATTCCCGGCGTGCGCAGTGGCACATATGCCAATTGCACTCCTGTTCGCCTCGCGTATTCGGCTGATAATGCCCTCCGCACCCGCAAAGGGTATCAGTGCCTCTTCGCAGCCCGGGGCGTGCTTGTACTCGTGCCCCAATAACTTCAGCCCACGCGGCGCCGTGGTTCGAAGGAGTAACGCCGTAACCCCATGCTTCGGGTGAAACTGGATACAAAGAACCATGCCAACGATGAACCGGAGATAGCTCCGATGAAGGGCCAGAGCCCATCGATCTGGGTATCTAGCTGCCGCGTACTGGATGGAGTCGGCAAGAAATTCTTCCCACTGCTGCCGGGTGTCCGCCGGCGTCTTCGCAAAAATGGTATCCAGAACTTCGCGTGCGGATTCTGGCGCGGCCCTCCAACGCTGCAATTCTGCGCCGCCTGCTTTGCGCCGTACGCCACCCTTATCGACCGCCCCAAACAGTAACGCCTGGAGACGCATGGCCTCATTCGTCGTTTCAATCCTAACGGTCCACTCACCGTCGTTATTCTTTGCCGCGCTCGGAACCGCTTTCTGAAGCGCCGAGAGCCCGCCGGCCACCAATCGAATCCCTTCCTTGCGGACATAGAAGAGGAGGTGCTCACGATTCACGATGAACGCAAAGGGTCTTTCGCCCGAGAGGGCATCCTCATACACAAACGCCTTCTTGGGTCCCTTGGCGTCATTGGGCCGGCAATGGTAAGTTGGCAGCTTGATCGCCGCGGCAACGAGTACATCGAACGCCTGCCGCGCACTGTCAGAACGAATAAACGCCCGATAGTCAGCCAGGAGCTGATTATCCCAAGTCGCATCTTTCATTTTTCAATCCCTCGCCGTGCGCCTCTACGCCCAGGTAATCAGTCACGTCGCGCGATTTCTAGTGCATACCGTCTGCATAGATTTTCGCAAAACACAGCGTATTCACCAACTTTAGCTGCTCGACCCGACTGCAGGGAGCCTCCAACAGCTGTGCGTTAGCCACAACGATCGCTAGACACTGCGCGCGCGATATCGCCATATTGAGGCGGTTGCGGCTGTAGAGAAATTCAATCCCGCGAGGCATATCTTCGGCCGTCGAGGTGGTCATGGATACCAACACGACCGGGGCCTCCTGGCCTTGGAACTTGTCGACCGTGCCCACTCGTGCACCTGTCGGCAGAATTGCCTTCAGGTGATTCACTTGAACGTTATAGGGGCTCACGACCAAGATGTCGGACACGCCCAGCGGCCGCACACCGGCGCTGCCATCTTTCCAGCGCTGAGTCAGAAGGCTCGAATAGATTTCGAGAACGCGGGCCCCCTCCTCCTCACTCTTCTGGCTACACCCTTCATGCTCTATTGGTACGAAGCGGATGCCGGACACTCGCAACGATGGATCCGCGCCGTTTTCAAGGATAAGTTCGCGCGAAGCGTTGCCCAATGCCGGCTGCAGGCGGCCCTCGTACACGGCTTGCGAAATGAACGCACAGACGTCCGGGTGCATACGCCGGGTGATGGGCAGGAAGATGCCCCGATCTGGCGGGACTGTGGCCCAGTCTCCGAGCACGAATTCCAAGGCCGATTGCCCGGACTCACCCGGGTGATCTCCTTGAATGGGCTGCCCCAACTTCATCTGATCACCGACCAGCACAATGTTCTTGGCACTAACCCCCATGGCCACGACATTCGCCAGAGACACCTGACCGGCCTCATCGACAAACAGGGTGTCCAACGTTTGATCGAAATCAGGGCGAGCAAAGAGCCATGCAGTGCCTGCGACGAGCTGATAGCCACCAGCAGTAACCTCCTCGTTTTGCGCGACGTTTACAATCATCGATCCGCGGTGCTCCTGATCTTCTCCCGAGGATTTCTTGACGCCGCGGAAGGTCACGTGTTGCGCCAAAGCTTGCTTTTCAATCTCTGCCAGCAGGTTGTTGATGGCCTTATGGGAGTTTGACGCCACACCGACTCGCTGGCCTGAAGACAGCAACTGCACAATGGCGTGGGCCGAGAGGTAAGTCTTCCCCGTACCAGGTGGCCCTTGAACAAGCATGTGACTGCGATCAAGTCGCGAGATTGCACTCACGGCGGAATCCAGTACATCCGCGCCGTTTGGAACAATCGGTCGATCGGACTCAAGACCATTAACCTTCGGGCGCTCCCGTCGCAGAATCGACTCTATAGCCGAATACTGGCCGCTTCCGGCAATGACCGCTTCTGCGAACCGATAGACCGCCTCACGCAACACGCCAGCATCGATGGGCCCACTCGGAATGAGTGAGAAGGCGTCCTCGAGCGGCGTCGCCTTGGGGCCAATCTTAAGCGCAATCTTGCCCGCCTCCTCGTCCATCAACACGATCTCGCCTGCCGGCTCCAAGGTCGCGGATCGGAGCGGCCTGTCCCCCACTCTCAATTTGAAGTCTTGGGGTGGAAACGTGAATGTGTGAACCGTCGAGCGCTTCACGCTCTGAGCGACGCTCGTGGGATCACGGCGGAGGCCCCCGATGCACTCGGCATCATCGACGAGCTCGTCTTCGGCGAATTCCTGCCGTTTGAACATGAACCACCAAGCAGGTTTGGCCTCCCGGCGATGGAATTCGAGCAG
>JANYAD010000111.1 GCA_025355165.1 Gammaproteobacteria bacterium | reverse complement strand
CAGGACCCTGGATGAATTCTTCGGCCGCGAAACAGGACGGATGATCGTTCAGCAGCCTTTCGGGGCAGTACAGCTTGACGGCAAGTTCGATGTCGAAGCTCATGTGGAAGGTGGCGGAATTACCGGTCAAGCCGGCGCGATACGCCACGGAATCACGCGGGCATTGATGGCCTACGATGAAACTCTCCGATCGCCGCTGCGCAAAGCCGGTTTTGTCACTCGTGATGCGCGGGAAGTCGAACGTAAGAAAGTCGGACGTCGCAAGGCTCGCCGCGGCACCCAGTTCTCGAAGCGTTAGACACGAGAGAAGCGCTTTCGCCTCCAGGGCTCACGCGACCGGTTTTGGGGGATCGTCTAGTGGTAGGACAACGGTCTCTGACACCGTTTACCTAGGTTCGAATCCTAGTCCCCCAGCCAAACAGGGCCCGCTTACGTGGGCCCTTTTCTTTTAGGGTGAGGTGAATGTCCGCGACACATAATTCGAGTCAGCGGCTCGGGCCGATGGCGATCGCTGCGCTCGGGGTTGTGTTTGGCGACATTGGCACCAGTCCCTTGTATGCCACATCCGCGTGCTTCACCGGACCCGGTATGGCGGTGACGCCAGAACATATCTTGGGCGTGTTGTCGTTGATCTTCTGGTCGCTGGTTCTGGTCATTTTGCTGAAATACGTCACCGTGGTCCTCAACGCCGATAACAAAGGGGAAGGCGGGGTGCTGGCCTTGACTGCGCTGGTGATTAACACTTCGCGTCAGAGTCCGCGGCGTAAATGGTATGCCGCGTTAGGCATCCTGGGTGCGTCTCTGTTCTTTGCGGATGGCGCCATCACGCCCACCATTACGGTGCTCAGCGCGGTTGAGGGCTTGCAAGTGGCAGCACCTGCCGCGCACATTCCCGCTGTCCCTATCGCCATTGTCGTATTGGTCGGGTTCTTCATCATTCAGCGTCACGGCACGGGCTCAGTCGGAAAGGTGTTCGGACCGATTATGCTGGGATGGTTCCTGATCCTAGCCGTTATGGGCATTAGTTGGATCGTGCGCGAGCCGCGCGTATTTTTAGCCCTCAATCCGTCGCGCGCTTTGCAAATATTGTCCGAACATCAGATCGGCTCGCTCGCGGTATTGGCGGGCGTATTTTTAACGGTGACGGGAGGCGAAGCCCTATACGCCGACATGGGTCACTTCGGCAAGGCTCCGATTCGGCTCGGATGGATTTGCATCGTGATGCCGGCACTGGTGCTGAATTATTTCGGACAGGGCGCTTTGTTGATCGAGAATCCGGCCGCCATCAGCAACCCATTTTATTTGATGGCGCCCGAATGGGCGGTATTGCCGCTGGTCGTTATTGCGACCGCCGCATCGGTCATAGCATCGCAAGCCGTGATCTCGGGAGTGTTCTCGGTGACCACGCAGGCGGTCAGTCTCGGGCTATTGCCGCGATTGCGGGTTGAGCATTCCTCCGCCGAGCACGCCGGCCAGATCTACGTGCCCACGATGAATTGGATCCTGATGGTGGCTGCGCTTGCCCTCGTCTTGGGATTTGGCAGCTCCGCGGCCCTTGCCGGTGCCTATGGCCTGGCGGTCTCAGGAGCGATGACCATCGTCACGCCGCTGACCTTGAGTCTCATCAAATCGCGGACCGGCAAGGAAAGCCGCCTGTTGCGCATGGGCTTATCGTTGCTGTTCGTCGTGGACATCGCCTTCCTGCTTGCCAATCTGACCAAGCTGGAGGACGGAGGTTGGCTGCCGTTGGTTTCCGGATTGATCATTTTCTGGCTGATGCAAACCTGGCAGAGCGGCCGCGCCTCGGTCATGGCACGGTTGTTGCGCGAACAAAAACCGGTGCGCGATTTTATCGAGGACCTGAAGCGGGATCCGCCGGTACGAGTGGCGGGCACGTCCATTTTCATGGACGCAAAGGCTTCAGGCATACCGCGCGCCTTGCTCAACAACATCAAATTCAATCACGTCATGCACGAACGAGTGGTCCTTTTGACCGTCGTCACGCGCGAAGTGCCGCGTGTGACCGCGGCCAAGCGCTTGACTGTCACTCCGGTCTGCGAGGGTATCCTTAGGGTGGTGGCTCAGGTCGGATTCATGGAGAAGGCAAACATCACGGCAATCTTGCGCGACGCGGAAAGCCACGGGGTTCCTTACGAACCTGAGGCGACGACGTACTTTTTGAGCCGCGAAGAACTGATTCCCGGGCGCCGCTCCGATTTGCCGCCGTTGCGCCGCAAGGCATTCATGCAGATGGCTCGGGGGGCGCAGGTCATTGCCGACTATTATGGATTGCCGCCCAATCGAGTCGTTGAGATCGGTACCCGACTGGAAATCTAGCCGCGGGCGCCGATGTCCAGAACTCTCACGTCGGAATCTCCCGCTACGATGAGGATATCGGCGCGGCGCCAGGCGAATAGACCTACAGTGACGACTCCAGCAATTTGATTCAACGCCGACTCCAACGCCTTGGGGTCGGTGATCTTCAGATTATGGACGTCCAATATCGGATTGCCATTGTCCGTGACGGTTCCTTCGCGCCAAACCGGCTGCCCGCCGAGCTTCACGATCTGCCGCGCGACATAAGATCGGGCCATCGGTATGACCTCGACAGGCAGCGGGAAGCGACCGAGCACCGGCACCAACTTCGAGTCATCAATGATGCAAATGAATCGCTTCGAGGCGGCAGCCACCACTTTCTCGCGGGTGAGGGCGGCGCCCCCGCCTTTGATCAAGACGCCGTCTGCATCGGCTTCATCGGCGCCGTCGATGTACAGAGGAAGATCGCCGGTTGTATTCAGATCGAGTTCGGGTATCCGCGCCGCTTTAAGTTTTTCGGAAGTCTGACTGGAGCTCGATACGGCACCGCGGAGCTGTATTTTGCGCTCTTTCAGCACTTCGATGAGTTCATTGACCGTTGAGCCGGTACCGATCCCCAGCAGCATGCCGCTTTCGATATAGGGGACTGCGGCTTGCGCAGCGCGGCGTTTTTTTTCCAGTGACTTGTCCGTTGGCACGGCGAATTCTCGACCTTCAAAAACAACTGTGCCCGCTTACGCGGGCACAGTTGATTACTTTCGAAGGCTTACTTTTTCTTAGCGGCCTTTTTCTTTGCTACCTTCTTCTTCGCCTTCTTTGCTTTCGCTGCCATGTTAGAAACTCCGTTATCGGGTTAGTCCGGGGTCCGAGTATATACACGAATAATTAATTTACAAGCAATAGCTCGCGTGACGGCTCGACAATGTGCTAGCGATGTGAGCGGCGTCACTCAAGGGTGAGGATGAACTCCCAATCCTTTTTTGCCACCGGCATCACCGATAAGCGGTTCCCACGGCGCAGCAAAACAAAATCCTGAAGCTTTTTTGCGGCGTGTGCGCGCAGTTCATCGAGCGTGATGAGGCGACCGAACTTGCTCACCAGCTTCACATCGACGGCGAACCAAGAAGGTGCCTCTTGGCGCGAGTCCGGATCAAAGTAATGATGCTTGCGGTCGAAGGCAGTCGGATCGGGATAGCCTCCTCGGACGATGCTGACGATGCCGGCGATACCAGGCATCGCGCAGCTTGAATGGTAGAAAAAGGCTAAATCGCCCTTCTTTATGGAATCGCGCAGCATGTTGCGCGCCTGGTAATTGCGCACGCCATCCCAGGTGGCGGTTTGTTTCGCAAGCTTGCCGAGATCATCGATGCTGAAGCTGTCGGGTTCTGATTTGAACAGCCAATGATTCATAGGAATTGCTCCACTCCCGATTCGGTAGCCAACGAATCCAATCTTACGTCCCATGACTGCGCGAAGTCCGCGTCGGTGCGCTGACATTCAAAGGCAAGACCTACCAAATGCGGGCCCTTCCAAATCGTTCGCCGACGGCGGAAAGCCAGAGCGCGATCATAGTACCCGCCTCCCATGCCCAAGCGCCTTCCGCCGCTATCGACTCCTACCAATGGTATGACGATGAGATCCAGCCATTGCGGTAAGACAGGGGCTGCGCGCAAGCGTGGAACTGAAATCCCAAATACCCCAGGGCGAGTCTCGCCCCTAAGAGGATAGAAGCGCAGCCGGCAGTGGCGACGATCAATGATGACGGCAACGAAAAGCTGCACCCCGCGGCGGCGGGCAGCGTCGATTAAGGCAGCGGTGTCCAACTCGCGATCAAAGGGCAGATACAGCGCAACTCGTTTGCCTGCCCTGAGCCACCGGAGGTGCATCAGCGCTTTGGCGGCTGCAGTGGAAAGATCCGCATGCCGGCTTTCGCCTAGTGAGCGGCGCTGAGTGCGCAATAGTTTACGAAGCTTCGCTTTCACTTAAGAGGGAGATGGCGCTACCCGCATGTGCCGTTTTGGACCGTTGCTCCCGACCTGAGCAACAGGTGGGGCCGACTGCGGCACTTAAGGCTTTCCGCTCGGAGCGGACTTGCACAATGTTACCAGCAAGCATTGGCCCCTGGGGTTTACAAAATTAGGGTCAGGAGGTAACCCGATCCGCTTCGAACACCGCAGGCAGCGCCAAAATTAATCATTGAGGAGGATCGTGAAAGTTCAAGCCCTAGAGCTCGAGCTGTTGACCCTTCTCCAAGGCCGACTCTACGCGCTCGCGCAGGATACGCAAGCGTCCGCCGACGTCCGAATCGAGATTGGTGTCACGATTGCGGAATCGAATTAATTCATTTGCCATGTTGAGCGCCGCAATTACGGCGATTCGATCCAACCCGACCACTTTTCCACTGTCACGGATTTCACGCATTTTCATGTTTAGGAATTCGGCAGAGTCGAGCAGATCAGATCGCTCTTCGATGGGGCAGGTTATGTGATACTCCTTTTCGAGTATTCGAACGCTCACCCGCGCTTGATTGTCGCTCATGCTTGCTCCATCGACTTCAGGCGGCCGATCATAGCCTCGACTCGCGCACGCACCTGCTCGTTTTTCTGCAGCAACGTTGCGCGCTCGGATGTTAAGGTGTCTTGACGTTGGCGCAATGCCCGATTTTCCTCCTTGATGTGACTTACGGTCACGATGAGGTCTTCCAAACGCTTTTCCAAGCGCTTCAGTTCGAGTTCCACTGCCGACTTCGGATTGGCATCGTTCATAGGCTGCCAATATAGAGCGCCCCCAAGCGCAATGCAAAGGGCGGCTTATGCCCGTACTGCGGTATTATTGCGCTAATCATGATGTCGGATATTCGATTCAAGGATTTTGAAGATGCGTTGGCCGGCGCCGGCGGCTTAGCGGACGCCGCAGAGGCGCACGGTTCCCTATGCGGCGCCTTATGTTCCGTGTCGCCCTATAAAATGCAGGATTGGGTTAACGAAATCCTACCGGATGGAGCGGCCATTTCCGACCAGTCTGCCGCTATGATCGAACGGGTGTTTACCGCGACCGCCCGATGCTTCGGCGAGCAAGGCATGGAGTTCGAGCCCCTGTTGCCGGACGACGAGCAACCTCTGAACGGCCGCGCCAACGCGCTTGCGTTATGGTGCACCGGTTTTCTCTATGGATTGGGCGCCGGAAACATCTCGGATCTTGAAGCGTTGAGCGGCGACGTGGGCGAAATCGTCCGCGATTTCACTGAAATCTCACGCGCCACCGGCGATGACGCGGAAGGCGACGAGTCCAACGAGCAGGCTTACGCTGAATTGGTCGAGTTCATTCGAGTGGCCGCCCAAGTGGTCTTCGAAGAACTCCTCCCTGTTCGCAGGCAAGTGTATCCGGCGCAACAGCGGCTGCATTGAGCATAGGCTCCTGCTCCTAATGGATCGAAAAGAGTTCGCACACCGGCGGCGTCAGTTCATGCATATGATAGGCAGGGAGGCCATCGCGATACTGCCGGCAGCGCCCGTGCGCCACCGCAATGGCGACATCGAATACGCCTACCGTCAGGACAGCCATTTTCATTATTTGAGCGGCTTTCCGGAACCGGATGCCGTGGCGGTGCTGGCGCCCGGGCGGCCTCAGGGGGAGTATTTGCTATTCGTTCGCGAGCATGATGCTTTGCGGGAGTGCTGGGACGGCGCCCGCGCCGGTACCGAAGGTGCGGTAGAGCGCTACGCAGCCGACGATGCGTTCCCGATCGAGGACATCGACGAAATATTGCCCGGATTGATGGAACAACGCTCGCAGATATTCTATTCCATGGGTACGCACCCGGATTTTGACCCGCGCATATTGAGCTGGGTGAACGGACTGCGGGGGCAGTCGCGGCAAGAAGCACGCGGGCTGCAGGAATTCGTGGCCCTGAATCACGTGCTCGACGATATGCGACTGTACAAAAGCCGGCCGGAACAAGCCAGCCTGCGGCGAGCCGCGCAGATAGCCGTCGGCGCTCATCGACGCGCGATTCGTTTCGCGCGTCCCGGACGCATGGAATACGAAGTCATGGCAGAGGTGCTGCACGAGTTCCGCTCGCACAACGCAGATCTCTCCTATCAACCCATCGTCGCCGGTGGTGCCAATGCGTGCGTCATGCACTACCGGGATAACGATCAGCAGCTGTGCGAGGGCGATCTGTTGCTGCTGGATGCAGGCTGTGAACATGATTACTACGCCTCGGATATCACCCGCACTTTTCCGGTCAGCGGCAAATTCACCGTAGTGCAGCGCGCCGTATATGAAGTGGTGCTCGAGGCGCAGCTGGCGGCCATTGATAAGGTTCGCGCAGGCAATCACTGGAATCAACCTCATGAAGCCGCGGTACGGGTGGTGACGCAGGGTCTCGCGAAGTTGGGGTTGCTCAAGGGAGCAACTGCGAAACTGATCAAGGAGCAAGCCTACCTGCCTTTTTTCAATCATCGTACCGGTCACTGGCTTGGACTCGATGTACACGACGTCGGGGACTACAAAGTGGGCGGTGAATGGCGAGTGCTGGAACCGGGGATGGTGCTGACCGTCGAGCCCGGCATCTACATTCGGCCGTCGACTAAAATTCCTAAGGAATTCTGGAACATCGGAATTCGGATCGAAGATGAGGTTCTGGTGACCAGCAGCGCCCCGGAGGTGCTGACCGCTGCACTCGAGAGAACCCCCGAGGCGATCGAGTCGCTACGATGAAATTCGATGTTGCCATCGTCGGAGGCGGCATGGTGGGCGCGACGTTGGCGGTAGCTTTGGCACCCTTGAAATTGCGCGTTGCCCTCATCGAGGCCGTACCTCACAACGCGGCCGCCCAACCCAGTTTCGATGAGCGCACCACCGCCCTTTCCAACGGCAGCCGCCGGATCTTGGAGACGCTGAATGTTTGGCCCGATATAAGCGCGAACGCAACGCCCATACGCAAAATCCACGTCTCGGACCAGGGCCGGTTCGGCTTCGCGCGAATCGACGCGGCAGAACAGGGCCTCGCGGCCATGGGATATGTCATACCTAACCGCGCACTGGGCAGCGCGCTCTGGTCGCGCCTGCAAAGCGGCCCTGGGCTAGAGGTGTATTGCCCGGCTGAAGTTTCGCGGCTCGCCGCAAACCAGGATTCGGTCACCGTTCACATAGTTCAAGCGGGTGGCGAAATTAGCCTAGATGCCAAGTTGATCGTCGCGGCAGATGGCGCGCAATCGGCCGTCCGCAGCGCCTTCGGCATTGATGCCGAGGTGCGCGATTATTCACAGACGGCGCTTATCACCACGATATTGCCGCAGCGCTTCCATGACAACGTGGCTTATGAACGGTTCACACCTAGCGGCCCGTTGGCGTTGCTGCCGCTGGATGGAGGGCGCTGCACCCTGGTGCTGACCCTGGTTGCCGAAGCCGCAAACTTAGGCTTAGGCTGGTCGGACGAAGAATTTATTGCCGAAGTGCAACGCCGTTTTGGATTCCGGCTCGGGCGGTTTCTGAAAGTCGGGCGCCGCCACGCCTATCCGCTCTCGCTCACCCGGGCGAGCCGAACCAGCGCCGGACGCTGCGTCATCATCGGCAACGCCGCTCAAGGGCTGCACCCGGTTGCCGGCATGGGGTTCAATTTGGGATTGCGCGACGTTGCGAGCCTCGCAGAACTCATCGCAGAGCAAGCGGAACACGCCGACCCGGGCGCACCCGGGTTGCTGGCGCAGTATGATGCCTGGCGCGCGGCGGATCGGAGCGGCGTCATTGCTTTCACCGATGGGTTGGTCAGGATGTTTTCAAATCCTCTTTCCTCCGTTCGGGTGCTGCGCAATTTAGGACTGTTGGCATTTGACCTCTTGCCGCCCGCCAAAGCTGTCCTGTCCCGCCTCAGCACGGGCGGCACAGGACGGGTGCCTAAACTGGCGCGCGGCGTGGCGCTCACATGAGCCGCACCCGGTTGAACGAGTTTGACGTGGTGATCGTCGGCGGCGGGGTGCTCGGCTTGGTGATGGGATGCCTTTTGCTCACACGAAAGCTCTGCATCTCAGGCAGAGTGGCGATCGTAACCGATCAGCCCGCAGCCGCCCCCCCGTTGGATACCGATTGGGATTTGCGCGTCTTTGCCATGAGCCGCGCATCGGAGCGGCTACTCAAGTTGTGCGGCATTTGGAACTCGCTACCGCAAGCCCGCGTCTCCGCGTACGAACGCATGTGCGTCTGGGATGGCGCCGGTAGGCCCCGGGGTGCAGGATCGCTCACTTTTGACTGCGCCCAAATCGGCGAGCCCAATCTCGGCCACATCATTGAGGGCCGAGCGCTGCAATGGCAATGCTTGCAGTCAGCCCGTGCTGCCGGCGTGGTGCTCATTGAGGGCGCCGCGGCGTCGGTCGCCCTCGGCGATGAGAATGTCACGCTCGAACTGAAGGACGGCAGAGAATTACGCAGCGAACTGCTGGTGGCGGCCGACGGCACCGAATCGACAACCCGGCAGTTGTTGGAAATCGGCACCGCAGGTCATGCGTATCACCAAGACGCCCTGGTGGGGCACGTGAAGACCGAAAAGCCCCACGAGAATACGGCGTGGCAGCGCTTCTTGAGCACCGGCCCCTTGGCCTTCTTGCCGCTGGGCGACGGCCGCTCTTCGATCGTCTGGAGTGTCGCGCGAGACCAGGCTTCGCACTTACGCGCCATCGATCCCGAACGCTTCGGGCAGGCCCTGACGGAGGCCAGCGGCGGGGTATTGGGGCGGTGCGAGCTCGCTACCACGCTTGCAAGCTTCCCGTTGAAGCTGCAGTACGCACTGGATTACGCGCGCCCGCGCGCAGTATTGCTGGGCGATGCCGCGCATGTCGTACACCCCTTGGCTGGGCAAGGATTGAATCTGGGCCTGCTCGATTGTGCGGCGCTCGCGCAGGTGCTGGGGGATGCACAAGGCGCCGCGCATTTCGGCGACTACAGGCACCTTCGGCGCTACGAGCGGTGGCGGCGCAGTGAAAATCTGGTGGCGGCAGCGGCGCTGGACGGATTGGAGCGGTTATTTTCAAACAGCGAGCCAAAGATCGCGGCTCTGCGCGCGGCAGGTTTGAGCGCGGTGGAAAGAATGCCGTTCATGAAACGCCGCTTCGCGCAGCGGGCCCTAGGTCTATCGGGCGACGTTCCCGAGATCTTGAAGACGATCTAGCTTCGCTGCACAAATGAAATCGTTTATCGACAGCCCGCCGATCGAGTGAGTGGAATAGGTGACATCGCAATGGTCGTAGCCCACCTCTAGGTCGGGATGATGGTCCTCGAGATTCGCCAGGTAGGCCACTGCGTTGACGAAGCTCATCGTGCGATAGAAGTCTTTGAATTTGAGGCATCGCTTGATGCTTTTGGCATCCTTGGCGATTTTCCAGTCCTTGTGCAACTGCTCGCCCAGCCGGTTGACCTCGGCGGGAGGCAAGGGTTCGACTCCGCCTTCACACGGAGCGCAGTTTTTTTCAGCAAGTTCCGTCACGTGGAAATTAGCGCGTACGTGCGCTCGATGTAGCGCTCTACCAGGTCCTGAAATTCCTCTGCGATTCGATCACCCTTGAGCGTGACGGTTTTTGCGCCATCTTCGTACACCGGCGCCACAGGGTGCTCCCCCGTGCCCGGCAAGCTGATGCCGATGTTCGCGTGCTTGCTCTCGCCCGGGCCATTGACGACGCAGCCCATGACGGCCACCGTCATGTCGGCGACGCCCTGACGTTGTTTGCGCCACTCCGGCATACGGTGCCGTATGTGGCTTTGAATCTTCTGCGCCAATTCTTGAAAGTAAGTGCTGGTGGTGCGCCCGCAGCCCGGGCAGGCGATCACCATGGGCGTAAAGGCACGCAGCCCCATGGTCTGCAGAATCTCTTGGGCAACGATGACTTCTTGGGTGCGATCGCCATTGGGTTCCGGCGTCAATGAGACGCGAATGGTGTCCCCGATGCCCTCTTGCAACAGCACGCCTATGGCGGCCGTGGAGGCCACGATGCCCTTGCTGCCCATGCCGGCCTCGGTTAGCCCTAAGTGCAATGGGTAGGTGCAGCGTGCCGCCAGATTGCGATATACGGCGATCAAGTCCTGCACGCCGCTGACTTTAGCGCTGATGACAATCATATTGGACCCGAGCCCCAACACTTCAGCGCGCTTCGCGCTATCCAAAGCCGAAACGACGATGGCTTCACGCATCACATCGATGGCGGCCAAGGGCGCCGGCAGCTTCGAATTCTCGTCCATCATGCGGGTCAGCAGGTCCTGATCCAGACTGCCCCAGTTCACGCCGATGCGCACTGGCTTCTGATACCGGGTCGCAGTTTCGATCATTTCAGCGAATTGTGGATCGCGTTTACTGCCGCGGCCCACATTACCCGGATTGATGCGCAATTTGCCAAGCGCCTCGGCGCAGGCAGGGTGGGCTTTCAGCAGCTTGTGGCCGTTGAAATGAAAGTCGCCAACCAGTGGCGTGGCGATGCCTTGGGCATCCAGCCGCTCGCGGATATGGGGCACCGCGGCAGCGGACTCGTCGTTATTAACCGTGATCCTGACCAATTCGGAGCCTGCACGCGCCAGCGCTTTAACCTGCGCCACGGTGCCTTCGATGTCGGCCGTGTCGGTGTTGGTCATGGATTGCACGACGATGGGCGAGGGGCCGCCTATCGAGACTGAACCTACTTTTACGGTCAGGGAATGTCGACGAGATCTCATCCGGGCATTATACCCGGAGCGCCGGGCTGGGGCAGGCCGGTACAATTCGGCCATGAATTCACTCGAATCCGAGTGCTTGGAACTCAAGGCCGCCGGTGTCGTCGATGAAGCCACCGCCAGCCGGGTCATGGCTTTGCAGCGCGGCAGCATTTTCTCCGTATTCGAGGAGCTGCGTTTCATCCTCTATGCCGCGGTCGCGGCCATCACCACGGGCGTAGGCCTGCTACTCAAAGAGAATATGGACCGCATTGGACCGGCAATGCTCAGCGGCATGCTGCTGCTGGCAGCCTTGGGTTGTTATGTAACCGCAGTGCGCAGGCTAATTCACGGCAAAACACGCTCGATCGGCGGAGACTATGTGCTGCTGTTGGGCGCGCTGATCGCCAGTGCGGATTTGGGTTATGCAGAATCCCAATTTCATTGGTTGGGACCGCAGTGGCAGAGGCACTTATTGATCCTGGCCGCGTTCCATGCAGCCGCGGCCTATGGGTTCAACGCGCGCCTATTACTGAGCGTATCGCTCGCCTGCCTCGCGGCATGGTTCGGTAGCGAAGGGCAAATCGCAACCTTGTTGGATGCCGTTGGCCCGCGGAGCCACGTTGGCACGCAGGCGATCATATGTGCCGCGACGATTTTGGCTTGGCGCGCGGCCCATCAAGGTCTGCGCGGACCTGCTCAATTCGAGGCCGTGTTCGAACACTTCGCCGCGAATATCGGTTTCTGGGGTGCCATGACGTTGTGCATCAGCCCGCGGTCACGTCTCATGGGCCTTGCGATTCTGATCGCCCTTGCGCTCGCCTGCGCAGTGAAAGCATTGCGCGGCAAAGAGGAGATGTTCGCCATCTATGCCAGCGCCTATACCTCGTTCACGCTATGTTGCCTGGAAGCTCAAGTGATTGGTTATTCACTGGCGGCGGCGCTTCTGCAACTGGCGACGGTTGTGTCGGGAGCTCTGCTGCTTTGGAATTTTCACGAACGCCTTAGGGCGCTGCCGGCATGAAGGCGCTGCGTCCCTCGCCGCAGCAGGAGCGGTGGATCGTAGCGGCGGCGCGTCTGCACCTGGGATCCAATTGCCCTTTGATTGCCGAGCGCATTGGTGGCTGGAAGACTCCCTCGGTGACCGCGCGCTGCGCATTTTTTGTGCTCGGCGCGGTCGCGGCCGCTCTTACCTTGAGCATCTTTGAGCTGCTGCACTTGCCGCGCGCGTTGTTTCCCTCGGGGGTTTTCATGCTCATGGCTGCAGAGTGGCTCATGCTGCGAGAACATCTGTTCCACGCAGGCGTAGAAGAAGCCCTGTGGGCCGGCGGATTGCTTGCGGGCGTGCTGCTTTACGTGCAGATGAGCGGCGACGTTGGCTTGCGCGTGGCATTTCTGATCGCCCTAGCGCTGGCGGTTGCAGGAACTCGACTGCTCAATTCGTTATTCGTCACCTTGGCGGCCGTGGCAGCCTCGTTCGCCATTGACTTGGCAGGCGTTCACCAGCTCTTTGCAGGACCGGGCCTTGCAGTGCCAGCCAGCCTATTTTGCTACTCGATCGGGGCCATCGCGTTATTCGCCGGGTGCCTGGAATTTCGCAGACCATCCCACGATCAGATGCTCAACTGGCTTGTGGTGACGATGCCGCTATGTGGGTTTCTGTGGCTTGTGTGGGAACACGCAATTGTCATTCGAGTTTTGACGGGGACGGTGAATGCCATGTTCGCAGTGGCGGCCCTCGTCATCGGGCTTCGCCGCCGCGCCCATGCGCCACTGGTCGCATGCCTGGTGTGCTTGGGGTGCCTCGCCTACCAGCTCCGGGACCTGACCGCACTGTCCCTTGAAGCCAAGCTAATCCTCTGGGGAAGCGCGGCACTGCTCCTGGCGCTGGGATTGGATCGCTATCTGCGTAAGCCAAGGCGCGGCGTTACCTCGATTCAAATAGGCGAGGGGGGCAGCGCCTTGGACCTATTACAGCTAGCCGGTGGCGGCGCCCTCAACCCGAAATCCATAGAAACCGGGGCTCAATTCAAAGGGAGTGGCGGCACGTTCGGCGGCGGCGGTGCGGACGGGAGCTATTGAACAACCTTGGGCGCCGGCGCAAATGGCCGGATGCCGAATTTCGGGTAGACCTCGCTTGGGTAGTAAATGGTGCCATCCTTGACTACCATCGTGATGGTTTTGATCGCTTTCAGATTTTTGATCGGATCGCCGGGTATTAAAAAGAAATCGGCCAATTTACCTTTCTCGATTGACCCCATTCGTTGTTCTTGGCTCACATACCGAGCCGAATCAAAAGTTGCCCGCTTCAAGATTTCAGCCGGCGACATTCCCGCGAGCTGATATAGCTCCAGCTCACGATGATAAGTAAAAGAGCCACCCGTGTCGGTGCCGAACAAGATGAATATGCCGCGCTCATGCAGCATTCTCACCACGGCAACCAGCTTGTCGAAGGCTTGGCGATAGGCCAAGTCGTCTCCGGGAGCGGAGGTGTCGGCCAGAGCCCTCATCGCATCGCGGCGCCATCCAATGGGCATGTGATCGATGTAGTCGACCGCGCCTGGAGGGATCTGCCCATCGCGCCGCTGCGTCAATTGTTCGTGGATGCCCAAGGTCGGATCGATGGCGATTTTTCGCTCTACCATGAGATCAATCGTGTGCTGCACCTTGGGGCTTTGCAAATTGAGGCTGGGCAGGCGCTTCAAGGCCGTGAGCCTGAAAAGCGTTCGCGTATCCTCCCCCGGCTGCAGCACCCATCCCAGCGCGAACTGATTGATGTGGGTGATTTCATCGTAACCGGCAAGAATCATGGCATCCGCGGTTGAGAATGCGGGAATATGTCCAGCCACGCGCATCCCCAACAGATGCGCTTCTTTGGCCATGGCAGGCACCCAATCGGGATTCATGCTGTTATAACTTTTGATTTGCCAGTAGTTGCGAGCGCCGTACCACCGCACCGCTTCCACTGCCTTCGCTTCGCTGTCGACCAGAATGCCGTTGTTGGCATTGAATGGACTCCTGCCCTCGATGAAGCCCGAACGGATGACGTGGGGGCCCGCGATGGTGCCGCTGTCGATCTGTTGGATCAGCTTATCGAGCACGGCATTGTCGTTGCCCATATCGCGCACCGTGGTGATGCCGGCCGCGACGTCCAGCAAGGCGTCACTTTGGCCTAAATGCGAGTGCATTTCGTATAGGCCCGCTATCAACGTGCCGCCGGCACCCTCAATCGTGGTTTCTCCAGAAGTTGCAGGGCTGTCGAGCCCTTCTACAGCGGCGATGACCTTGTCTTGCACCAGCACCGAGAGGGGTTGCGTCAGTGACGATGTAATCGGGTCGAACAGCCTAACGTTTCGGATGCGAATGGGTCCCGGATAGTGATGTGCGACTTCGTGCTCGATATTCACAAAACGTTGGCTCGACCAGGTCGCCGCCATCTCGCGCAATCTCTTTTCTTCACCCTCATATCCTGCACGCACGAGAATGGACCTGGCATCGAGGTCGGCGAATAAGTTGTTATTGGCGTCGAGCAGGACAGTCTCGGGATCCAGATCAATGCCGATCAACTCGTAGCGGGTGACCTCGAGCGGGCCCGAATTGCCTTGCACGGACAGCGTTTCGCCTTTCTCGAGGCGAACTTCGCCACCGGGAAGCGCCGCCAAGCGCTTGTCAGCCGTTCTGAGCAGTGCACGCGCGTAAACTCCGTTGGCCCAAGGGCTGGCACTTTGTGCCAAGTAAATGCTTGGCGCGTGAATTGTCGAATGGCCTTTGCCGGTGGAGTCCTGCCACTCGCCCTGGGCGCCCTTGCGAGTAAAGTGTTCTGCAATTTTACTGCCGAAAGTCGTAGTGCCGGTTACCCGCCACTCGGTAGGCAATCCTGACGCATCGAGCGCGACCGATTCCGTAATCGTAGGGCCGCGTCCGTTATTCTTTACATCGTAGTCGACGGTAGTTCTACTCCCTACGGTCTCGGCGGTCAGATGACCGACATTTTTTTCTCCGATGATAAAGACGTAGTTGAACGTATCGCCCAGCGCCAAAGACGGCAGACTGAGAAGCAGCGTGAGTGCGATTTTGGGTGACGGCACGATGGGCTCGCTTTTGAGTTTGAGAAATATTTTGTGCGTGCGCCGATTCTAAACGTAAATCTCTTAAGTGTTGATAACATGAGAAAGTGAGATCGCGGATTGTTTATTCGACTGGGCTCGGCAGTTTGTGCCCCAATTGCCGCCGCCCGGTGCGCGAGTGCGTTTGCCCCAACGGTGTCCCGGGTGCCGCCAAGGTGACCGCCGTGCGCGTGGCGCGTGAAGTCAAGGGCCGGGCCGGGAAGGGCGTCACCACGATTACGGGTTTGCCCTTGTCTCTTGCCGATGTCGAAGCCCTGGCCGCGAAGCTCAAGAAGCGCTGTGGTTCGGGCGGCACGGTGCGCGATGGCATCATCGAGATTCAGGGAGATCATCGCGAGGTCATCGTCGCGGAACTGGTAAAGATGGGTTGGCCCGCAAAAAAGTCCGGCGGTTGAGGCAGAAGATATATTAGGTCTCAGCGCTTCATGTCCGAGGGGCTCTTCTGTATCATGCGGTGCATCGCGATAAGAGCTGTCTGGAGAGAGTCCTGACTGAAGGACCGCCGAAGGCGCAACCGCCCGGAAACGCTCAGGCACATGAACAGCAGACTCTGGCGGTCTCTGGAGAGCGGTCGCAACAGGCGATCCACCGAAGGGGAGCAACGCTTGGCATCAGGCGCGTAATCTCTCAGGTCTTAAGGACAGAGGGGCGAGGCACGAAGGTGCACGCGTCTTTGTATTCGTTTGCCGCGAGGTTTGCGATGGGTCTTAAGACTCCCCTTTACGATTCCCATGTGAAATTGGGTGCAAAAATCGTCGACTTCGGCGGCTGGGATATGCCATTGCACTACGGTTCGCAGATCGACGAGCATCATGCCGTGCGCAAAGATGCCGGCATGTTCGACGTGTCGCATATGTGCATCGTCGATCTTACCGGCGACCGCGTTCGGGAATTCTTGCGCTATCTCTTGGCCAATGATGTTGGACGCCTCAAAACGATCGGCAAGGCGCTTTACTCCTGCATGCTGCTGCCAAACGGCGGCGTGATTGACGATCTGATTGTTTATTTCATGTCCCAGACCTGGTTCCGTTTGGTTGTCAATGCAGGGACGCGGGACAAAGATTTGGTTTGGATACGTAAGGAAGCCGTCCAGTTCGGCGTAAACGCGGTCGAACGCAAGGAGCTGGCAATGATCGCCGTCCAAGGTCCGAACGCCCGGCGCAAGGCGGCGAATCTGCTTTACCCCGAGCAGCAGGCGGCCGTCCTCGAGTTGAAGTCTTTCTGCGGCACTTCCTTCGGATCGTGGTTCATCGCACGTACCGGCTACACCGGTGAAGACGGTTTCGAGATCATGCTTCCCGCGACGGATGCCGCCGATTGTTGGCAGCGTTTGCTGGCGCAGGAAGTGCAACCGGCAGGACTGGGGGCCCGAGATACGCTCAGGTTGGAAGCGGGCATGAATCTGTACGGCAACGATATGGATGAAAATTATCATCCCTTGGAGTCCGGCCTCGAATGGACAGTGGCCTTCGATCCGGCAGAACGGGATTTCGTAGGACGCGCAGCCTTGGAACGCGCTCAACGCGAGGGTGGAAAGGAATTGGTCGGCCTGCTGCTCGAGGAGCGCGGTGTGCTGCGTAGCCACCAGAAAGTTCAGCTAAACGAGGCCGCTTCCAACGACCTTACCGGTGAAGTGACCAGCGGAACCTTCTCGCCTACTCTGAACCGCTCCATCGCCCTGGCGCGGTTGCCCAAAACGCTAGAGCACAGCGTGCTAGTGGACATACGCGGCAAATTGCACGCCGCGCGAATCGTCAAGCCGCCGTTCGTGCGCCATGGAAAGCCGCTTATCGACATTCGTAAGGAGAGCTGAATTTGAGCAACAATATCCCCGCCGATCTTAAATACACCAAGAGTCACGAATGGGTGCGCCAGACACAAAATGGCGCCTTGGAAATCGGCATCACCGACCATGCCCAAAGCGCGCTAGGCGATTTGGTATTCGTTGAGGTGCCGGATGTAGGCCGGGCCTTGGCCGCGGGTGAGACGTGTGCGGTGGTTGAGTCCGTCAAGGCGGCATCTGATGTCTATTGTCCATTGGCGGGCAAAGTCGTTGCCAACAACGTCGCACTATCGAGCAAGCCTGAGCTGCTCAATGAAGATCCGTATGGGGCGGGATGGCTGTTTAGGCTGGAGGCGGACGCTTCCGCCGACATGAAATCTCTGATGAGTCCGGCCCTCTACCGGACTTTCTTGGCCGAAGAATCGAAGTAAAGGACGCGTATGGCATTTATCCCCCACACCGCCGAGGACATCGCGCGCATGTTGGGCGTCATCGGCGTGAACGGCATCGAAGATTTGTTCGACGAGATTCCGGCCGAGCTGCGCGCCGGCGCGCTGAGCTTGCCCGAGCCGCTTTCTGAAATGGAAATCGGCCGGCTCATGGGCGAGCGGGCGGCGATCGATGGTCGGCCATTGAACTTCATCGGGGCCGGCGCCTACGAGCACCATATTCCCGCGCCGGTTTGGTCGATCGCGACGCGCGGAGAATTTTATTCCGCCTACACGCCATACCAGGCTGAGGCGAGCCAGGGGACCTTGCAGCTCGTGTATGAATACCAGTCCATGATGTGCGCGCTCACCGGCATGGAGGTGTCGAACGCTTCCTTGTATGACGGAGCATCTGCGCTCGCCGAGGCCTGTCTCATGGCGGTGCGCTCAAATCGCAGCTCCAGTTCCCGAAGAATACTCATGCCGCGTGCCGTCAATCCTACTTACGCGCAAGTTGCTCGGGCCATTGCCGGTAACCAGGACATCAGCTTTGTGCCGGTGGACTACGACAGATTTGCCGGAGTCACGCTGCTCGAGGCGCTCGAAGCTTACAGCGCACAGGATTTCACAGCCTTGATCGTTCAGCAGCCGAATTTCTTCGGCAGCCTCGAGGAAGTCGATGCCCTGACCAACTGGGCGCACGAGAACAAGATCCTTTTGATTGCCCTCGTCAACCCGATCTCGCTGGCGCTTCTGAAGCCGCCCGCGCAGTGGGGAACCGAGATCGCAGGCGTGCGCGGCGCTGACATCGTCTGCGGGGAAGGGCAATCGCTCGGCGTGCCATTGGCGTCAGGGGGGCCTTATTTCGGCTTCATGGCAACCCGGATGCATTACGTTCGCCAGATGCCCGGCAGAATCGTCGGGCGCACCGTGGATACGGAAGGTCGCCCCGGTTTCAGCTTGACGCTGCAGGCACGCGAGCAACACATACGCCGCAGCAAAGCGACTTCCAACATTTGCACCAATCAGGGCTTGATGGTGACAGCAGCGACCATCTACATGAGCCTCCTCGGCCCAAGAGGTCTGGAGGCCGTCGCGCAAGCCAGCATGCAGCGCACCGGTGAGCTGATTAGCGCTTTGTGTCAAGTCGCCGGCGTGAAACGAGGCTTCACCGCCCCTCACTTCCACGAAGCCGTGCTGTTGCTGGATCGCCCGGCAGCCGAAGTTCTTGCGGCCCTGTACCGCAAGGGGATCATCGGCGGCTTGGACTTGAGCGAACGCTATCCGGAGCTGGGAAGTGCCATGTTGGTCTGTGCAACCGAAACCAAGCTCAGCGTCGATATCGACCGCTACCGCGCGGCACTGACCGATGCCATGAGCGCATCGTGCGCGACTTAGGAAAATCAATCCATGACTGAACTGAGTTTGCGCGAACCTTTGATATTCGAGTTGAGCAAGCCGGGACGCGGCGCCGTCACGCAATTTCCGCCAAACGTCGCAGGCTCGGTTCGAGTGCCGGAGAACCTGCGCCGCCGCAGCCCTCCGGCATTGCCTGAGGTATCGGAACTGCAGGCGGTGCGCCACTTCACCCGTCTATCCCAGATGAACTTCTCCATAGACACGCATTTTTATCCCCTGGGTTCGTGCACCATGAAGTACAACCCCAAGGCCTGCAACACGTACGCGATGCTGCCGGAGTTCCTGGGGAGGCATCCGCTGGGGCCGGAACCGCAAGGTTTCCTCGCCTGTATGTATGAGTTGCAGGGGATGTTGCAGGAGATCACGGGCATGCAGGCGGTCAGTCTGACGCCGATGGCCGGCGCGCAGGGCGAATTTGCCGGCGTCGCGATGATCCGTGCATATCATCGTGCGCGCAATGACACGGGACGCACCGAGATTATCGTGCCGCAGGCAGCGCACGGCACGAATCCAGCAACGGCAACCATGTGCGGCTACACGGTGAGGGAAATACCCTGTGACGCCAATGGCGACGTAGATATCGAGGCGCTTAAGTTGGCTGTCAGCCCTGCCACCGCGGGCATCATGCTGACGAATCCTTCAACCTTGGGCGTCTTCGAGCGCAAGATCGTGCAGATCGCGCGAACCGTGCATGAGGCAGGCGGCCTGCTTTATTACGATGGCGCAAATCTAAACGCCATTCTCGGTAAAGTGCGCCCGGGAGACATGGGTTTCGACGTCATTCACATGAATTTGCACAAAACTTTCTCCACGCCGCACGGCGGCGGTGGACCGGGATCGGGCGCGGTCGGCGTGAGCGCCCGCCTGAAGGCTTTTCTGCCTCTTCCCATCGTCGGCAAAGAGAACGCCCGCTATCGATGGCTGACCGAAGGCGATTTGCCGCAGTCCATCGGCCGCTTATCCGGCTTTATGGGGAACGCGGGCGTGAATTTACGCGCCTACATCTATATGCGGCTGCTGGGTCGCCAAGGGATGGTGCGGGTTGCCGAATTCGCGGCGCTCAATGCCAATTATTTGATGAAACGGCTGCAGGCAATCGGCTTTGAAGCTGCATACCCCAAACGTCGCGCCAGCCACGAGTTCATCATTACATTGAAGCAAGAGCACAAGGCGTATCACGTTTCCGCGATGGATGTAGCCAAGCGCCTGCTGGACTATGGGTTTCATGCGCCTACAACCTATTTCCCGTTGCTGGTTCCGGAGTGCCTGCTGATCGAGCCCACGGAGACGGAGGCCAAGGAGGACCTTGACCGGTTCTGCGATGCGATGGCTTCAATTCGGGAGGAAATGCGCCACGACCCCGAGAAACTCGCCTCGGCCCCGCATACAATGCCGGTTCGACGATTGGATGATGTGCGCGCCGCGAAGCAGCTGGACCTTATTTGGAAGGGAAGTGCCGCTTATCAGGAACCCCTTGGGTCGTAATCTTGTCCGATCCGGTTCACTGAACGAAATCTAACCTTAGGATCGGCATGCTGCGCATTTCGCTGCTCTTGTCTTTGCTTGCATCGTCCATTGCCCCCGCATTCAGCGCTCCGCCGGTCACTCCGGCACCCGGCATTCCGAGCACACCTTCGAACTGGGGGCAGACCCTGGAAAAGATCGCCACCGGCGTGGTCACCATTCAAATCGATGCCGCTCGCGCCTTTGATACCGAATGGAACACAACCGCGCAGGCCACAGGCTTCGTCATCGACGCTAAGCGGGGGCTGATCTTGACCAATCGGCATGTGGTCACGCCCGGGCCCGTGACCGCGCAAGCCATTTTCTTGAATCGAGAAGAGGTGCAGTTATATCCAATTTATCGCGACCCCATCCACGATTTCGGCATCTATCACTACGATCCGGCCAAGCTGCACTTCATTCAGCCCAGCGAACTGCCGTTGTATCCGCAAGGGGCCGTGATTGGTCGCGAAATCCGCGTGGTGGGCAACGATGCGGGCGAGCAGCTATCGATCTTGGCGGGCACGCTGGCACGTTTGGACCGCGAAGCACCGGAATACGGCTACGGCAAGTACAACGACTTCAACACCTTCTATTTCCAAGCCGCTTCCAGCACCTCGGGCGGCTCTTCCGGTTCGCCGGTGATGGACATCGAAGGCCGAGTGGTAGCGCTCAATGCCGGCGGAGCCACCGGCGCCGCCTCGAGTTTTTACTTGCCGCTCAATGCCGTGGTGCGCGCGCTGAAATATATTGTGGCCGGCAAGCCGGTGCCGCGCGGCACACTGGAGGCGGTTTTCAAGTACACGCCCTACGACGAACTCAAGCGCCTCGGGCTGCATGCGGATACCGAGGCCGCCATGCGCAAAGCGTATCCGAAGTTGACCGGTATGCTGGTGGTCGGGGATGTGCAGCCGGGCTCGAGTGCCGACGGCGTTTTGTCCCCTGGGGATGTCTTGTTGACCATCGACGGCCAGCCGATCCCGGAGTTTTTTTCGCTCGAAGAAATGCTCGATAAGCACCTCGGCGAACAGGTGAAAGTCCAAGTACAGCGCGGCAGCCAGGTCATGCAGCACGACCTGCTGGTGCAGTCCTTGAGCGACATCACCCCGGACAAGTTTATCGAATTCGGCGAGGCGGTGGTGCATACCCTGTCCTATCAGCAGGCGCGCCACTTCAATGTGCCTATCAAGGGCGTTTACATCGCAAATCCGGGCTATGTGTTCGGCGCCGCGGGCATCCCTCGGGCCGCGTTGATCAGTTCCTTCAACGGCAGAAAGGTCGATAATCTCGATGAGTTTGCCGCAGCGTTGGCCGAGCTTGCCGATGGGGCCAGGGTGCCCGTGCGCTACGTGACACTCGAGGATCCGCGCGCTGTTCAACTCAAAGTCATTCGTATGGATAGGCGCTGGTTTCCCGGGCGGGAATGCGAGCGCGACGATACGATGGGAACTTGGCCCTGCATCGCGATCGGTTCCGGGCCTTCGCCGGGCGCGCTTAAGCCCGCTTCGACGCAATTTGCCAAGACCGGCGATGCGCGTATCGATCGACTGACGCCCTCGCTCGTGATGGTAAATTTCGACATGCCGTATTCAACTTCCGGCGTTACCGAAAAGAACTATCACGGCACCGGAGTGATCGTGGACGCGCAGCGCGGATTGGTCGCGATCGATCGCAACACCGTGCCGGTGGCGATGGGCGATGTGCGCATTACCTTCGCAGGATCGATCCAAGTTCCAGGCAAAGTCGTGTTCATTCATCCGCTGCACAATCTCGCGGTGGTCTCGTATGACCCGAAGTCCATCGGCACCACCCCGGTGCGTGCTGCGACATTGGTCAAGCGCCAATTAAGCGCCGGCGATGATGTTTGGGTTGTGGGTCAGCGTGCGGACTCGAAAGTCCTGTCGCGGAAAACGCAGATCTCCAGCGTGGATGTGGTGTCATTTCCACTTTCGCGCACGCTGCGCTTCCGCGATAGCAATTTGGAGGCGGTAAGCCTGATCAACCCGCCGACCGACTATGACGGTGTGCTGACCGATGATAAAGGCGAGGTATTGGCCCTTTGGTCCAGTTTCGCGTTCGAGTCGCAGCGAGAATTGGAACAAATCAACCGCGGCGTACCGGCCGATCTGGTCAGCGAGATGATTGGCGCGGTTGCCGATGGACGTCCGCTGTTTTCCTTCGAAGCAGAATTCGACGTGCAGTCCCTGGCCGCAGCACGCGAGTTAGGCCTGCCGGATGCATGGGTACGACGCTTCGAAGAACATAATTCGCAGCGCCGTCAGGTGCTCGGTGTCAATCGACTGGTGGCCGGCTCACCTGCCTCTTTGCTACTCGAACCGGGAGATTTGCTGTTGGCCATCGATGGCAAGGTGGTGAATCGTTTCCGCGAGGTAGAGCGCGCCGTGCAAAGTCCGACCGTGAGCGTGACGGTATGGCGCGATGGCGCGGAAAAAACGCTGGCCATGAAAACCGTGGCTTTGGACGGCCAGGACATCGACCGAGTGCTGATCTGGGCTGGCGCCACGCTGCAGGCGCCGCATCGCGCCATGGCGGCACAGCGCGGTATCGCGCCCTACGGGGTGTTCGTGTCGTTTTTCTTTTACGGGTCCCCGGCGACGCATTACGGATTGTATGCCGGCCGGCGCATCACGGAAGTCGACGGCCAAGCAACGCCGGATCTCGATGCCTTTATCAGAGCGGTGAGCGGTAAGCCGGATCGTGCCTCGTTACGTCTGAAAACGATTAGCTGGAATGGGCAGACTGACGTCATCACCCTAAAGCTCGACAAGCACTACTGGCCTGCTTATGAGCTCGATCGCCAGAAGGATGGGACGTGGACGCGCACCGCGCTCGACCCGCCGCAAGTCACGGCAGCGGTCCGTGCCCCCTGACCCGCGATTCGAGCCGGCGCGGCGTGCTGGATGCGCAGGCACCAGCCCATTGATGGTTTATGATATTGCATGATCGAGGTTGCCTGCAGGCAAGATCTCGCCGAAATACTGGCGATTTACAACGAGGTTATCCGCAACTCTACCGCGGTATATTCGGAGTTGGAGTTGAGCCCTGAGCGCGGCGAAGCGTGGTTCGAGGCAAAACGTACCGGCGGCTTTCCCCTCATAGTCTCGAAAGATGCATCAGGCATCACTGGCTTTGGCACCTTTGGGGAGTTTCGAGCGCCGCATTGTTATCAGCATACGGTGGAACATAGCGTTCATGTGCGCTCGGATTGCCGTGGCCGAGGCTTCGGACGACAGCTTGTCAGCGAACTTCTGGTTCGAGCCTGCGCAATGCAAAAGCACATCATGATTGCGGGGATTGATGCCGACAACGCCGCATCCATCAAGCTGCATCAAAGCTTGGGTTTCGTCAATGTGGGTCATTTCCATGAAGTGGGATTCAAGTTCGGCCGATGGCTCGACCTGGTGTTCTTAGAATGTCGCCTTCCGGCTACAAAGCTCTTGCAACTGTAAAACAGGAGCGCTGAAGGGATCCCCGCGGGCTCCCTGAAGGAGCCTAAAAGGCCCCCTGAAATACATGCGGCTCTTGCTCGCATCTGAGTCTTGATATCATGAGCGTGTGGTAAGAGCTACACAGACAGATATCGAAGCCGCGGTCGAAGCGTTGCGCGCGGGCGAATTGGTCGTATTTCCGACCGAGACCGTGTACGGGCTCGGCGCAAACGCCTCCAACCCGGCAGCGGTGCGCAAGATATTCGAGGTCAAGGGGCGTCCGCCCGATCATCCTGTGATCGTGCACTTGGACGATCCGCGCTACCTACATCGTTGGGTGGCGCATATGCCGCCCGTTGCGCAGCAATTGGCTGATAAGTTTTGGCCAGGCCCGTTGACGCTGATTCTACCCAAGGGGGAGAACGTCAACGATATCGTCACGGGAGGCCAGGACAGCATCGGCATCCGAGTTCCATCGCATCCGATGGCGCAGCAGCTGCTGAATGCCTTCGGCGGAGGCATTGCGGCGCCCTCCGCAAACCGCTACGGACGCTTAAGTCCCACCAAGCCTGAGCACGTGCGGGATGAGCTGGGCGATGCGGTCGGAGTGATTTTGGATGGGGGTGATTCGCCCATCGGGCTGGAATCCACCATTGTGTCCTGTTTGGATAACCAAGCGAGACTGCTGCGTCCCGGATTCATCACGCGTTCGCAACTCGAACAGACGGTAGGGGTACTGGCCATCGGCGGGCCCGTCCCGCGTGCTCCGGGCGATCGAGCTTTGCACTACGCGCCCTCGACGCCGCTGGAAATTGTCGACTCCGATGACTTGGAGGTACGCGCCGGAGAGATCGTGGCGCGCGGCGAAAAGGTGGCCGTACTGGCCATGCGGCCGCCGCTGCATACCCGCCGGCATATGACTTGGATAAATGCCGGCAAGAAGCCGCTCACTTACGCACATAATCTCTACAACCACCTGCGCACGCTCGATCGAATCGGCTGCGTGAAAATTTTCGTGCAAAGGTTGCCGCAAGATGAGCAGTGGGCGGCGATCCTCGATCGGCTGCAGCGCGCCAGCGGCATGGGCGATGATTCCTTGGAGCTCAGCGTCGGCTAGCAGATGGAACTCGATCCCAATCAAGATCCTTTCTCGCGAGAGGCAGTTCGCCATTTGGTGTCGCGTTACGGGTCCCCGCTATTCGTCATCGATGCCGAACGCGTGCGCCGGCAATATCGCCGGCTCGCGGCCGCGTTGCCGGGCGTGGATCTGCATTACGCATTGAAGCCGCTGCCGCACGCATCGCTCATCACCACGCTGAATGCCGAGGGTGCATGTTTCGATCTGGCGAGCAATGGCGAGGTGGAACTGGTCCGCCGCTTGAAGATTGCGCCCGCGCGCTGCATACATACTCACCCAATCAAGCGCGACAGCGACATTCGCACGGCGTTGAGCTTTGGAATCGGCCTTTTTGTCATCGACAACCCTGACGAGTTGCGCAAGTTCACCCAGTTTCGTACCCGCTGTTCGCTGCTGATCCGCGTTTCATTTCGAAGCCCGGGAGCGCAAGTCGATCTTTCGCGCAAGTTTGGCTGTGATCCGGAATCGGTCGCGGATCTTTTCAAGCTCGCAGCCGAGCTACGCATTAAAGTCGATGGCCTGTCCTTTCACACAGGCTCCCAAAATGCCGACCCCGCGATGATGGTCAAGGCCATCGATGTGTGCCGGGAATTGCTGCAGGACGCAGTCGAGGCAGGCCATTCTCCCAACATCCTCGACATCGGCGGGGGATTTCCGGTGGATTACTTGAAACCTGCCATGCCCATCGAAGAGTTTTGCGCGCCCTTAAAAGAGGCGCTGGGTAAATTGCCCGTGGGGATGCGGACCATATCTGAACCGGGACGCTTCATCGCCGCTCCTGCGGCGATAGCGGTGTCTTCGGTCATGGGACGCGCTTTGCGCGACGGCCGGTGGTGGTATTACCTGGATGACGGGGTGTACGGCAGCTATAGCGGCCAAATGTACGATCATTCCGTATTCCCCGTCGAGGCGCTGTCTGCGGGCGCGGAGACTTTTCCTTCGGTGCTCGCCGGACCCACCTGCGATAGCATCGATGTTATCCGCGAAACAGTGGCGCTGCCCAAACTCGAGATCGGCGACGTAGTGCTCGGACACATGATGGGCGCCTACACTTGGGCGTCGGCATCGGAATTCAACTTCTTCCCACGGCCCACCGTGCTGGCGCTCGACCAAGGCCGGTTGCTGGAGGATTTGGGTTGATCTCTCGACGCCGCATGCTGACTACCGGCGTCTGGGCTGGCGCGTCTCTATGCTCACGCGCTTGGAGCGGCGCGGCCACAGCGCCCCCAAAGCGCCTTGCATTGCTCAACTTGCATACGGCCGAGCGATTGGAAATTGAGTACTTTCGCGATAACGCATATGTGAGCGACGCGCTCGCCGCGATCGAGACCTTGCTCCGGGATTTCCGCAGCGGCGAAAAACACAGCATTGATCCGAAGCTCCTCGACTACCTGGTTGATGTCGCGGCTCATTTCGGCGCACCCGCAGCGTTTAGCGTCATCTCAGGCTACCGGTCGCCGGACAGCAATGAGCGGCTGCGTGCCCGCAGCTCCGGGGTGTCGCAACACAGCCTGCACACGCAGGGGCGCGCCATTGATGTGCGCATGAGCGGAGTAGATTGTGCTGATCTCGCGGCTCAGGCGTTGGATTTGAAGCGCGGAGGCGTGGGTTACTACCGAGCGTCTAATTTCGTGCACTTGGATACCGGCGGCATTCGCAGTTGGCGCGGATAATGCCCGACATGACCGCGCATAGGCGGGGAAAGTCTTGGCTGCCAATGTTGTTCCCGATCTTCATTGCTGCCTGCTCATCATCATCGGATCCCGCCGGTGCCGAGCTCAGCAGCACCCCGGCAAATTCAGCCGCCCGAGGCGCGGCGCTGTACCAACAAAACTGCGCTCCTTGCCACCGGGAAAAAGGCGAGGGGGTGCCCAATGTGTACCCGGGCCTGTTAGGGTCAGCGGCGGTCCGGGGGGATCCGATTGAACTGGCACAGTGGGTCTTGAGCCAAAAGCGGCCTGCCAGCATTCCAGCAGGCCGATACCCCACACAGATGTTGCTGTTCGGCTGGATGAATGATCAAGATGCCGCCGCATTACTCACGTATATTCGTTCAAAGTTCGGTGGCTCGGCCTCCGCAGTCGACGCCGCAATCATCTCAAGGGCCCGGGAAGAATATGGCAATGACCGCCATCGATGATTTAGTGGAGCGCTGCCGCGCCTCTCGCTTGCCGGCAGCCATCGCAAAGGTGCCTTCCGGTTGGTTGGTTATGGGCGAGCGGCAGGTATTGCCCGGATACTGCCTGTTACTGCCCGATCCGGTAGTGCCGCACCTGAACGCGTTGCTGCCCGGCGCGCGCAGCGAATTTCTCGACGATATGGCCACCATCGGGGATGTACTGTTGGTCGTCACCGCGGCGGCGCGCGTCAACTATGCCATTTTCGGGAACGTCGATCCGGCGCTGCATGCCCATATATTTCCCCGCGATAGTGCGGAACCGGAGAGCACGCGCACCGCACAACCCTGGGCGCTCGACTGGAACGCGGCGCCTTTTTATGCCGATACGCTGCATGGCGACTTCAAGCGCCGCGTCGGCGCTGAGATTCGCAAGCGCTACGCGTCTAGATGACGGCCCTTTCAAGGCTGAGCGATATTGCTTCGACACTTACAAGCGGTGCCGAGCAGCTCATACCGGTGCATAGGTAGGCCACTGTTGCATCGCCGCCTCGCTTGGCCGCAAGTGCCGGCGGTAAATCGGCGTCCGTGGGTATGGCAAAGATCAGCCGGGTGGGCGCGTACACCAGGTTCAATTCCTGTGCCCATTGCTCGGCGCTGTCTTTTTCACCACGGATGACCACGATTTGCATCGAGGATAAGAAATCCTCCAGCGCATTCACCAGGCTCATGTGTGCCTGGGGGTACTCCAGCAGCCCTGTCCACGCCGCCTTGAGTGTTCGCTCGGCCGCGTCGAGGTAGCGAAGTTCGCCTAGCAAGTGCCCGAGCCGGCACAGCATGGCGGCAGCCACGCCGTTGCCGGAAGGCATCGACTCGTCGCCGAATGTCTTGCTGCGCAGAATCAGATGCTCATGTTCTTTGGCAGTGAAGAAAAAGCCGCCCGCGCAGTCCTCGAACTGCTCGAGCATCACCTCTGCCAATTGACGGGCAAAGACAAGATCGCTGCTACGCCACCGGGTCTGCAGCAACTCCAACAGGGCATCAGCCAGAAAGGCGTAGTCATCGAGATAGGCGGGCAAATGAGCACGGCCGTCCTTGTAGGTTGCGAGCAAGCGAGCGTCGCGCCATAGGTGCCGCTGCACGAGGTCTGCGGCGGCGCACGCGGCATCCGCCAACTCGGGCCGCTTCAGGACCCGCGAGGCGATGGCCAATGCCTTGATCAGCAGCGCGTTCCAGGCGGTCAATATTTTCTCATCGCGAGCGGGCCAGACGCGCAAATTTCGCACTTGCAAAAGTTTCGCGCGCGAAGAAGCGATCAGTAACTGTACGGCGGCTGGCGACTCGCCGAGTGCGGTTGCAATATCATGGATGGACGAATAGGTGTGCAGATGCCACTCACCTTCGAAGTTGGCCGCTCGGTCCACGCCGAATCGGGCCGAAAACGCCGCGTATTCCTGCTTCGATAGCAGTCCCTGGAGCTCACCCGGGGTCCAACAGTAGAATTTTCCCTCGTGGCCTTCCGAGTCTGCATCCAGGCTGGAATAAAACCCGCCCTCGTGCGAGCGCATATCGCGCAGGACCCAATCGGCTGTCTCATTCGCGATCCGCGCGAATAGAACTTCGCCGGTTGCAAGATATGCGCGAGAGTACTCGCAAAGCAGCTGGGCATTGTCGTAGAGCATTTTTTCGAAATGCGGAATCATCCAAAAACCATCCACGGAATAGCGCGCGAACCCGCCGCCAAGTTGGTCGTAAAGACCGCCTTCCGCCATGCGCGTTAGCGTCAGAGTGCCCATGTAGAGCGCTTTCAGATCGGGATTGATGTCCCGATGGGTTGCATGCCATTGCCGCAGACAGCGTTCGATGCTGCTCGGATGCGGGAATTTGGGAGCGCCGGTAAAGCCGCCGAAAGCAGCATCGAAGGAGCGCTCCAACGCGGCGCGCGCCTGAATAAGGGGAGAGCGGTCAAGCACGGCTCCCTCAGCGCTGTGCGGTGCGAGACTGGCGAGCGCGGCTTGCAGTTGGGCATTTTGCGCCGCGATCTGCGCACCTTGGGTGCGATAGTACTCAGCCACACGCCGCAAAATCTCGCTGAAGGCCGGCATCCCGTAGCGGGCTTGCTTGGGAAAATAGGTGCCGCCAAAAAAAGGCTGCTGCGTATCGGGCGACAGAAACATGGTCAAGGGCCAGCCTCCGGAGCCGTTCGTCAACATCTGTTGCGCGACCTGATAAATTTTGTCCAGATCCGGGCGTTCTTCGCGATCGACTTTGATGTTGATGAATAAATCGTTCATCAAGGCTGCTATCTCCAAATCCTCGAAGGACTCATGCGCCATCACGTGGCACCAATGGCAGGCCGAATATCCGATCGACAAAAGGATTGGCTTGTCCACCTGCTTGGCGCGGGCCAAGGCGGTCTCACCCCACGGATACCACTCAACCGGATTGTCGGCGTGCTGTAGCAGGTACGGGCTGGTCTCGTCGGCGAGATGATTGCGCAGCATCTTTCACGACTTTAGTCGGTTAGAATGATTGCTTACTATAGCCGAAGTAGTTGTCATGTCCGATTTCAGTAATGTGGCGCAGCTGCCTGCGCTGCGTCTTAAGCGCAATGAAGATCGCCGAGTGCATGCCGGGCATCTTTGGATCTTTAGCAACGAGGTCGATTCTGCGCAGTCGCCGCTGCCCAAATTCAAGGCCGGTGAGCTGGTACGTGTTCTGGCGCACAATGACCGAGCATTGGGCCTCGCCTACGTCAACCCGAATTCCTTGATAGCGGCGCGCATGCTGCAAACCTGGCGTATCCCGGATACGGCCTGGGTGGCGCAGCGCATACGCGCAGCCTTGGCGCTGCGCGAACGGTTGTACCCGAGGCCCTACTATCGGTTGGTGTATGGGGAGGCGGATGGGCTGCCCGGGTTGGTGGTCGATCGCTACGGCTCGGCTTGTGTCGTGCAAATCGGTACCGCGGGCATGGAACAGCTCAAGCCGCAAATTCAAGAAGCGTTGATCCAAGTGACTGGATGCGACTCGCTGCTTTTCAAAAACGACAGTTCCGCACGCCAGTTGGAGGGGTTGCGCAACTATGTGGAGAGCGCGAAGGGCGCCTTCGACAAGCCCGCGGTCGTGCTCGAGGATGGTCTGGAGTTCCTGGCGCCGTTAATTGAAGGACAGAAGACAGGCTGGTTTTTCGATCAAGCCACCAATCGTCGAGAGCTTGAGAAATATGTGCGCCGGGGTGCCCGGGTGTTGGATGTGTTCAGTTATGTGGGAGCTTGGGGCGTGCGAGCCGCGCATCAAGGTGCGCGCGAGGTGACCTGCGTGGACAGTTCCGCGGCGGCCCTTGAATTGGCCGCTGCCAATGCCGAGCGCAACCGAGTCAAGATCGTCACCCGCAAGGGCGATGCCTTTACCGTTCTCGAAGAGCTCTTCAGCGAAGGCGAGCGATTCGATGTCGTTATCATTGACCCACCGGCGTTCGCCAAGCGCAGGAAAGATCTGCCCAAAGCGTTAGCAGCCTACAAACGTCTGAATCAGCTTGCCATCAAGTTGATTGCAGATGAGGGCATTTTGGTTTCCTGTTCCTGCTCCTTTCACATCAGTGCGGAGGACTTACAGGAGGCGATTGCCAAGGCCGCGCGGGGAGCAGATAAGCACCTGCAAATCCTGCAAATGGGCGGCCAGGCACCGGATCACCCCGTGCACCCCGCGATCCCTGAGACCCGATACTTGAAAGCCTATTTCTGTCGCGTCAATGACAGTTTAAAGTAGCGACATGCTGACCTATCCGCACATCAACCCCGTCGCCGTTTCCATCGGCCCGCTACGCATTCATTGGTACGGAATCATGTACCTGATCGGTTTCGTCGGCGCCTGGTGGCTGGCCCGCCACCGCGCCCGGCGGCCGGGTTCGACGTGGAATCCATTGGAGATCGACGATCTCATTTTTTATTGCGCCATCGGGGTGATCTTAGGCGGCCGATTGGGCTGGTGCCTTTTCTATGGCCATGATGTGATCGCCGAAAACTGGCTGAATGTTTTCCATATATGGGACGGAGGCATGTCGTTCCACGGTGGGATGACCGGTGTTCTGTTGGCGTGCATCGTGTTTGCCCGCGTGAAGCATAAGAATGCCGCCGACGTGCTCGATTTTGTGGCGCCGCTGCCCGGCATCGGCTTATTTTTCGGCCGGCTCGGCAACTTCATCAATGGCGAGTTGTGGGGGAAGCCGACGGATTTGCCCTGGGGATTCGGGGTTCCGAACGCGCAGGGTGTACTGATATCTAGCCACCCGTCGCAACTCTATGAGGCCACCCTCGAGGGCCTGGTGTTGTTCCTCGTTTTGTTGTGGTTTACCTCCAAGCCTCGACCGCGTCTCGCGCCTACCGGCATGTTTCTTCTTTTATACGGTTGTGGACGGTTCGTGGTGGAATGGGTTCGGTTGCCCGATGCAAATATCGGTTATCTGGTGGGAGACTGGTTGACCATGGGCATGCTGCTGACGACGCCCATGATCGTGATCGGGGCGGCGTTTATGATTTATGCCTACCGTCGCAAGGTCCCCACTGGCAATCTGCGATCAGTGACCACCTGATGCGAGAGTACCTCGATTTCCTGCATCACATCCGTGAGCACGGCACTCCCAAGGAGGATAGGACCGGTACCGGCACTTTAAGCGTGTTCGGCTATCAAATGCGCTTCGGCCTTGGCGCCGGCTTCCCCTTAGTGACCACCAAGAAGCTGCACTTGCGCTCGATTATCTATGAGCTTTTGTGGTTTCTGCGCGGCGATACCAATGTCAAATTTCTGCACGAGCACGATGTCAGCATTTGGGATGAGTGGGCGGATGAGAGCGGGGAGCTAGGACCGATCTACGGCAAGCAGTGGAGAAGCTGGCCGACCCGCGATGGCGGGCAAATCGACCAGCTATCTGAAGTAGTTGAGCAGCTCAAATGCAATCCCAACTCGAGGCGCATCATCGTCAGCGCATGGAACGTCGGCGAATTGGACCGCATGGCATTGCTGCCCTGCCACGCTTTATTTCAGTTCTACGTGGCGCAAGGCCGGCTGTCCTGCCAGTTGTACCAACGCAGCGCCGACGCCCTGCTGGGCGTGCCTTTCAATATAGCCTCTTACGCGCTACTCACCCACATGATCGCGCAGCAGTGTGATCTTTCCGTCGGCGAGTTCGTGTGGACCGGCGGAGATTGCCATTTGTATTT
>JANYAD010000110.1 GCA_025355165.1 Gammaproteobacteria bacterium | reverse complement strand
TATCCGATGATTCGCCGCGAGCACCCGTGCCGAAGGAACGTGAAGGTGCGAACGAATAGATATCTCAACAACCTGATTGAGCAAGATCATCGGGCGATCAAGCGACGCTGTGCATCGATGACTGGGTTCAAATCCTTCGCCACCGCCGCCATCACGATCGCGGGCGTCGAGCTTGCGCACCGGATTCGCAAGGGACAATTCTTTTTTGGCCGCAGCCGCCGACGGCGGGACTGGTCGCGCAAGACGCAGTGGGTGATGGCGCTCGCGTAAGGTTGAGCCGAAGTCAGAATAGCCTCGATGCGGTCTCAACATCCCGCGATGCACCAGAGCCCTCGAAGTGCAGCCCTGACACTTGGGAGTCAACGAGTCAACGCCAGAAAGACGAACTCAGGCCAGGGGCATCGGGCTGACATGCATCCTCCTCTGGACCTCGATTATCGTTTGCGGTCGATTGATCGCGTATGTCTAAAATGATGTCCACCGTCGAATCCTTCTGCGCGTGCCTCGAACAGACTGATATCGCCAGGTCCATCCAGTCGACGTGCCTTTTCCACTGATCGAATCAACGCATGTGATTGCTTTGGTGTTGGTCATCGGCTCCATTTCGATGATTGACCTGCGCTTCCTCGGTGCGACACTTCCGCAGCGCGATGTCGCGGAACTCGCTCGCGAAATCTTGCCGTGGACCTGGGGTGCGTTCGCCCTCGCGGTAGTCACCGGCAGTCTACTTTTCGTGTCGGCGGCGACCAGATACTTCCATATCCCATATCCTGCCGCTGAGACTAAAATTTCTGCTCATGGCAGCCGCTGGGCTCAATATGCTGATTTTCCATTTACTGCCCTATCGTCAAGTTCACGAGTTGGGGGAGCTCGAGAAGCGTGCCTTTTGCCGCGAACCTCGCGGCGGTCTTTCTCTTACCCTTTGGATCGGTGTCGTCGCGTGTGGACGTTGGATCGGCTACGTATAGGGGTAGAGGATGTCCACCGCTGCTCGTCGCGTTTAACCGAAACTCCGGTTGTGAACCAAGAGCCAGAAGGGCGGAACGCCCGGTCAGCGTCACTGTTGCCGCCGCATTTGCTGTGGGTACCAGAACTGCACATGGCACTGTTCGCAAACTTCGTCCAGTTTCGCGGCCGCGGCACCCAACTGGCCAGCGTTATGCGTGGCCGCGGCTTGGACCATCTGGTCTGATACGACCGCTAGCGCTCCGGCGCGATCACGAAACGCTGCTGGGGCAGCGTCGATAAAACCTTGGACCTGCGCTGCACTTGATCCGCTGGCGGTGTTCGCATCCTGAATGACAACACCCGACGCGGCAACCACCGATTTCTCCCGGGTCCCGAGAGCCTCAGACGCCTCCTTCATTTGCATGGCGGCGTCAGTAATGAGCAGCCAGCTGGCATTCGTGACCTTTGATGCGTCAACGTTGCCGTCGTTATCTTGCGCAGCATTGCTTACCCCCCAAAGCACAGCCGACTGAGGAACCACGACCTTGGTCATGAGCTCGTTAATCGTCGGAGCGACTTGCGCTGCGGGAGCCGGTCGAGGTTGAGCAGCGGGCTGAGCCCTATCGGCCGATTTGCCGCAACCGCTGACGACCAATATGCCCGCGACCAAAATCCAGATTCGCTTGCTAGTCATGATATCTCCTTCAAAAGCACAGATACTTTCATCATGCTCGTGGACTCACGTTTTGCCTATTGTCTCGTGCTTCATTTTTTGAACGGCAGCAGCGTAGGGCGCCGGAGCGACAGTGACACGGACTTGTGTTTGTTGGTGACGTTCGACATGGGGTTTTCTCGACCCACCGTTCGGCTCCCCCCAGGTCAGCAGAACCTCGGTTCCTGGAAGTGCGTGAGTGGTATCGATCGAGGCAAGTGACAATATTTCCTTCTCGTTGCCGCTGTAGCCGCAAAAACCTGAAATACCCACAACACTGCCGTGCTGATCCCTAACCGCATCGGCTTGCGGAAAGCCGTATGAGGCAACGGGCAAATCAAGAAATTTGAAAGGAATGCCGGGCGCGAACATCGAGGCCTGGATCCTGGCAACGTCGTCTCTATTCCAGACCAGCGTTACCTTGCTTCGAGTCGGCCTGTTCGCCATTTCCTCAAGTGCTTTACGGCCGACAAAGTCATGATCAAACTTCATGATGCGATCAACGCCCATATGCCAAGGCGTGACGTAGTAGTCCTCGATGTTGCTCGAGCGGAAACTGCCACTGAGTTGTGCTCTCCCTTCCCATGAGTCCGCCGGCAGCCACTGGCGGTATTCATTGAGTTTTTTATCTGTATAAACGGCAGGCAGCGGGTATCCCATCCAACCGCTTTCACCCAGAGTGCTGAAATATGCCAGCCGCCCGCCAGCCACGAGGCCGTGCTTTTCGCCAGCCCGCAACAACGCGCTACGGACCAAGGCTCCTTGTGCAACGGGGCCCGACATCTCCACGCCTTTGTGCCCGGCCATACCGTGTCGCAGGGCGAGCACATCGCAACCGGCTATCCTGACCTGTGCTGTGCGAAAAAAGGGAATACTGGGTACCTCGCCTTCCACTACATCCTGAAATATCTTTTCCGCGTTCGGCCCGTCCATGCCAAAGCGGAAATTGACGCGAGTTGGGGTTTCGGGCGACGTAGGTCCTTCGCGCATAATGGAGACATCATAGCCGCCGGTCTCCGCGTTGTACTGCAACCAGTTGTGCAAGTGCATACCGCTGATTAGTTCGAAGCTTCCATCACGAAGGTGATGCAGTACAGATTCGCCAATCACCTGGCCGTTGTGATTGCAGGCGACATATTGTTTTGCGCGACCAGGTTCGAAATTGGCGAAGCTGTTGATGCCAAAATCGCTCAGCAACCGCAAAGAGTCTTTGCCTTTCAAAAACAATTCCGGCATGTGGTGCGTCTGGTCGAACAGCACGGCGGTCTCCCGCCACGCGCGTTGCTCATCGCGCCAATTCGAATATTCTGCAGGCACGGGGGACAGTCCAGGCCGGTTCCTGGTGTGCGGCGAAAAGGTATCGTTGTAAAAATAGTCAATGAGGTCCGGAGTAGAATCGATCAGGTCTGCGAGCGACCGCTTTCTTTGTTGTGGTGTCACGGTAGTGTCCCTCCTGTAGATATTTCGAGAATTTAATGCCCCTCGTGGCAACACCCTTGCCTTCGGCACGCTGACACACTGGTGCTTTGTTTACGGCGATGAAATTGACGTCCGCAGCTTTGCCTGCATTCCGCGGGTATTCCCTAGCGGCAGAGTTCGCCATTTTCGGTACGACAAACAATTAGTGTCTCCCAGATGCCTACGCATTGCTCAAAAGCAATAATGCGGGGCGCTCAATGTATTTCTTGAAGGCGCTGAGAAACTCTGCCCCGACCACGCCATCGACCGAGCGATGATCAACCGATAACGTGCAGGTCATGACAGTCGCGATTGTCACCTTTTGGCCGCGAACGACAGGACGTCTTTCGCAGGCCCCGACTGCCAAAATGCA
>JANYAD010000092.1 GCA_025355165.1 Gammaproteobacteria bacterium | reverse complement strand
TACTCGGTCAACTCGTCGTAAGTGGGAGCGGCAGCCACGATCTCGCCGTGCTCACGCGCGGCGAGCAACCCGACGGCCCGCAGCAACTCCCCGGAGCCGGTGCCGGACACGATGTGATCCGGCCCTAGTCCTTCCTTTTCTGCGATTAGATTAACGAGCTTTGGATTCTCATCGTCCGGATAACGACAACCTTCCGCTATCGATTGGGCGATTGCAGCGCGGGCAGCGGGCGACGGACCGTAGGGGTTCTCATTCCAACACAACAACATGGGCTCGGTGCTGCCGGCTAACGGAGCCGCGGCGAGACGCGCATCCAGTGGTGCCGAAATGCTGCTCCTAGGACGCATCAGCATGATCGCCGATGCGGTCAAGAGGTCACGGCGGCTGAGTTCCATGGATCCACACCCCCAACTTGCGAAGTCCGGATAAACGGACTCGATTTCTAGGTCTAGGGTAGCAGATTGCGTTCCGCCGTGATCGGGCTCTACACCAACACCCTCGCCTCTCATGGCCGAGTCAAAGGCGCAGCAGTCTCAGCAGCCGCCCTTTGAATCATCGAAATAGTAAGAATGCGCCGGCGTCTTTGCCTGTCCGGCGATCGCTGCAGCATTGCCCGGTCCCCCAATTGAGGTAAAGTGCCCCAAGCGCACCAAAGAATCGTTCCAGGGAGCATAGGAATGCCGGGCCTAGTCTCGCACGTGCGCCTCTCAACAGCATCCTTAGACGTCATCCCGAAGCCATCCTCGGAATTGGTGGTGAGTTCGGCAATGTCGCGTCGCGGCTTCGGCAGAAGTCTTGCAGCGATGGTATCAACGGCAGCTTTTTCTCCGACCCTCATATCGTGTGCATCTGCTCCAAGGTCAGCGCTTACGAGCCAGGCTCTATGAAATGAATTTCGGGGCCTGGATGGCGCTTTGCTAATCGACGAAATCCCGCGCCAGTCGGCGGCGTCCGACTTTGGCGGAATGATCCATCGTATCCCGCTGGCCGTAATGAGGCCGCGCTCGAAATAGGACATCGTCAGAGTGATTCGATTTGCAAACCGCCATGGCATCAAAGTGGCCATGCGCGGCCAGGGCCTCGCCATGTTCGGACAATGCCAGGTGGAAGGGGGCATCGTCATCGACTCGAGCACCTTGGATTCAATCTCGATGATGACCTACGAGGGCCAGCCCGCCATCGAAGTAGGAGCCGGCGTTCTGTGGGATCGAATTTTAGATACCGCGTACGCTGCCCAACTGCCCCCGGTCAATGTTGACCCCGGCTATCTTTCGGTCGGCGGCACACTCAGCACCAGTGGATTCGGCGGCCGATCATGGGAGGCAGGATTTCAAACCGACCATGTATTGGAACTTCAGGTAGTGACCGGCGAGGTGAACTGGGTACCTGCTCCGATAAGCGCAATCCCGAACTTTTTAATAGCGTGCTTGCCGGGATGAGGCAGACCGCCGTCATCGTCAAAGCCACCATTCCACTTATTTCCGCCCCTACGAATGTGCGCTTCTTCGTACTGAGTTATGCCGACCTTCCGACCGCCACCGGCGACATGATGCTTTTCGCATCCGATAGACGGTTCCAGCACGTTGATGGCCGGAGCACTCCGCGCTCCGGGGGCGGATTCACTTACAGCGTGGAAGGCGGGGCTTTTTACAGCGGCTCGATCGGCCCTTCTGAATCTGGACTGATCTCGGGACTTAAGTTTAGCTGCGACGTTACCCCCATCCTGAGTAGCGTACCGGTTTAAAGTCTAACCCCGGCCAGGAGGTTGGACTTGAAGAAGCGATTTACGGAAGAGCAGATCATCGGATTTCTGCGGGAAGCCGATAAGGGCATCGCGCTGAAGGAGCTGTGCCGCACGCACGGATTCTCGGAGGCTAGCTATTACCTGTGGCGCAGCAAGTACGGTGGAATGGATGTGTCGGACGCCAAGCGCCTGAAGAAGTCGCGGGGCGGAATTACGCCCAGCCAGTACGCAAAGCAGTTGGCCAGAAAGGCCAGAAACGCGTGTTCAAACTGGGCTGCTGCCTTGCGCGCCGAGCGTATAGTTTCCCACGCCCTTTTGTTCGAACGACGTAGCATTAGGTGCCAGCGGTACCTGGGCGATCCCGGTGCCCGTTAGATGCTCAAGAATAAGCGCCACCGTCTCCTGCGGCGAGTCCCAGTGGGGAAAGTGGCCGCTATGTTCAAACCAATGCATATGAGCGCTGGGAAACAGCTTGGCGGCACGTATGGCTTGGCGAGGGAAGCACACGCGATCACGCCGGCCCCAACCGATCACGAGGGGATGCTTGCGCACGTCAGGCGAGGCGCCGTCTTGGGGTTCCCCGAATGCAAGATTTCTCAGCAATTCATCAAACGACGGCGAGGCCGTGAAATTGCGCAACTCATCGAGCGTTAACGCCGACGACAGTCGCCAGGGATGCGCGGAGAACTGCGCCAGCAAGACGGTTCGAGTCCACGAGTGACGCGTCAGAAACGGCAACAGTGGCTTCAGCAAACGCACAAGGCGGATGGATAACGCTATCGAGACATAGAACGCGCGCCGTTGCCAACCCTCCCAAAACCCCCCGGGATCGAGGGATACCACTCCTCCTAGTACCCCGCCCCTGCGGGCAAGTTCAAGCACCAACCGCGCACCCATCGAACTGCCCACCGCATCGATTCCTAAGAGGCCCTCGGCGCGCAAGTAGTTGGTCAGCGCATCGCATAGGGTTCGAATAGAAACCTCTCCCTTCAACGGAGGTGTCGTGCCGAAGCCGGGCAGATCTACGGCTATAACCTGCCGGTGTGCGGCGAGTGCACCGACGATCGGCGCCCACGAACGCGCGCTAGAACCGAGTCCGTGGATCAGCAGTAGTGGTGGTCCTGCGCCTTGACGAGTGCTATGCATCCTATAACCTTCGGTTTACCAATAAGTCTGCCAATCGCCGCTTTCGCGTCGTACACATTCGCACAGCGGAGTCGAGGTGCCGCCTCGCTAAGTGGCGCAGGTAGTAAGTAATAGCCTAGTGGCCCGGTAAAGCTTGGGCTGCGGGCGAGGCTTCTGGATAAACGACAACGCCATTACTATTGCACGGATTGCAGAAGGCGACTACGTTCATCCACCGCCTATCGCACGTCGGTAACAAAGCCTTCTTCATGTAGTGTTTCAGGCGTACGCGGGTAAGGATAGAGCGAGCCTCATTGGACCAGCTACCCGGCGAGCGGATCAAAAGTCACGTCATGGGGCTTCGCTCCGAGCAAGGATTGAGTAGCCCGGCGGCGGCGGGCACGCGCGCGATCGTTGCCACATAGCGCTTTATAGTCGCGGGCTTCTTGCCCTCTTTCGCACAGTCGTCGATGAACGCCCAAATCGTCTTCGGCTCCGCCGGCAGATATGGCTCACCCCTCCCCTCACACAACGCCGGGCGCTCCCTGACGTCCTGTTGCAATCCTCGTGTCACTCGTCCCGTCGCGGGATTCTCACAAACCCGTGGAACACGTTATTCGCGTCAAGGTAACTCCCCGTGATGACGCCCCACTGATTCAAACCAAGGCTGCAAAACTGGCAGGTCGTGCCCTGATAACTACCGGTACCCGCTGCTGGCACGTCGATCGTCGTCACTTTCCCTCGGGAACTCCGCACGAAGCCGTGAAATACATTATTGGCATCAATGAAGGTACCGGCGATCGCCCCCGAATCATTGATCGCTACGGGACAATCGGAATAACAACCCGTACCTTGTCCAGCGCTCGAACCTGCACCCGGAGCATCATAGGTCGCAAACTCCCCCTCTGGGCTACGCACGTACCCGTGGAACACGTAATTTGCGTCGGTGAAAGTGCTCGCAATAAAACCCGAGTCATTGATGCCAGTTCTACAGCCGGGACAACCCGTTCCTTGACCGACGCCAGTACCTGCGCCTGGCGCATCGAACGACGTCAACTTCCCGCCACGATTACGCAAAAGACCGTGGTGAACTTGGTTCGCGCTGTTGTCGAGGAAGCCGCCGGCGCTGGCGCCGAAGATATTGATGCTGGATGCTCCCGAGCCGTAACATCCTAAGGACCCATTGGTGGTGCACGACTGTGGCCCCACCCACGTAGTAAAGGTGCCATCAGGGTGCCGCAAGAACGCATGGAACAACGAGTTGGCATCGGCATAGTTCCCTACGATGGCACCCTCTAGATTTACGGCGAGCGGATTCGTATAACCCCCCGACCCCGGTGCGTCGAAGGAGGTCACTTTTCCCGCGGCATCTCTCAAGAATCCATGCACCACGCCCGAGGCGTCTGTGTAAGAACCCGTGATTTCACCCCGATTGTTGATGCTATTGGCTATGGTCCCCGTGTAGATACCGGCCGTCGTGTCAGCGCCGGGAGCCTCAAAAGTGACGATTTTGCCTCCGGGGCTTCGCAAAAAACCGTGGTAGACGAAATTGGTGTCGATCACAAACCCTGTGATCACACCCCAATCATTGACGCCACTTGGGTAGGTACCGTTGAAGTCATTGGCAGTGAGGTCTGCTCCGGGAGCATCAAAGGTAATGATGGTAGCGTTTAGACTTTCTGCAGCACCCAACGGCGCTGCAAGCGCCATTAAGGCCGCGAAAGAAATGAGGGCAGCAAATACAACAATCTTCATTGGATACTCCTTTTCCTTATACCGGGTTGGTGTGTTGTCGAAACTTGTCGTTACTCCGTGTCGGAATCCGGCTGTGCGCTAGCGTCTCCCCCAAATACGATCTCCGCTACGAACATAACGATTTGTCATAACACGATCGTCGCGCATGTGACAACGCTAGACATCTATCGAATGCCGTCCCTCTAAACTAATCCGGCCTCTCGAACATGTCGAGAAAAAGAGACGGCTCAGATGTAACCCTCTCGTTTTTCAGGACCATTTGAGAGTAGAGAGTTAATTTTGCCATTAAATATTCTTTCGGTGTGAGGTTGCCGGGCGACTCATGCGGCCGGTGCTCGTTGTAGCGAGTCAGCCAGTCGGCGGTCATACGGCGCACCTCGATGTGCGTCTCAAAGATGTAGCCGTTGAGGACCTCCTCGCGGTAAGTTCGATTGAAGCGTTCGATGTAGCCGTTCTGCATCGCTTTTCCAGGCTGGATGAACAGCAGCTCGATTTTGTGTCGCGATGCCCACGCTCCGCGCAACTCCACCAACTCGTCCAGCGCCCTGACGATGCGCGCCGAGGACAGGCTCGTGTCGATCTCGATGCGCAGCGCTTAGCAGTTATAATGATCCAGCACGTTGAAGGTGCGAAAGCGCCTGCCCGACCACAATGCGTCCGACATAAAGTCGATCGACCAGACTTCATTGGCAGCGCATGGGACCACCAGCGGGATTTTAATGCGCGCCGGCAGCCATCGCCTTGCCTTGCGCTTCAAGTTCATTCCGAGCGCCTTGTAGATCCGATATAGCCGGTGTTTGCCGAAGCCTTGCCGCCGCACCACTGGATAAAGTTTGTCGAACC
>JANYAD010000200.1 GCA_025355165.1 Gammaproteobacteria bacterium | reverse complement strand
CACAGCAGCAATACGCTCTAACCCCATACCAGTATCGACAGAAGGCTTAGGCAATGGATGCAATACACCATCTGCTGTGCGATTGTATTGCATGAATACCAAATTCCAGACTTCAATGTAACGATCGCCGTCTTCATCAGGACTGCCCGGAGGTCCGCCTGCAATGTCTGCGCCATGATCGTAAAAAATCTCAGTGCAAGGACCACAAGGACCTGTATCCCCCATGGCCCAAAAATTGGATGCTTCACCGCAGCGCGAAAAACGCGTGGGATCAATTTTCATGTCTTTCAACCAAATGTCTTCTGATTCTTTGTCTTCTTTATAAACAGTGACCCACAATTTTTCAGGTGGCAAATGCAAATGCTTTGTCAAAAATTCCCAGGCGTAAGCAATGGCTTCTTTTTTGAAATAATCGCCAAAACTGAAATTCCCCAGCATTTCAAAAAACGTATGATGGCGCGCAGTGTAGCCGACATTTTCCAAATCATTGTGCTTGCCGCCGGCGCGCAGGCAGCGCTGAGCAGTTGCGGCACGCGAATAGCCGCGCACCTCCTTGCCGAGGAAAAGATCCTTGAATTGAACCATGCCGGCGTTCGTAAAAAGCAGCGTCGGATCATTCGCGGGCACGAGCGAACTGGACGCAACCACCGAATGGCCGTTCTTTCGGAAGAACTCCAAAAAACTTGCTCGGATTTCCGAAGTCGTCATCGATCTCAATCTGGCGTCGCGTTTCATGTTTCTTCAGTTTCTGAGTCAATTTCAATATCAAAGCCTAAGGCCATTCTTATCTGAGCGCTCGTGAAACCTCGGTAACTCAAAAAACGCCCTTGCAGCTGCCTGTCAGCGTAGTTCTTGGGCAGTTCGGCGCCAAATTTCTTTACCCGCGCTTTTTGCAGGTGTGCGAGCCAGCCTGCATAGTCGCCGAGATATTCCTCAACCAGCGCCCCGTGCAAGCCATGCCGGCGAAGATCGAGCCGAACGCGACGCGGTCCTTGGCCCCGCGCAGCGTGATAAGCCACGAAGTTCTCCATGTAACGCCGGTCATCGAGTAATTTTTCGTCGCGCAGCGCATCGAGCAGGGGCGACACGACAGCCGCATCGTAACCCTTCTCGATCAATTTGAGGCGTAAATCCTCTGACGCATAATCGCGACGCGCCAACGCATCAAGCGCCACCACCCGGGCGGCGCGGGCGTCCAGGGGCTCTACCGGGCGGCCAACCAGGGCATTATGCCTCTTTGACGTCACCGCCCCGATTCATGGTGGCCTTTTCGGGAATCAGCTTGGCGCGTACTTGCGCCTCGATATCCTTGGAGACTTCCGGGTGCTGTTGCAGGAAGGTGCGGGCGTTATCCTTTCCCTGCCCGATTCGCTCGCCTTTGTAGCTGTACCAAGAGCCGGATTTCTCAATCATGTTGTGTAGGACACCCAATTCGATCAATTCGCCTTCCTTGGAAATGCCGGTACCGTACATAATCTCGAATTCCGTCTCGCGGAAGGGTGGCGCTACTTTATTCTTCACCACCTTGACGCGCGTCATCGACCCAACCACTTCTTCGCCGTTCTTGATGGCCCCGATACGCCGGATATCCATTCGCACCGAAGAATAGAACTTCAGGGCGTTGCCGCCGGTGGTGGTCTCCGGATTTCCAAACATCACACCAATTTTCATTCGAATCTGGTTGATGAAAATCACGATGGTGTTGGATCGCTTGATGTTGCCCGTGAGTTTACGCAGCGCCTGCGACATGAGCCGCGCTTGCAATCCCATATGCTGATCGCCCATCTCCCCTTCGATTTCGGCTTTTGGCGTCAAGGCAGCAACCGAATCGACCACAACCACATCAACCGCACCGGACCGCACCAGCATGTCGGTGATTTCCAGGGCTTGCTCGCCGGTGTCCGGTTGAGATACCAATAGGTCATTCACCTTCACGCCCAGTTTTTCCGCATACACCGGATCGAGTGCATGCTCGGCGTCCACGAACGCCGCAGTCCCGCCGTTGGCTTGCGCCGAGGCGATGATGGCCAACGTCAGCGTGGTCTTACCGGAGGATTCCGGACCGAAAATCTCAATGACTCGGCCCCGCGGGATACCGCCGACGCCAAGCGCGATATCGAGGCCCAATGAGCCGGTGGGGATCGAATCCACCTCATAGGTGGCACCGGCATCGCCAAGGCGCATCACGGAGCCTTTCCCGAATTGCTTTTCGATCTGGCTCAGCGCGGCAGCCAGAGCTTTCTTACGATTCTCTTCCATGGATATTCCTCGACAAAGTGTGCCGCTATTATTTCATATCCAGCGGCCTGCGCTCACCTCATATGCAATGAAATCACAGAGTTTTCCTAATGATTCTGCGTTTCATCCAGTAGTGGCCAGGTGTCGAGTACTGTATACGCGGACTCCTTGCCGCCGGTATCGGAGCGAATCAAAGCAACGTCAGTTGCATGCCACACAATCGGCGACATCGCTGGCGGCACAGGCGCTTGCACCACCTTCCTCGCCAGCGTCACATGCGGGCAAAACGGGGTTTCCGGCAACGCCAGCGCATTGCGCAAGTGACTCGACAATCGAGAGAGCCCCGGGGGAGCGAGACGCGCCGCGGCAACTACCGCCTGCGGTTGGGACCAAAACACCATTGAATCAAGAACAACCGTGAAGCAAGCCGCTCGCAGCGCTTGGCCGATCGGCCTCAACGTATCAAGGCGCGCAGCCGCTATCTCACCAACGAAGAGCACTGTTAAGTGGAAATTTTTGGTGCTGACCAATCGGCCCGAATCGTTCACGGGTATCTGGGCCGCGAGGTTCGCCAGTTGCGTTGCGACATCGACGCCAGGTAAAAGTGCAAAAAATAATCGCAAGCGAACCTCAGGCGGCGGTCTATCGCGACCGCGGGTGCAGTCCTTCCAGGGCGGCGCAAACTGTCTTGCGACGCACCGCATCCCGATCGCCGCGAAAGTGCCTCAATTGCGTGGTGACTCGCACAGCGGAGCCGTGCCGCGTCGCCCATCCCAGCCAGACCGTGCCCACCGGCTTTCCGGGAACCGCACCATCGGGGCCGGCAACGCCGGTAACCGCCACGGCTACGTGCGCTTTGGTTCGACGCAGCGCGCCGCTCGCCATCGCGCGGACCGTCTGCTCGCTCACTGCGCCGTGCTTTTTCAGAATGGCACGCGGGACGCCGAGCCTGCGCGTCTTGGACTCGTTACTGTAAGTTACGCAGCCTTCGCTGAACCACTGAGAGCTGCCCGCGATGTCGGTCAAGGCCTTGGCAATCCATCCGCCCGTGCAGGACTCCGCGGTGGCCACACAGCGCTGCGCCTTCAGCAACCGACGGCCGGCGCGCGCGGCAAGTAATCTTAATTTCGCATCGCTCGGTGGCATCTTTGGATAGTCTAAGGTTCAGCATCGCCTAATGTCGAAACTAATGATATTTTCCGCACCATGAAGTTCAACCTGATCGGCTGACGCGTTGGACGTTCCGCAAGCCTCCAACCAAGCCGGCAACCCGAAACCCGCAGCCGAACACACCCCCATGATGCAGCAGTACCTGCGCATCAAGGCACAGCATCCGGACGTATTGCTGTTTTACCGGATGGGTGATTTCTACGAGATGTTTTATGAGGATGCGCGACGGGCCGCGGGCCTGTTGGACATCGCCCTCACTCAGCGGGGTGCCTCGGCGGGCGCCCCGATTCCCATGGCCGGCGTGCCGGCTGTCACCCTCGATAGCTACTTGGCCAAATTGGTGCGCAAAGGCGAATCGGTTGCCATTTGCGAGCAGCGCGGCGACCCAGGCAAGACCAAAGGTCCGATGGACCGGGAGGTGGTGCGCATTGTCACTCCCGGCACGATCACCGATGAGGCACTGCTCGACGAGCGGCGCGATAATGTTCTGGCCAGCGTCTGCGGCAAGTCAGATTGCTACGGACTCGCCTGGCTCGACTTATCGGCCGGTCGCTTCACAGTCATGGAGCTTTCCAGCCTCGCGGCCCTCGAGGCAGAAGTCGAACGGCTGCGCCCTGCGGAAATTCTCGCTCCGGATGGCGCGCAGCCCGCGCTTGGCCGCTCGGCGATCAGCGAAGAGCGTCCCTGGCGCAATCGGGCGCCGTGGCATTTCGACTTGGATTCTGCGAAGCGTGCGCTCACCGAGCAATTTCGCACCCGCGATCTGGCGGGCTACGGTTGCGCCGATAAACCGCTGGCCATTGCCGCGGCGGGGGCATTGCTTGCCTATGTCCGTGAGACGCAAAAATCTGCACTGCCGCACTTGTTGTCGATTACGACCGAGGAGCGCGATGCGGCCCTGCTCATGGACCCTGCGACGCGCCGCAATCTGGAGCTCGATGAAAGCATATCAGGGATGCCTGATCTGACCCTGGCCGGTGTTTTCGATCGCACCGCGACAGCGATGGGAGCGCGGATGCTGCGTCGCTGGCTGCACCGGCCGCTACGCGATCACGGCACGTTGCGGGCGCGCTATCACGCGGTCGCAACATTGATCGATCAAGGCGGACATGCACCGATTGCGGATGCGCTTCGAGCCGTGGGAGATCTTGAAAGAATCTTGTCGAGAATTGCGCTGCGTTCCGCGCGGCCGCGCGATCTCGTACAGTTGCGCACTTCCCTTGGCGCCCTGCCCGCGCTGCGCCATTTGGTCGGCGCGGCGCACTCGCCCCTGCTGCAGCAGCTGGGCGCGGATTTGAGCGACCACCACCTCGAGTACGCGCTGCTCCAACGCGCCATCGCCGAAGCCCCGCCTCACTATGTCAGGGATGGCGGCGTAATCGCCGAAGGCTACGATGCGCAGCTCGACGAATTGCGCGCTCTTGGCGGCAACACCGAAAAATTCCTGGTGGAGCTCGAGCAGCGGGAGCGCGAGCGCAGCGGCCTGTCCAGTCTTAAGCTCGGATTCAATCGGGTACAAGGCTTTTTCATCGAGGTGAATCGCAGTCAAGCCGACAGGGTCCCGGCCGAGTACCTGCGCCGGCAAACAGTCAAATCGTCGGAACGCTTCATCACCCCCGAATTGAAATGCTTCGAGGACAAGGTGTTGGGGGCGCGCGATCGTGCGCAGTCGTGGGAGAAGGCCTTGTACGAGGCGCTGCTCGAGCAATTGTGTGCAACCTTGCCGGCCTTGCAGGCTACAGCCAGCGCGCTTGCGCAGATCGATGTGCTCAGTTGTTTCGCGGAGCGCGCCACCGCACTTCAATGCATCCAGCCGGAACTGGTTGACGAGCCCATGCTGTTGATCGAGGGCGGAAGACACCCCGTGGTCGAGCGTGCCAGCCGAGAACCCTTCATACCGAATGATCTGCGCTTCGATGACACACGCCGAATGCTCATCATTACGGGACCCAACATGGGCGGCAAGAGCACGTACATGCGTCAGAGCGCACTCATCGTGATCCTGGCACACATCGGATGCTTCGTGCCGGCTCGCCGCGCGGTGCTGGGTCCGCTCGATCGGATCTTCACGCGCATCGGCGCATCCGATGATCTGGCGGGGGGCCGGTCGACCTTCATGCTGGAAATGACGGAAACGGCCAATATCTTAAATAACGCCACCGATCACAGCCTGGTGCTCATGGACGAGGTAGGTCGGGGCACGAGCACCTTCGACGGGCTGTCACTCGCTTGGGCGTGCGCCGCCTTCATCGCCACCAAAATCCGCGCCATGACCTTGTTTGCGACGCATTACTTCGAACTGACCAGTCTTGCGGCGGAGACGGCCGGGGTGGTGAATGTGCATGTGGAGGCGGTCGAACACGGCGATCGGCTCATATTTCTGCACAGCGTGAAGGAGGGCCCCGCGAATCAAAGTTATGGCCTGCAAGTCGCAGCGCTGGCCGGAATTCCCGAATCGGTAACGGCACAAGCGCGGCGCTACTTGACGGAGCTAGAGCGCGAGCGGGACGCGCTGCGAAGTTACAACTCACCCCAAGGTGAGTTGCCGCTCTTTGCGCCTGCGCCCAGCTCGGCGCCCGTTGCGGAATCCGCGGCTCTTCGCGCGCTGCGCGCTATCGATCCAGATGCGTTGAGCCCGCGCGATGCCTTGGATTTGTTGTTCCGCTTGAAGAGCCTCGATGAGAACCAGCATCACTAAGGCATGAAGTTCCCGCAGTTTAAGAACGCTGCCGTGTGGCGCGCGACGACGGTGGAAAAGGGCAATCCTGCGTGACTGACCTTCAAGATCAAGTGCTGTGAGATGCCGGCGAGGCGGGTCTCCTCGACGAAAATAGTTCCATCGCTCGGCGCGCCGTGCGTGCCGACCAGGCGTCCCAATCCCAGGCTCAAGCTGCCGGCGATGACACCTAAGTCCCTCGCGCCGTTCCAACGCCGTTCTCGGGGGCTCAGCAATTCCTCGTGCACGCTTCGTCCGAGAATGTGCTTGCCGAAGGGTAAGCGCGCCAAATTCCGTGCAGCCTGGCTCCCCTTGAGGGGCGATCCGAGGAGCACGATTCGTCCGGGGGGCAATTCATCCCCCGCGCCGCTTTCGAACAGTTTCAAAATGACCAAACCACCCAGGCTGTGGCCCACCAGGTGCAAGGTATCCGCGCGCAAATCCCTCAAAAATTTTGCCAGATCCTGCGCGTTGGCGCTGATGCCGGATTTCACCGAGGCATAGGAGAATGCCCGCGTGTCGGCATTTAAACTCTTGGCCAGGCGCTTGCGCAGAATCCCACCCTCGAGGCCGGTGAGCCAAAGGCCGTGCACATACACCGCCATGATGCTCAACCTCTCAATCCCTCTTAAAGGCGCAGCTCAGCGATCACCGCGCGATTCGTGCTCGAGGATGCCGTTTCGAGAGCCTCGGTGGCACAGACCCAACGATACCGGACATGTTCCGAATCGCTCAACGTCACGGGTACTTGATGCAGCAGCCGCAGTGAAAAAGCGTGTTCGAGATTGAGCGTTATCCCCGGAGCGTACACTTTGCCGAAGGAAGGCAGGATTTCGTACACCTGCGTCCATTGCAAATTCACCAGCACGCCTTGGGTGATGCCGGTCTCCTCGATGACCTCACGCCGGGCCGCCCCATCCGCGAGTTCTCCCCACTCCAGACTTCCGGTCACCGATTGCCAAAATCCGGGAGGCCGGCGCCGCTCGAGCAGTAAAAATTCGCCGTTCTCCGTGTAAATCACGATCAAGACGGATTCGGGGCGGCGAAATGGCTGCAAGGGTCAATCGATCTTGGGCGCAGTACGCACGCGAATGTGCAGCTCCTTGAGCTGCGATTCGCTGACTTCGGTCGGCGCATCCATGAGCAGATCCGCCGCGGTCTGGGTCTTGGGGAAAGCGATCACATCGCGAATGCTATCGGCCCCGGCCATCAACATCGCCAGCCGGTCGAGACCAAAGGCGATGCCGCCGTGCGGCGGGGCTCCAAACTTCAGGGCATCGAGTAGAAATCCGAATTTCTGCCGTGCTTCTTCGGCGCTGATGCCTAAGAGGTCAAAAACCACGGATTGGAGCTCCTGATGGTGTATACGCACCGACCCGCCGCCGATCTCGGAGCCGTTTAACACCATATCGTATGCCTTGGCGGTAGCCTCGCCGGGACTCGCGGCCAGCGCCGCATAGTCCAAGTTCGCCGGGCTGGTAAAGGGATGGTGCATGGCCTGCCAGCGCTTCGCATCCGCGTCCCACTCGAACATGGGGAAATCCACCACCCACAGCGGCCGCCAGCCCGGCGCGAGCATTTTCAAGTCCTGTCCAACCTTGAGGCGCAGCGCGCCCAATGCGTCGCTGACCACCTTGGCGGTATCCGCGCCGAAGAAAATCAGGTCTCCGTCTTTGGCAGCAACGCGCTGCATGATGCCGTCAATCGCTTCATCGCTCAAAAACTTCAGTATCGGGGACTGCAACCCGTCGCGGCCCTTTCCAAGCTCATTGACCTTGACGTACGCCAGACCTTTCGCGCCGTATCGAGCGACGTAGGCGCTGTAGTCATCAATTTCCTTGCGGGTGAGTTTGCCGCCCTGAGGAACGCAGAGCGCGGCAACCCGGCCGCGAGGATCGGCGGCGGGTCCGGCGAACACTTTGAAATCGCAACCCTTGACCAGGTCTGCGACATCGACCAATTCCAGCGGCACGCGCAAGTCAGGCTTGTCGGACCCGTAACGGCGCATTGCCTCCGCATAGCTCATCCGCGGCATGGGGCTCGGCAATTCAATTCCCATGACTTGTTTGAACAGGTGATGCACCAAGCCTTCCATGAGCCGCTGAATTTCACCTTGATCGAGGAAGGAGGTTTCGATGTCGAGCTGCGTAAATTCGGGCTGGCGATCGGCACGCAAGTCTTCGTCGCGGAAGCAGCGCACGATCTGATAGTAACGGTCGAATCCGGAAATCATCAGCAGCTGTTTATAGATCTGCGGCGACTGCGGCAAGGCAAAGAATTTCCCCGCGTGCGTGCGGCTGGGCACCAAATAGTCGCGGGCGCCTTCAGGCGTGGCCTTGGATAGCATGGGCGTCTCGATGTCGATGAACCCCGCCTCATCAAGATACTGACGCATGGCGCGCGTAATCCGATGCCGCAACAACAGTCGCTCGCGCATTTCTTCGCGGCGCAGATCCAAATATCGGAAGCGCAGTCGCACTTCCTCGCTCACCGTTTCATCGAGTTGGAACGGCAGTGGCTCTGAACGATTCAAAATCTCCAGCTCCTGGCATAACAATTCGACTTGGCCGGATTTCAAATTGGAATTTGCCGTACCCCGGGGCCGCGCGCGGACCAATCCAGTCACTTTGAGCACGTACTCGTTGCGCACGCGCTCCGCCGACGCGAAAATCTCGGCTCGGTCAGGGTCGAAGACCACTTGCAGCAACCCCTCGCGATCGCGCAAATCCACGAAAATGACACCGCCGTGATCGCGCCGGCGCTGCGCCCAACCGGCCACGGTCACGACCTGGCCGATTAGCGTCTCGTCGACCCGCCCGCAATAATGAGTGCGCATAAGCAAAAATAACCAACAAAAGGGGAAGGGCGCGATGCTAAGGCTTGAGGGGCATTCGGGCAAGTGGACCCGAGTCTGCGTCACCGCTTTTTTTTCGCGCACTGTTATGGCCAGGCGTCTACCGATGGCCAAGAAGCTATTTTTCTTTACTCCATACGCAGGCATTGCTGCAGCGATTTTACCCCGCGACGTTGCGCGAGCAGCCAGCTCGTCGCCAACCTTTTCAGGAACATCGCGGCTGCTTACCTTGATCCGCGTGCATGCAAGACCGCAATCGATACGCGCATTGATGCAAGCCTGCGATCAGCGCCGTTTCAGCTTGATCGGCTTTTTCTTTGGTTGACCGCCCCGCGACGCGCTCTTGCTGGCAGCGGGCTTTTTAACAGCACTGCTTTCTGAGGATTTCTCCGACGGGCTTTCTGCTGACTTTTGCTTTGGCGGAGGCGTCTCTTTCGCAGGTGACGGATCCGAGGCCTTGGCATCGGTTTTGGCCTCCTTCGTATCCTTGGTGTCCTCCTTGACCTTGGCGTCCGTGTCCTTGGACTCTTTCGGCGCCTCCTCGGGACGATCGGCCAGATTGCGCTGGTTATCCTTGTCCCCCTTAAAATCGGTCTCGTACCAGCCGCCGCCTTTGAGCCTAAAGACCGGCGCCGACATGAGGCGCTGCAGCTGCGACTTTCCGCAATGGGGGCACTTCTTCAGCGGCGCATCGCTGACTTTCTGCATGGCCTCCAGCTCGTGGCCGCAGCTCTTGCACTGATATTCGTAGAAAGGCATGGATTTCCTCTGGAAGGGAGTCGCGCCGCGAAGTATAGCGCGCTAGTGCAGACGTTCCTTCTCGAACACCAGTTGATCGCGCTTGAGCTTCACGATCACGCGGTCGCCGGGAAGGAAATCGCCTTTGAGGATTCGCTGCGCCAAGGGGTTTTCGATCTGCGATTGAATGGCGCGCTTCAAAGGCCGCGCACCGTACACCGTATCGAAACCCGCCTCGCCTATCTTATCGCGCGCATCCTCGTCCAAGCGCAGGGTGATGTCGCGCTCGGAGAGCCGCTGGCGCAGGCGGGCCAATTGGATGTCGACAATAGCGCGAATCTGTTCGCGGCCCAATGAATGGAACACGACGATATCATCGACGCGATTGATGAATTCCGGGCGAAAATGCTGCGTCACCACCTGCATGACGGCTTCTTTCATCTTGTCGTAGTTCGCCTCTCCGGAGAGTTCTTGGATAACCTGGCTGCCCAAGTTCGAGGTCATGATCACAACGGCGTTGCGAAAATCCACTGTGCGTCCCTGGCCATCGGTGAGACGCCCATCGTCCAACACCTGCAACAACACGTTGAACACATCGGGATGCGCCTTTTCGATTTCATCGAGCAGAATGACGCAATATGGGCGCCGGCGGACCGCCTCGGTCAGGTATCCACCTTCCTCGTAACCCACGTATCCCGGGGGCGCGCCAATCAGGCGTGCGACCGAATGCTTCTCCATGAACTCCGACATATCGATGCGCACCAACGACTCTTGGGTGTCGAACATGAATTCCGCCAAAGCTTTGCAAAGCTCGGTCTTGCCCACGCCTGTGGGCCCGAGGAACATGAACGAGCCGCTCGGCCGATTCGGATCCGCGAGTCCGGCACGCGAGCGCCGGATCGCATCGGACACCGCTGTTACCGCTTCAGGCTGCCCCACCACACGCTTGCTCAAGACCTCTTCCATGCGCAGCAACTTCTCGCGCTCCCCCTCGAGCATGCGCGACACCGGGATCCCGGTCCACTTGGAAACGATCTCGGCGACTTCCACTTCGGTCACGGCGTTGCGCACCAACTGGTTCGGCTTCTGTTCAACTTCCAGTGCTTTGGCCAATTTCTGTTCCAGCTCGGGAATGCGGCCGTATTGAAGTTCCGACATGCGCGCCAAATCCTGCGCCCGCCGTGCCGTATCGAGGTCCTGCCGTGCCCGCTCCAATTCCTCCTTGATATGAGCTGCGCCCTGCACCACGGCCTTTTCAGCCTTCCAAATTTCCTCGAGATCCGAGTATTCCTTCTCCAACGCGGCCAGAGTCTCGTTGAGCAAGCCTAGGCGCTTGCGAGATGCCTCGTCGGTTTCCTTTTTAAGCGCCTCGCGTTCGATCTTGAGCTGAATGATGCGACGATCCAGCCTGTCGAGCGCCTCGGGCTTGGAATCGATTTCCATGCGGATCAGCGATCCGGCCTCATCGATCAAGTCGATCGCCTTGTCCGGCAGCTGCCGATCGGCGATGTAACGGTGCGATAGAGTCGCCGCGGCAACGATGGCGGGATCGGTGATTTCCACGCCATGGTGGACTTCATAACGCTCCTTCAAACCGCGCAGTATTGCAATGGTGTCTTCCACTGAAGGCTCTTCCACCAGCACTTTCTGAAAGCGACGCTCGAGCGCGGCATCCTTTTCGATGTACTTGCGGTATTCGTCCAGGGTCGTGGCACCCACGCAATGCAGCTCGCCGCGCGCGAGCGCGGGTTTAAGCATATTGCCCGCGTCCATCGACCCCTCAG